>NZ_VLKF01000001.1:2707094-3007882 GCF_007994135.1 Modestobacter roseus
ACCACCCGGCCGCGGTACCGCGCGATGACGTCGGCGGCCAGGCCCTCGAAGTCCTCGACCATGTCGCCCAGCTCGCGCCCGCCCATCCCGCGGCTGCGGGAGGTGTAGCCGACCAGGTCGGCGAAGCCGACCGCGAGCTCCCGGTGGTCGGCGCCGGAGGACAGCACCAGCCGCCCCGCGTTCGCGGCCAGGTGCCGGCGCCAGACGTAGTCCTGCAGCTCGCTCATCAGCGGCAGCAGCGCTTCCGTGGAGCGCAGCACCGCAGCCGCCACGGCGTCCGTGCCGGCGTCCACCCCCAGTCCGACCCCGGCCTCGGCGAGCCGGGCGGCGACCAGGTCGGTCTGCCAGTCGGCCAGCCGGGACAGCGTCTGCCCCATGGCCCGGGCGATCGACGCCTCGGTCAGCGGGTCCACGAACCCGGAGTCGATCAGCGCCGACAGCCGGGCCAGCGCGGTCACGTCGGCGTCGGTGAAGGCCGGGTCGTCGTCGGCGACGTCGGCGAAGCCCAGCGCCCGCCACAGCCGCTGGGTCCGTTCGGCGGGCATCCCGGCCAGCTCGGCCACCTGCCGCCGGGTGTACCGGCGCGGACCGTCGAGCAGCAGCCGCTCGAGCTCCTCCCGGGCAGCCGCCGATCGTCCGGCCGGCTCGGCCGGCTCGGTCGGCCCGGTCTCCGTCAGCGGTCGGCCCGCGGGGTCCGCCGCCACCCGGCGACCGTGCGGGAGGCGTTCACGAGGCCGGAACCTACCAACCCGGCGGGTGCACTGTGCCCACGGTCACGCCGCCTGGACCCCGGCCCCGCCACGCCCGGCCCCGGCGGGCTCCCCCAGGGCGTCCCCGTGCGCTTGGATGACCCCCGGAGTGCGCGACCCGCTGATCCCTCGCCGACCCCAGGAGCCCGAGATCGCCAGCCCCAGCAGCGCCCGGACCGACCCCGTACGGGTCGAGGTCCGCGGCCTCACCAAGTCCTTCGGCGCCGTCCGCGCCGTCGACAGCCTCAGCTTCACCGTCGAGCCCGGCCAGGTGACCGGCTTCCTCGGCCCCAACGGCGCCGGCAAGACCACCACGCTGCGGATGGCGCTGGGCCTGATCACCCCCGACGGCGGGACGACGACCTTCAACGGCACGCCCTACGCCCGGCTGGACGAGCCGCTGCGCCGGGTCGGCGCGGTGCTGGAGACGGCCTTCCACCCGGCCCGCAGCGGCCGGGACCACCTGCGCGTCTACGCCGCTGCCGCCGGCCTGCCCGCCGCCCGCGCCGACGAGGTGCTGGCCCGGGTCGGGCTCGGACCGGCCGGCCGGCGCCGGGCCGGCGGCTACTCGCTGGGCATGCGCCAGCGCCTGGGGCTGGCCACCGCACTGCTGGGCGACCCCCAGGTGCTCGTGCTCGACGAGCCGGCCAACGGGCTGGACCCGGAGGGCATCCAGTGGCTGCGCGGCTTCCTGCGCCACCTGGCGCACGAGGAGGGGCGCACCGTCCTGGTCTCCAGCCACCTGCTGTCCGAGGTCGAGCAGACCGCGGACCGGGTGGTCATCGTGGGCGCCGGGAAGCTCGTGCGGGAGGGCTCGCTGGCCGAGCTGCGCGGTGGCGCCGGCGGTGGCACCGTGCTGGCCCGCAGCCCCCAGGTGGTCCAGCTCGCCGACCTGCTGGCGGCGGCGGGCGCCACCGTGGCGCCCAGCGGACCCGACGGCGTCACCGTGTCCGGCATGCCCACCGAGGAGGTGGGGCACCGGGCGTTCACCGCCGGGGTCGAGCTGCACGAGCTGCGCGCGCAGACCAGCGGCCTCGAGGAGGTCTACTTCCGGCTCACCGCCGGGCAGGAGCAGTACGCCGCGGGTGTCCCCGCGCAGACCGAGGGGACGACCCGATGACCCGGCTGGTGCGCGCGGAGTGGCTCAAGCTGCTGACCACCCGCGTCTGGATCGGGCTGCTCGTCGGCGCCTGCGTGCTGGCCGGCGGCTTCGCCGCCCTGTTCACCGGCCTGGCCGGACAGCAGGGCGGTCCGGCGCCGATCGGCACCCCCATGTACGAGCAGCTGGCGCTGGGCGCCGCCGGCCAGGCGGCGATCCTGTCCCTGGTGCTGGGCATCATCGGGATGACCCAGGAGTACCGGCACCGCACGGCCACCCCCACCTTCCTGGCCACCCCGCACCGCGGGCGGGTGGTGATCGCCAAGCTGATCGCCTACCTGGTGGCCGCCGTCCCCTTCGCGCTGGCCGCCTGCGCCGTGGCCGTGCTCGTGGTGGTCGTCTACGCCGGGGCACGCGGGGCCGCGCCCTCGCTGAGCGGTGACAACCTCGAGGTGCTGCTCGGGGCGACCGTCTCGATCGTGCTGTACGCGGTCATCGGGGTCGGGGTGGGCGCGCTGTTCCGCAACCAGGTGGGCGCGATCGTCGGCTCGCTGGTCTACCTCTTCATCATCGAGAGCATCGTCGGCGGCATCCCCGCCACCGCCGGCGTCTACAAGTGGCTGCCCGGCGGCGCGGCGGCGGCGCTCACCGCGGTCAACGAGGGGCCGGACCTGCTCAACCAGTGGCAGGGCGGGCTCCTGCTGCTGGGCTACGGGCTCGTCGCCGCCCTGCTCGGCACGCTGCTGGCGGTCCGCCGCGACGTCGTCTGACGGCCCTGGCGGACCGTGCGGCCGTCACCCGCCGCCCGGGTCGGGCGGGTGACGGCCCGGCCGCGCGCGGGACCCGTGGGACCGGTGAGCCGGGACACGTGCGGCACCTCACGTCGCACGATCCGCGGCACGGGGGCCGGGCGTAGAGTCGGACACCGGTCCAACGACGTCCACCGACGAAGAAGGCACTCCTCCCCGTGTCAAGCGTGAGCTCATCCCAGCCGTCCGCCGCCAACAGCAGCCCGGTGGCGGGTTTCGGCACCAACGAGTGGCTGGTCGAGGAGATGTACCAGCAGTACCTCGCCGATCCACGCAGCGTGGACCAGGCCTGGCACGACTTCTTCGCCGACTACCGGCCGGGCAGCCCGGTCGCCGACGGGCAGGACCGCACGTCCGCCGCGGCCACCCCGGCCCCGTCGTCCACGCCGACGCCCGCCGCCGCCCCCACCGCGACCGGCTACGCGTCCCCCGCCCCCGAGCGCGAGGTCACCGGCCGCGACGCCGCACCGCAGCGGGCCGAGGCGCCCGCACCGCGGGAGGCGAAGGCCACCGCCGCGCCGTCGTCCGGCGACGCCGCACCCGCGGACCGGCCCAGCACGCCTGCCGCCAGCCCCGGCACCGAGGAGACCGTCTCCCGGGCCCCCATCGCCGACCCCCGCTCGGAGGGAACCGTGGTCAACCGCGCCGCCGAGCGCGCCTCGCAGCAGCAGCCCGCCGCACCGGCCAAGCCGGTGGCCAAGGCAGGGGCCGCGAAGCCGGCCGCCGACGCCGGGGAGGGCCCGAGCCGCACCCCGCTGCGCGGTGCGGCCGCGAGCGTCGTCAAGAACATGAACGCCTCGCTGACCGTCCCGACGGCCACCAGCGTGCGCGCGGTCCCGGCCAAGCTCCTGGTCGACAACCGGATCGTCATCAACAACCACCTGGCCCGTGCCCGGGGCGGCAAGGTGTCCTTCACGCACCTGATCGGCTACGCGCTGGTCCGGGCGCTGGACGCCTTCCCGAACATGAACAGCTCGTTCGCCGAGGTCGACGGCAAGCCGGTGCTGGTGCGCCCCGAGCACGTCAACTTCGGGCTGGCCATCGACCTGCCCAAGCCCGACGGCTCGCGGTCGCTCGTGGTCGCCTCGATCAAGGCCGCCGAGACCATGGACTTCGCGGAGTTCTGGGGCGCCTACGAGGACATCATCCGGCGGGCCCGCGCCAACAAGCTGACGATGGACGACTTCTCCGGCACCACGGTCAGCCTGACCAACCCGGGCACGATCGGCACCAACCACTCGGTGCCGCGGTTGACCACCGGCCAGGGCACGATCGTCGGCGTCGGGGCGATGGACTACCCGGCCGAGTTCCAGGGGATGAGCCCCGAGGCGCTCGCCGAGATGGCCGTCTCCAAGATCATCACGCTCACCTCGACCTACGACCACCGGGTCATCCAGGGCGCGGAGTCCGGCGACTTCCTGCGCCGGATGCACCAGCTGCTGCTGGGTGAGGACGGCTTCTACGACGACGTCTTCCGCTCGCTGCGGGTGCCGTACGAGCCGGTCCGCTGGGTGCCCGACATGCGGGTCAGCCACGAGGGGCAGATCGACAAGAACGCCCGGGTCATCGAGGTCATCGAGGCCTACCGGCGCAACGGCCACCTGATGGCCGACACCGACCCGCTGGAGTTCAAGGTCCGCACCCACCCCGACCTGGACATCGTCCAGCACGGGCTGACGCTGTGGGACCTCGACCGGCAGTTCCCGGTCGGCGGCTTCGCCGGCGAGCGGACCATGCTGCTGCGCGACATCCTCGGCGTGCTGCGCCAGTCGTACTGCCGCACGGTGGGCATCGAGTACATGCACATCACCGACCCCGAGGAGCGCACGTGGCTCCAGGAGCGGATCGAGGTCAAGCACGACAAGCCCGCCCGGGACAAGCAGAAGCGGGTGCTCGGCCGGCTGAACGCGGCCGAGGCGTTCGAGACCTTCCTGCAGACCAAGTACGTCGGGCAGAAGCGCTTCAGCCTGGAGGGCGGCGAGTCGGTCATCCCGCTGCTGGACGAGGTGCTCACCTCCTCCACCGAGCACGGCCTCGAGGAGGTCGCGATCGGCATGGCCCACCGCGGCCGGCTGAACGTGCTGGCCAACGTGCTGGGCAAGAGCTACTCGAAGATCTTCGGGGAGTTCGAGGGCAACATCGACCCGGGCACCGTGCAGGGCTCCGGCGACGTGAAGTACCACCTGGGCGCCGAGGGCAGCTTCGAGCACGAGGGCCGTCGGCTCGCCGTGTCCCTGGCCAGCAACCCCAGCCACCTGGAGACGGTCAACCCGGTCCTCGAGGGCATCGTGCGCGCCAAGCAGGACATGATCGACAAGGGCGAGGGCGGCTTCACCGTGCTGCCCGTGCTGCTCCACGGGGACGCGGCCTTCGCCGGCCAGGGCGTCGTGCAGGAGACGCTGAACCTGTCGCAGCTGCGCGGCTACCGCACCGGCGGCACCGTGCACGTGGTCATCAACAACCAGGTCGGTTTCACCACCAGCCCGGCGCAGTCCCGCTCGACGCTCTACTCGACCGACGTCGCCCGGATGATCGGCGCCCCGGTCTTCCACGTGAACGGCGACGACCCCGAGGCCTGCGTCCGGGTCGCCCGGCTGGCCGTGGACTACCGGCAGGCGTTCAACAAGGACGTCGTCATCGACCTGGTCTGCTACCGCCGGCGCGGGCACAACGAGGGCGACGACCCCTCGATGACCCAGCCGCTGATGTACGACATCATCGACCGCAAGCGCTCGGTCCGGAAGCTGTACACCGAGGCGCTGGTCGGCCGGGGCGACATCACCCTCGCCGAGGCCGAGGAGGCGCTGAAGGACTACCGCGACCAGCTGGAGCGGGCCTTCGCCGAGACCCACGACGCGCGGGACTCCTCGGCGCCGGAGCCGGTGATGGACCCGCGCTCGCCGCAGTCGATGACGGTCGACACCGCCATCACCCGCGAGGTGCTCAAGGCCATCGGCGACGCGCACGTCTCGCTGCCGACGGACTTCACCGTGCACCCCAAGCTGCAGCGGATGCTGGAGCGCCGGGCGGCGATGGCCAGCGAGGGCGGCGTCGACTGGGCGATGGGCGAGCTGCTGGCCTTCGGGTCCCTGCTGATGCAGGGCGTGCCGGTGCGGCTGGCCGGCCAGGACTCCCGCCGCGGCACCTTCGTGCAGCGGCACTCGGTCCTCATCGACCGGGAGTCCGCCGCCGAGCACACCCCGCTGGCCCACCTGACCGAGGACCAGGCGAAGTTCTTCGTCTACGACTCGCTGCTGAGCGAGTACGCCGCGCTCGGCTTCGAGTACGGCTACTCGGTGGCCAACCCCCAGGCGCTGGTGCTCTGGGAGGCCCAGTTCGGCGACTTCGTCGACGGCGCGCAGATGGTCATCGACGAGTTCATCAGCTCCGGCGAGGCCAAGTGGGGGCAGCGCTCCGGCGTCGTCCTGCTGCTGCCGCACGGGCTGGAGGGCCAGGGGCCCGACCACTCCAGCGGCCGGATCGAGCGCTTCCTGCAGCTGTCGGCCGAGAACAACATGACGGTCGCCAACTGCTCCACGCCGGCGAACTACTTCCACCTGCTGCGCCGCCAGGCGCTGTCGGAGGTGCACCGCCCGCTGGTCGTCTTCACCCCGAAGTCGCTGCTGCGCGCCAAGGCCGCGGTGAGCCCCGTCGAGGAATTCACCGAGCAGCGGTTCCGCCCCGTCCTGCCCGACCCGGGCGTGCGCGGCGCGGCGCTGGACGCCGCCGCGGTGCGTCGCGTGCTGCTGTGCAGCGGCAAGGTGAGCTACGAGCTGCTGTCCCAGCGGGAGTCCGAGGGTCGCACCGACACCGCGGTCCTGCGGGTCGAGCAGCTCTACCCGCTGCCGGCCGAGGAGATCACCGAGGCGCTGGCGCAGTACCCGGACGCGACCGACGTCGTGTGGGTGCAGGAGGAGCCGGCCAACATGGGCGCCTGGCAGTTCATGGCCTGCAACCTGCCCGAGCACCTCACCGGTGGCCGGACGCTGCGCCGGGTCTCCCGCAAGGCCTCGGCCAGCCCGGCCGTGGGGTCGGCGAAGGTGCACGAGGTGGAGCAGCGCCAGCTGGTCGCCCAGGCCTTCGCCGACTGACCGCGCTCCGCCGACCGAGGGGGAACGCCGGTGTACTTCACCGATCGCGGTATCGAGGAGCTGGCCGGCCGGCGGGGCGAGGAGCAGGTCAGCCTCGCCTGGCTGGCCGACCAGCTGCAGGCCTTCGTCGACCAGCACCCGGACTTCGAGGTGCCGGTCGAGCGGCTGGCCACCTGGCTGGCCCGCGGCGGCACCGACGACGACCTGGACGACGAGTGACACCGGACGACGAGTGACCGGCGCCCCCTCTGCTCCCCCGCGGAGGGGGCGCCCGGCCGGATGGGACCTGATGGTCCTGCTGGGCGCCCTGTCGGCCCTCGGTCCGCTGTCGATGGACCTCTACCTGCCGGCGCTGCCCACCCTCGAGCGTGAGTTCGACGCCGGCCAGTCGGCGACCCAGCTGACGCTGACCGCGGTGGCGCTGGGGCTGGCGCTCGGCCAGCTGGTCGTCGGCCCGCTGTCGGACCGGCTCGGCCGCCGCGTCCCGGTGCTGGTCGGGGTGGGTGCCTACGCCCTCGCCTCGCTGCTGTGCGCCCTCTCCCCCGACGTGTGGGTGCTGTCCGGCATCCGGCTGCTCCAGGGCGTCGCCGGAGCGGCCGGCATCGTGCTGGCCCGGGCGGTCGTCCGGGACCGGCTGGAGGGCGCCGAGGCCGCCCGGGCGTTCGCCGTGCTCGCCTCCATCATGGGCGCGGCTCCGGTCCTCGCCCCGGTGGCCGGCGCCCAGCTGCTGCGGTTCACCGACTGGCGGGGTGTGTTCGTCGCGCTCACCGGCATCGGGGTGGTGCTCTTCCTGGCCACCCTGTGGCGGATGCCGGAGACCCTCCCCCCGGAGCGCCGGGTCGCGGGCGGCTTCCGCACCACCGCGCGCAACGCCCGCCGGCTGCTGGCCCGGCGGGCCTTCGTCGGGGCCGTGCTGGCCCAGGGGCTGGGCTTCGGCACGCTGTTCACCTACATCTCCAGCTCCTCGTTCGTGCTGCAGTCGGGGCAGGGCCTCAGCGCGCAGCAGTTCGGCCTGGTGTTCGCCGTCAACGGGATCGGCATCGTCCTCGCCGGCCAGGTGTCCCGGCTGCTGGTCCGCCGGCTGGGATCCCGCACGCTGCTGGTCACCGGGCTGAGCGTGGAGGTCGTCGGCAGCGCCGTGCTGCTCGTCGGGGCGATGGCCGGGGCAGGGCTGCCGCTGGTGCTGCCGATGCTGTTCCTGGTGGTCTCCGCCAACGGCCTGGTGCTGCCCAACGCGACCGCGCTGGCCATGGCGGACGCCGCCCGGATGGCCGGGACGGCATCGGCGCTGGTCGGCACGGCGCAGTTCGCGCTGCCCGGGCTGGGGGCACCCCTGGCCGGGTTCGGCACCCCCGGCACGCTGCTGCCGATGGCGGCGGTGATGGTCGGCTTCGCCGCGACCGGGTGGCTGGCCGCCGTCGTCCTGACCCGGGAGCGGGCCCCCGCCGGCCGCGACCCCGGAGAGGTGCCGGCCGCGGCCTGACCGGCGGCCCGGTCACGCGGGGTGCGCACCACCCGCGCGCCTCCCCCGCCGCGCCTCACGTCGGCGGCACGCTCCGTGCGTGCTCGGTCACTCTCATGCGCTCTCCGGCCTGGCCGCCGGCGCCGCGACGCTGCCCTGGGCACCGGTCGAGGGCACCGTGGCCCAGGTGGCGTGGGTGGCCGCCGCGGGCGGGTTCGCCATGCTCCCCGACCTCGACCAGCGCGGGTCGACCATCTCCCGGATGTGGGGGCCGTTCACCGACGCGCCGTCCGGGCTGGTCAACACGATCGCCCGAGGGCACCGGTGGGGCACGCACGACGCCGTCCTCGGCCCGCTCGCGTTCGGCCTGCTCGCCTCCGTCGCCGCCTGGCAGCACTGGTCGAGCCTGCTGCTGCTGGCGCTGGCCATCGGCCTGGCGCTGCGGGCACTGCACTTCGTCATCCCCGGACGGGCGGAGAACACCGTCCTCGGCAACCTGGTGCTCTCCTGGGGTGGCGCATGGCTGCTGCTGGCGCACAGCCCGCCCCCCGGCTGGCTGCCGTGGGCCGTCGTCGTCGGGGTGCTCACGCACATCGCCGGTGACGGGCTGACCAAGGAGGGCGTGCCGCTGCCGGTGTTCTGGGTGCTGCGCCGCACCCGGCTCAACCCGGTGCACCTGCGCACCGGCGCGACGATCGAGAAGGCGGTGCTCGTGCCGTTGTTCGGCGCGGCGACGCTGGTGTTCCTGTACCTCAACACCGGAGCCCGGGACCTCGTCGACCCGCTGCTGGACCGCCTCGGCTGAGGGGCCGCTCAGCCCGGCGGCGGGGCCGCCGGCAGGCGTCCGGGGCGGGGCCACAGCCGCGCCACCACCCGACCGACCACGACAGCCGGGCCGAACGCCCGGCTGTCGTCGGTGACGAACGGGTTGTCCCCCTCCACCCACCAGCGGCCGTCGTCGAGCGGCCGGCGGGCGCGCTTGACCACCAGCAGCTCCGGCCGCGAGGGGAACCGGGCCAGGACCACGTCGCCGGAGCGGACCGCGTCGCCGGAGCGGATCGGGCGGGACCGGGGCAGCCGTCGCACCAGCAACCGGTCCGCCGACCGGACGGTCGGGGACATCGACGGCCCGGCGACCCGGGCCAGGACCCACGGCGTGGGCAGCCCGGGGAGCTCCGCGGAGCCACCGCCGCTGGACGTGTTCGCGCTGATCACCGCGGGTAGGGTCCCAGACGATCCATCCCCACGAACCCGGAGGCACACCCATGCGTCTGTTCCGCATGTTCTCCGCCGTGGAGGCCACCGCGCACTGTGACCTCCCCTGCGGCGTCTACGACCCCGCCCAGGCCCGGATCGAGGCCGAGTCGGTCAAGGCCATCCAGGAGAAGTACCAGGGCAACGAGGACCCGGTCTACCGGACCCGCGCCGTCCTGATCAAGGAGCAGCGGGCCGAGCTGGTCAAGCACCACCTGTGGGTGCTCTGGACCGACTACTTCAAGCCCCCGCACTTCGAGAAGTACCCGCAGCTGCACGAGCTGTTCAACAAGGCCACCAAGCAGGCCGGCGCCGCCGGCGGCAAGGGCAGCATGGACCCGGCCGAGGGTCAGAAGCTGCTCGACTACATCGCCGAGATCGACAAGATCTTCTGGGAGACCAAGGCAGCTGCCTGAGGAAGGACCCCCTCCCTCCCCCGCCACTCGCTCCACCGGTGGCGGGCCCCGGGGAGGGGGCCGTTCCGCCACGTCACCTGCCGGGTCGCCCTCGGGCGACCCGGCAGTGCCGTTCCTGCCTCCGGTCCTGGGTGGCAGCCCCCTGCCGACCCAGGAGACCGGTAGCCCGTGAGCCCCCACTTCGACCTGCGCCCGTTGCTCGAGCGGGTGGAGGCAGCCGCCCCGGTCGACGCCGTCACCGCCGTCACCGCCGAGCTGGCCAGCCTCTCCGGCGCGACCGAGGTGTCCTTCCTGATCGCCGACTTCAGCGGCCACGCCCTGGTCCGGCTCGGGACGGCGACCCGCGCGCCGGACGGGTCGCGCGTCCAGGGCGCCGAGCACGCGGAGACCCTCCGGCTGGAGGGCACGGTGCACGAGCAGGTGCTGCGCACCCAACAGGCCGCCGTGCAGGCCGGGGACGACGCGGGCGTGCACGTGATCGTCCCGGTCACCGACCGCGGCGACGCCATCGGCCTGCTGGAACTGGTGCTCCCCGAGCCGCCCGGCGAGCAGGAGCTGGCCGACATCTCCGCGGCCGGGCACGCACTCGCCTACGTGGTCGTCGCCAACCGCAGGCACACCGACCTCTTCGAGTGGGGCCAGCGCACCACGCCGTTCTCGCTGGCGGCGGAGATCCAGCGCCGGCTGCTGCCCAGCGCCTTCACCTGCGAGGCCGGCCAGTTCACCCTGGCCGGCTGGCTGGAGCCGGCGGCCACCGTGGGCGGGGACACGTTCGACTACGCCCTGGACCGGGACTCCCTCCAGGTCTCGATCACCGACGCGGTGGGGCACGAGGTCGGCGCCGCCCTGCTGGCCACGCTGCTGGTCGGCAGCCTCCGCAACGAGCGGCGCCGCGGGATGGACCTGGGTACGCAGACGCGCAACGCCAACGACGCCGTCGCGGCGCACTCCGCGGCCGGCGGGTTCGTCACCGGCCAGGTGGTGCGCGTCGACCTGCACAGCCGCCGAGCGCAGATCGTGAACGCCGGGCACCCCTTCCCCCTGCGGCTGCGCGAGGGCCGCGTGGAGGAGGTCGAGCTGCTCATCGACCTGCCCTTCGGCATCCAGGCCGGCACCGGCTACCGACTGCAGCACTTCCCGCTCGAACCCGGCGACCGGGTCGTCTTCGTCACCGACGGGATGCAGGAGCGCAATGCCGCCTCCCTGGACGTGGCGGCGACGCTCGCCGCCACGTCGGCGCTGCACCCCCGGGAGGTGGTGCACGAGCTCGGGCAGGCGGTCCTGCGCGCCACCGGCGGGGTCCTGCGGGACGACGCCTCCGTGGTCTGCCTCGACTGGTACGGCGGTCCCCCGCGGGCGCGGGAGAGCGACGCCGGGGCCAGCAGGCGGCTCGCCTCCGGCGGGGCCGGCTCCGGCGCACCCTCCCCCGGCGCCACGTCCGCGGGCGCCGCGTCCGGCTCCCGGTAACCTCGGTCCGCGATGCGCATCGACCCGGCCGGCTGGCCCTTCCTCGCCGTTCCGTCGGTCTCCGCGGCGGCGCTGTCCACCCTGGGCCGCGCCACCGGGTCCCGACCGGTCCGGCTGGCGGCGTGGCCGCTCCTGGCCCTGACCGGCTACATGGCGCTGTTCTTCCGCGACCCGGACCGGCCCTGCGACACGGTGCCGCCGCCGGACGACGAGGTCATCTCCCCCGCCGACGGCGTCGTCATGGTGGCCGGCGAGCCGCAGCCCGGGGTAGCCCCCGACGGCGACTGGCAGCAGGTCAGCGTCTTCCTCTCCGTCGTCGACGTGCACGTCAACCGGTCGCCCTACCGGGGCCGGGTCACCTCCGCCAGCTACCGGCCGGGCAGCTTCCTGGCCGCGTACCGCAAGGAGAGCGCGCACCGGAACGAGCGCAGCGAGCTGTGGCTCGCCGACGGCGACCGCACCGTGGTGTTCCGCCAGATCGTCGGGGTGCTCGCGCGGCGGATCGTCACCCGGGTGCGGGAGGGACAGCAGGTGGCCACCGGAGAACGGATCGGGCTGATGAAGTTCGGGTCGCGGATGGACGTCTTCGTGCCGCGCGAGTGCACGGTCACCGTCTCCACGGGGCAGCGGGTGCGCGGCGGCGAGACCGTCATCGCACGCTGGCCGCGGCCGGCCTGAGATGCCTCCGGTGTCCGGCAGACGGACGACGACGGTCGAGTTCGTCCGCGGGTCGATGCGCGGCGGGCGGCGGCGGGCCCGGGCCTGGCTGCCCAGCCTGTTCACCCTGGCCAACATGGCGTGCGGCTTCGCGGCCATCCTGGTCTCCTTCCGCGGGGAGTACCGGCTCGCCTGCCTGCTGGTCGGCCTGTCGGTGGTCTTCGACATCGCCGACGGCGCGGTCGCCCGGCTGGTCGGAGCGGTGTCCCCCTTCGGCCTGCAGTTCGACTCGCTCGCCGACCTGGTCTCCTTCGGCCTGGCCCCGTCGCTGGTGGTCTTCGCGCTGTTCTCCGACGGCCGTGACCAGTGGGACCCGCTGGGCTGGCTGGCCTGCTTCGTCTGGGTGGCCTGCGCCGCGATCCGGCTGGCCCGGTTCAACACCACGATCGACCCGACGGCGGACAAGCGGTACTTCACCGGGCTGCCCAGCCCCGGCGCGGCCGGCGTCGTGCTGGCCAGCGTCTTCGCCTTCGCCGACGCCATGCAGGGGCGCGACCGGCTCTGGGTCCTGCTGGTGCTGGTCGTCCCCGGACTGCTGATGATCAGCAACGTCCGCTACCGGTCCTTCCGCTCCCTGGTCAGCCCCAAGAGCGGCAAGCCCTACAGCCTGGTGGCCGCCGCCGTGGTGGTCGTGGTCGGCTTCTCCACCGTGCCGGTGGTGACCGGCTGCGTGCTGGCCTACGGGTACCTGCTGTCCCCGCTGGTGATGCCGCTGCTCTCCCCGCTCGAGCGGCTGGTGCCCGACCGGGTCAAGGAGGTCCTGTCGTGACCGTGCGCCCGGTGGAGCCCGACGACGTCCCGGCCGTGCTGGAGATGATCCGGGAGCTCGCCGCCTACGAGCGGGCCGAGCACGAGGCGCAGATGACGCCCGGCCAGCTGCACGGGGCCCTGTTCGGGGAGCAGCCCGCGGTGTTCGGGCACGTCGCGCTCGCCGCGGACGGCAGCACCGCCGGGTTCGCGCTCTGGTTCCGCACCTTCTCCACCTGGCGCGGCACCCACGGCATCCACCTGGAGGACCTCTACGTCCGGCCCGAGCACCGCGGCACGGGCCTGGGCCGGGAGCTGCTGCGCACGCTGGCCGAGGTCTGCGTGGCGCGCGGGTACGCCCGGCTGGAGTGGTCGGTGCTGGACTGGAACGCGCCGTCGATCGAGTTCTACAGAGCGGCCGGCGCCGTGCCGATGGACGAGTGGACGGTCTACCGGCTGACCGGCGGGGCGCTGGACTCCTTCGCCGCCGCCCGCCGGTGACCACCCCGACTGACGAGGAGGACGGCGTGACCACCGAACGCAGCGAGTCCCTGTGCTGGCTGACCGACATGGACGGCGTGCTGGTGCACGAGGGCAACGCCCTGCCCGGCGCCGCGGAGTTCCTGCAGCGGCTGCGGGACCGGGAACGCCGTTTCCTGGTGCTGACCAACAACTCGATCTTCACCCCGCGGGACCTCTCGGCCCGGCTCTCCCGCAGCGGCCTGACCGTGCCGGAGGAGTTCATCTGGACCTCGGCCCTGGCGACGGCGGACTTCCTCTCCTCGCAGCTGCCCGGGGGCTCGGCCTACGTGATCGGCGAGGCGGGGCTGACCACCGCGCTGTACGAGGCGGGCTACGTGCTCACCGACACCGACCCGGACTACGTGGTGCTGGGCGAGACCCGCACCTACTCCTTCGAGGCGATCACCCGGGCCATCCGGCTGATCGGCGACGGCGCGCGGTTCATCGCCACCAACCCGGACGTGACCGGGCCGTCGCCGGAGGGACCGCTGCCCGCCACCGGATCGGTCGCGGCGATGATCACCAAGGCCACCGGCGCCGAGCCCTACTTCGTCGGCAAGCCGAACCCGATGATGTTCCGCAGCGCGATGAACCGCATCGAGGCCCACTCGGAGTCCACGACCATGGTCGGCGACCGGATGGACACCGACGTCGTGGCCGGCATCGAGGCCGGGCTGGACACCGTGCTGGTGCTCACCGGGTCGACGAAGGAGGCGGACGTGACGCGCTTCCCGTTCCGACCGGGTCGGGTGCTCCCCTCGATCGCCGAGGTCATCGACCTCGTCTGACGAAGGCCCCCCGTGCCCCCACCGCTCGCACGCTCGCGGCGGGTCCCTGCACCGGCGCCTAACGGTCGAGGAACGCCAACCGGGCCTCGGGCGTGGCCAGCAGGTACAGCTCCAGCCCCACCAGGGCCAGCAGCGGCACCCCCAGCAGCGGCTGGTCGGCCTGGAAGGCCGCGGTGTACCCGATGACCCCCAGCAGCAGCTGCAGCACGATCACCGGGCCCCTGGACCACCCGGACACCCGCCACAGCCCGACCGCCGCGGCCGACAGCAGCCCGGCGCCCAGTCCGACGTAGACCACCTCGGCCAGCGCCCGGCTCACGCTGTCCGGGTCCCCGGCGACCGTCAGGAAGAGCAGCAGCAGCGCCAGCGCGATCAGCCCCGCCGCCTCGACGGCGACCACCAGGGCCGCCCAGCGGACCGCGCGGGGCGCCGGCGGGCGCTCGCGCACCGGCTTCGGCGCCGCCGGCCGCGCGGCGCCGCCGAGCAGCCCCTCCGCCCGGGGCCGCCGGCGACCGGCGGCGTTCGACTCCTCGCCTGACACGGCCCAGAGGCTACGCCCGGGGCCGCCGGGTGAGTTGCCCGAAGGCGCCGCGGAGGCGCTGGCTATGTTGACCGCATGCGTGCGCTGCTGGTGGCGAACCCGGCGGCGACCACCACCACCCGGAAGGTGCGCGACGTCCTGGTCCGGGCGCTCTCCAGCCAGCTCGAGGTGGAGGTCGCGGAGACGGCCCACCGAGGGCACGGGCAGGAGCTCGCGGCGCAGGCGGCGACCGACGGTGTCGACGTCGTGGTCACCCTCGGCGGCGACGGCACGGTCAACGAGGCGGTCAACGGCCTGCTCGCCGCCGGCCCGGGCGACCGGGTCCCCACGCTCGCCGTGGTCCCCGGCGGTTCGACCAACGTCTTCTCCCGGGCGCTGGGGCGTTCCCGCGACCCCGTCGAGGCGATCGGGGAGATCCTCGATTCGCTGCGCGCCGGGCGCACCCGAACGGTGTCGCTGGGGACCGCGTCGGCGCGTCTGCCGGACGACGGCGGAGCGACCGGTGAGCAGTGGACCGAGCCACGCTGGTTCGCCTTCGCCGCCGGCATGGGGTTCGACGCCGACGTGATCTCCCGGGTCGAGGCGCAGCGGGAACGCGGACGCCGGTCCAGCGGTCTGCTGTACGTCCGGGCCGGCCTCGACGCCTTCGTGCGGGGCCAGGACCGGCGCCGCCCGACCATGACGCTCACCGTGCCCGGGGAACAGCCCGTCGACGGGCTGTTCCTCGCGCTGCTGTCCAACGTGAGCCCGTGGACCTACCTGGGCTCCCGGCCGATCGACCCGAGCCCCCAGGCGTCCTTCGACACCGGGCTGGACGTGTTCGCGATGGGCCGGGTCGGCGTGGTGCGCATGCTGCACCACGTCCGCCAGGTGATGGCCGCCGAGCCGGACGCCCGGGGCCGGGGCATCCACCGCTGGCACGACCTGACCGAGCTCACGCTCACCGCCACGCGCCCGCAGGGGTGGCAGCTCGACGGCGACCACCTCGGCACCACGACCGGCTTGCGGGTGCGCTCGGTGCCCGACGCGCTCCGGGTGGTCGTGTAGGGGTCGTCGCCCCGTGCGCGCGGCGCCCGCCCACCCCGCCGGGGGATGCGCGGACGGCGTCCGACCCGGACCCGAGTGGCGAGGCCCGCACACCCGTGGTGAGCTTCCTCACGAGCACCGGTGAACAAGCGGGAGTCTGCTTGACAGCCCGGCGTCTCGTGAAAGCATCACAAGCAAGCAACCTGCCGGTAACAAGGCAGGCGGTCGCCGTTCACGACGCCGGGCCTCCGGCGCGTTGATCTGCGGGGGCGGTCATCAGAGCCGGCGGCCGACTGCCCACCGACAGCACTCAGCCGAGATCGAGGAGTACACAGCCATGGACTGGCGCCACCGCGCGCTCTGCCGGGACGAGGACCCGGAGCTCTTCTTCCCGATCGGGACGACGGGCCCTGCGGTCGTCCAGATCGAGCAGGCCAAGGCTGTGTGCCGTCGCTGCCCGGTCGTGGAGTCGTGCCTGGAGTGGGCACTCAGCTCCGGCCAGGACTCCGGCGTCTGGGGCGGCCTGTCCGAGGACGAGCGCCGCGCCCTCAAGCGACGCACCGCCCGCACCCGGGTACGCACCGCCTAGTCGAACGACCCGTCCCCTCACCCCGCACACCCGGGGGTGAGCCGCTGGACGGAGCACACAGCGAGGGCCGTTCCGTGATCCGGGACGGCCCTCGCTGCGTCACCGCCGCGGACGGCCCGCTCCGGGCAGGGTGAGCACGGCCTCCGTGCCCGGTCCACCGCCGGCCGGCGGCCCCATCTCCAGCGTGCCGTGCAGCTCGCTGGTGACCAGCGTGCGGACGATCTGCAGGCCCAGGCCGGTGCTCGCCGCCGGGTCGAAGTCCGGGGGCAGCCCCCGCCCGTCGTCGTGCACCCGGACCTCCAGGTCGGCGCCCTCCCGGCGCGCGTGCAGCACGATCGTGCCGGGCGAGCCGTCCTCGAACGCGTGGTGCGCGGCGTTGTGCAGCAGTTCGGTCACCGCCATCACCAGCGGCGTCGCGGCGGCCGCGGGCAGCTCCCCGAACCGGCCGTCCCGGGTGAACCGCGCCGCCGGCCCCACCGAGGTGACGTCCCCGAGCATCGGCAGCACCTGGTCCAGCACGTCGTCGACGTCGACCACGTCCTCCCGGCTGCCGGCCAGCGTCTCGTGCACCACCGCGATCGACGCGACCCGGCGCACCGACTCCTGCAGCGCGGCGCGGGCGGCCGGCTCGGTCATCCGGCGGGCCTGCAACCGGAGCAGCGCCGCCACGGTCTGCAGGTTGTTCTTCACCCGGTGGTGGATCTCCCGGATGGTGGCGTCCTTGGTCATCAGCGCGCGGTCCCGCCGGCGGACGTCGGTGACGTCCCGGACCAGCACCAGCGCGCCCTCCTCGGCCCCGGGCGCCTGCAACGGCAGCGCCCGGACCAGCATGGTCGCCGCGTCGTTCTCCACGTCCATCGGGTCGGGGAACCGGCCGGCCACGGAGGCCGCGATGCTCGCCGCGACCGCCTCCCCGGCCACCCGGTCGGCCGAGACGCCGCGGGTGACCTCGGCGAGGTCCGCACCGACGACGTCGCCCATGACCCCCATCCGCCGGTAGGCCGACAGCGCGTTGGGGCTGGCGTAGACGGCACGGCCGGCGGAGTCCAGCCGGACCAGCCCGTCGCCGACCCGCGGGCTCATCTCGGCGTCGTCGAGCATCCGCGGCGGGAAGGTGCCGGCGGCCACCATGAGCGATAGGTCGGCGGCGATGTCGAGGTAGGTCAGCTCGAGCGTGGACGGCGCCCGGGTGGCCGCGAGGTTCGTGTCCTTGGCCAGCACCGCGACCACCACGCCGTCGTGCCGGACGGGGATGACCTCGCGCCGGCGCGGAGCCGTCCCGGTCCAGTCCGGCTCCCCCTCGGTGACCGGGCGCCCCTCGGTGTGCGCCTGCACCAGCTGGGCGGCGTCGTCGCCGCTGAGCTCGGTCCCGATCAGGTCGTCGGGTTGGCTGGTCGGCGCGGTCAGCGGGCGCACCTGGGCCACGCACCACCACGCGCCGTCCTGCAACGGCACCCACAGGGTGAGGTCGGCGAAGGCCAGGTCGGCGAGCAGCTGCCAGTCGGCGACCAGCCGGCGGGCGTGGTCGACCTGGGACGGGCTCGCCGCGGAGCTCCGGGTCAGGCGTTCGGACAGGCTGCTCATCGGGAGGAGCTTAGAGGCCCTGTCCGGAGGCTCACCCGAGCCTGCGAGGGAGGAGCGGGGCAGGGTCCTTTCACTACCCTGCGCTGGTGACCCCCTCCACCCCGATCCGCGGCGCCACCGTCGACATCGGCCCCGCCCGCGCCGACGAGCACGACCGGATCGGCCGGCTGACCGCCGGCGTCTACACCGCCGAGGGGTTCGCCTCGCCGGACTACGCCCAGCAGCTCGCCGACGTCGCCGGCCGGGCCGACCGGGCCGAGCTGCTCGTCGCCCGGGACGGTGACGGCCGGGTGGTGGGCAGCGTCGCGCTGGCGCTCACCGACGACTTCGGCCAGGTCACCGAGGCCGACGACGAGGCGGCCTTCCGGATGTTGGTGGTCGACCCCGCCGCGCGCGGGCAGGGGCTCGGCGAGGCCCTCGTGCAGGCCTGCCTGGACCGCGCCCGGGCGGCCGGCAAGCGCCGGATGCTGCTCTCCACCAGCCCGGAGATGACGACGGCGCACCGGATCTACGAGCGGCTGGGGTTCACCCGGCTACCCGAGCGCGACTGGAGCCCGGTCCCGGGCATCGACCTCCGGGTGTACGCGCGCGAGCTCTGACCTCAGCCGGGGACGACGGTGGCGATGAGGTCGCCCTCCTGGAGCACCTCGCCCTCCACCACGTGCAGCTCACCGACGACGCCGGCCCGCTCGGTGAGCACCGGGATCTCCATCTTCATCGACTCCAGGATCACCAGCGTGTCCCCGGCCGCCACCTGGGCGCCGGGGGCCACCAGGACCTTCCAGACGCTGGAGACCATCTCGGCGTGGATCTCCTCGACCGCCACCGGCGCGCCTCCTCAGTCGTCGTCCCCGCCGCCCGGCGGGGACGACCATGAAAGCACGCCGGGTGGTCAGCGGCGGTCGGCCACCAGCGGACCCGCGATCCGGTGCAGCACCCGGCAGGCCTCGGCTGCGTCGTGCGGCACCCCGGTCTCGGGCAGCCCGGTCAGCACGTCGGTGGCCGCGCGCGCCGCCGCGGCGACGTCCGGGGCCGACGCGCTGACCGTCGCCAGCAACGCGTCGTACCAGCCGTCCAGGCGGTCCCCGGGGTCGTAGCCGCGGACGGCGACCACCTCGCGGTCGGTGCCCTGCACGCTGCCGGGCGGGAGGTCCGGGAGGCGCCCGGTCACCCGTCCGGCGACCCCCGGCGCCAGGGTGGCGCGCAGCTGGACGGCCACCGCCGGGCGACCCGGGGCCGTCCCGTCGTCGTCGGGGGCGTCGTCGACGGCGCTGCGCAGCGAGAGCTCGACGGCGTCCACGCCGTGCGACCGTTCCAGCACGGCCATGTCCAGGGAGAACCCGGCGGCGACCTCGGCCAGCTCGCCGTCCGGGTCGATGCCCACCGTGACCAGGCCCCGCCACCCCAGCTCGGGCAGGCGGCGGGCCGCGGCCGGGAGCGGGCCGACCCCTTCCGCGGGGGTCCAGCTGACCCGCAGCGTGCCCCCGGCCGGGTCGCGCACCACCGGGGTCACGTACCGCAGGGCGTCTTTGGTGACCCAGGCCAGGAACCCGCGCCCACTGGCCGGCTCGACCCCGTCGCCCCCCAGCCGTTCGAGCACCTCCGCGTGCGGCCCGATCCAGGTCAGCCCCGCCTCGGCCACCGCGGCGGCCAGCCGGGCGTTCCCGGCGAGCGCGGACGGCACCGGCAGCACGGCGTGCACGCGGGTCCGGCGCGCGGCCTCGACCAGGCGGCGCACGTCGAGGTAGGACTCGGCAGCGGGTGCGGGACCCAGCAGCACCGACTCGTCGGCCATCCGGACGTGCCGGGCGTCCTGCTCGGCCTCGGAGCACACCGCGACCGCCTTGACACCCAGCTGCGTGCAGGCCGCGATCACCGCGCACGCCGCCGGGCCACGGCCGGCGACCAGCACGCTCTCCACCGCCGTCTGGGCCACCCCGTCCCCCTCCCCGGCCTGAGGCCGGCCTCGTCCCCACCAGTTGGTCCCCACCAGTTGGTCCCCACCACTCGCCCCCGAGCCTGACAGGTGCCCGGGTGGACCGCGCACCGCCGCACGGCAGCAGCCGGGCGCGTGAGATCCTCGTCGGGTCAGCTTGGCCGGTCCAGGTGCTCCTCGCACGCTGCACCGGTCGACATCACCCGCCCGCCGGGGCACCACCGGCGGGAACCCGACCAGAGTGAGGAGGCAGCGATGTCCAAGCGTGGACGCAAGCGGCGCGCCCGCAAGAAGAGCGGCGCCAACCACGGCAAGCGCCCCAACGCCTGATCGACGGCGCCAGATCCACGGCGACCGGGGGCGCCCCTCCCGCTCAGGCGGAGGGGCGCTCCCCCGGCAGCTGCTCGGTGTAGGTCTCCACGCTGGACCGCTCGATGCGGACCTGGGTGCCGTCCTCCTCGAAGGAGACGGTGGTCAGCTGCACCTTGATCCGGTCACGCAGCCCGGGCGGCGGCGCGTCGCCCCCGCAGCGGCGCCGCACCAGCGCCTTGAACTCCTGCTCGATGCCGAACTGCCGCAGGCAGGGCGAACAGTCCTCGAGGTGCTCGGCGATCACCGATCGGCGGGCGTCGTCCGTCTCGTGGTCGAGGAACTCGAACACGTGCGAGAGGACGTCGTCGCACGAGGTGATGTCGACGTCGTCGTGGGCGCCGTGCCCACCCTCGGTCGCGCGCGTTCCGTCGTGAGCGCCGGTGCTCATGAGCGGGTCGCCTCCTCCGTGGCCCCCGCGCGGACGAAGCCGCGGTCGCGGGCGTAGTCGGCCAGCAGCTTCTGCAGACCGCGGCGACCGCGGTGCAGGCGGGACATCACCGTGCCGATGGGCGTGCCCATGATCTCGGCGATCTCCTTGTAGGCGAACCCCTCGACGTCGGCGAGGTAGACCGCCAGCCGGAAGTCCTCCGGCAGCTGCTGGAGGGCGTCCTTGATGTCGGAGTCGGGCAGGTGGTCCAGCGCCTCGATCTCCGCCGAGCGCAGACCGCTGGAGGTGTGCTCCTCCGCGGCGTAGAGCTGCCAGTCCTGCACCTGCTCGGTGGGGTACTGCTGCGGCTGCCGCTGCTTCTTGCGGTAGCTGTTGATGTAGGTGTTCGTCAGGATCCGGTACAGCCAGGCCTTGAGGTTCGTGCCCTCGGCGAACTGGTGGAACGCGGAGTAGGCCTTGACGAACGTCTCCTGCACCAGGTCCTCGGCGTCGGCCGGGTTGCGGGTCATCCGCAGGGCCGCCGGGTAGAGCTGGTCCAGGTAGGGCAGGGCGTCGCGCTCGAACCGGGCGTCACGCTGCGCCCGCGACTCGGCGAGCTCGCTCCGACTGCCGTCGGCGCGGGCCTCCGGCGTCTCCTCGCGCTGGTCCGGCTGCGCTGCAGCCGCGTCCGCCTCGACGACGGGGTTCTCGACCGTGGGCTCCTCGGGCACCGACCGTCCTCTCTGCGGCGCCCGGGAACGGGGCACCACGTCGGACGATCCTAGCCGGGACCGGTCGGGACGGCCGGGGGGACGACGGGACGGGGCGGCGCTGCGCGCGGTCCGCGCCGCCGCACCCGGGGCTGTGCTGCTCACGAGGGGTCCAACCGTGCGCCTCCCGAGGGGATTCCCACGACCGGGGGACCCCGGGACGCGTCGTGCCGTCCGCCCCCGACGGCCGTGCTCGGTGCACCTAGGCTCACCGGCCGTGGCGGCGACCCCGGCGGTGCGGACCCTGGACCAGGCGCGGGCGCGGTACTCCCTGCACGAGTACGACCCGGCCGACGGCGGGGACGGGCACGGGTACGGCGAGGTGGCGGTGGCCGCGCTGGGCGCCGACCCGGCCCAGGTGTTCAAGACCCTGGTGACCCGGGTTGACGGAGCGCTGACCGTCGCCGTCGTGCCGGTCAGCGGGCACCTGGACCTCAAGGCGCTGGCCGCCGCCGCCGGGGGCCGGAAGGCCGCGATGGCCGACCCCGCCGACGCCGAGCGCGCCACCGGCTACGTGCGGGGCGGGATCAGCCCGCTGGGCCAGCGCAAGGCGCTGCCCACCGTGGTCGACGACTCGGCGCTGGGCTTCACGACGGTGCTGGTGAGCGCCGGCCGGCGCGGGCTGCAGGTGGAGCTCGCGCCCGCGGACCTGGTGCGGCTCACCCGCGCGCGGACCGCGCCGATCGCGCGGTAACTGCTCGGTTATCAAGTGTCACAACATGCCTTCGCCCCCCCAGTCGCCGGCCTAGGCCCTCGCATCTAGACCAGCGATTTACGCGCGCCAGGCGAGATAGGTCTGATTGGCCGCGGCATCGATGACCTGATTAGCTACAGAATCCATCAGCGAGACGACCCGATCCTTGAGCTCGCTCCATTCAGTCTCTGCAATGGCCGTGAATTCGCCATGAGCAACCCTATTGCGCGAAGCGACCAGGTTCTCGTCGATCAGATCTTGGAATTCGTCATACATGTCGGTGGGGCAGCCAATGCTCGTCAGCACGTCCATCAGTACCCGGTAGGACAGATTCGATTCCGTTCTAACATCGTCGCGCGAAGTAGGGATCAAGATGCGCGCAGTCGCCTCCTCGCGAATCATTCGCACGACATCAACGTGCCCCTGAATCCTGCGCGACTGCTCGAGCCCGAGAAGCCGCCCACGAATCGCTAAAGCGGCAATCTCTGGACGCACCTTTTGGGTGGTAAGTCGCTGGGATGCCAAAAAGCACAGATACCAGTGACACGAGTTTTTTACGAATCCCTCCCAGTGTGCATAGAGCATCGCGACTGATGCACGAAGAAGAGCGCGCTGCACATCCGGGTTGCTTCGCCGAACTTCGGCAGAGAAGACTGCAATCTCCTTCTTGCGCCACGCGAGGTCGTC
Organism: Modestobacter roseus; assembly: GCF_007994135.1. Lineage (NCBI taxonomy): Bacteria > Bacillati > Actinomycetota > Actinomycetes > Geodermatophilales > Geodermatophilaceae > Modestobacter > Modestobacter roseus. The sequence goes on from NZ_VLKF01000001.1 coordinate 2,729,782, forward strand.
CGCGATGCGCTCAAAGAGCAACTCTGAGGTTTGAATTTTCACGACTCACTCAGGACGCGAAGAAGCTCGAAGCGAACGGAAGGGTCTTCGTGACTCGAGTCGACGCGCGTATGCCGCTCCCCGACCCAGTTCGAAACTCGTCACTTTCCCAAAGCTCGCACACCCGGTTGACCAGTGTTTGAGGGTCCTCCGCTACGCGCGCCTGCCAGACATCGACCGACTTCGACAGGCCGACCGTAATAGATTCGAAAGCCGAGACCGAAAATCCGCCCAGAAAGCGGTCTCGCGCTGCGTCATAGCGCCTGAAGCTCTCATCCGCCAGCGACTTGTTCAAGAGACTGAAAATCGCCCCGAACGTGCTCGCTTGCGTCGCCCGGTCAAAGTTCGAGTCGAACGTGAACTCAAAGAGCTTCTCCGAGAGAAAGTCATCCATGCTTCGCATGTTTCGCCACTCGCTCTCTATCGAGTTCGCGAGGACCAGATAACGACAGACCAGTTCTGCGTCGTACCCCTCATCGTAAAGTCGATCACTGATCGCAAGCGTAGCCTGGAAGTCAGGATTGATTCGAAGCGCCTCGATCCACTCGAACATCGACGCATCGCGCATGATTAGCTGAGCGTTACGAATTTCCTGAGAAGTGGCCACGCTCCCGCCAGCATTTAGTCGGTCGAATAGCTCATACTTGCTCTTGTCGTCACTCTCCGGCAGAAGGATCTTGACGTCAATTTTCGCTCGTTTCAAGGAGAGTCGCTGCCCAGGTGTCAGGGTCGAAGGTCCAGTAGGCCCATCATCAGCTCCGTAAACGAGACCTTGCAACGACGGCAAGTACGCGGTGCTCACCAGAGCACTGGCCGGCAAAGTCTCCGACTTAGCCTCGTCGCGCAACTCACCCATGAACTCAAGAATAGTGCTCAGCCGCTGGAGTCCGTCGATAACCTCCCACACGCCATCCTCTCGCTGCATCACAAAGATCGAAGGCAAAGGGATTCCCAGAAGAAGGCTCTCGATTAGCCGCGACTTCTGATCGATCCCCCAGCGAAAGAGACGCTGAAACTCTGGACGAATGATCAGCTCAGACTGTCGGTATAGATTGACGAGTTCCCCGATCGACATCGCGTACGACTCGGCTCGGATGGTCTGACGACCGGATTCGATCTCAGCTTGCAGTCCTGACGGCGCCACGAACCATCCCTCATTGCGTGTCGATAGCGTTTCGATCTGAGCCTAGAACGTGTTTAGGCAGAGCCCTAACAACATGCGGCGTGTTGGGCCGGCGCGCTCAGCGGGCGGTGGTCGCGTACGGGGTGAGCAGCTGGTCGACCGGCGCGAAGTCGTCGGTCAGCACGCCGGCGTCGCCGACGAACCGGTCGAGCTCCTTCCCCGTCGCCACCTGCCAGGCCAGTTGCCGCTCCTCCAGGGCCGCGGCAATGCCCTCGACCGGCAGCGGCTGCTGCGAGGCCACCGCGACCACGTTGCCGCCGTCCTCACCGGCCAGCACCGGGGCCCGGGCCAGCAGCGCGACGTGGTCGAACACCTCCCGCAGGGTGGCGAGCTCCGCCCGGACGAACCCCAGCGGCGGGTGGTCGATGAGGTTGACCGCGTAGACGCCGTCCTCGGCCAGGGCGTCGTCGACCAGGCGCAGCGCCTCCACCGTGGTCAGCTGCCAGGGCACCGAGAGACCGCCGAAGGCGTCGCCCACGACCAGGTCGCGCTGCCCGGCCGGCTCCTCCCCCAGCCCGACCCGGCCGTCACCGACCCGCACCTGCAGCTGCGCGGACCGCTCCAGCCCGAGCTCCTCCTCGTCGATGGCGACCACCCCCGGGTCGACCTCCAGCACCCGGCTGACCGTGCCCGGCCGGACCTCGGCGAGGTAGCGGGGCAGCGTGAGCCCGCCGCCGCCGACGTGCAGGGCGGACAGCGGCTCCCCCGCCGGCGCCAGCGCGTCGGTGACCGCGGCGATCGCCTGCACGTACTCGAACTCCAGGTACGTGGGGTCGGCCAGGTCGACGTAGGAGTGGCGCAGCGTGTCCAGCTGCAGCACCCGCCCGGTCGGCCGTCCCGGATCGGTGGTGACCCGGGCGCAGTGGTAGGCGGTCTCCCGCCCGCACGGGGTGGGGGCGACCGCGGCGAGCAACGGAGCCGCGAGGGCCAGCACGAGCAGCCCGACCGGGAGCCGGCCGGTCACCCCCGGGGTCCGGCGGCGCAGCAGCACGGCCAGGGCCACGCCGACGAGGACGACGAGCAGCCCGGTGCCCACCAGGATCACGCTGCTGGGCAGCACCGCGATCAGCAGGAAGCCGGTGGCGAAGGTGGCCACGATGCCGCCGATGGTGCCGATGCCCGACAGCCGCCCGACCACCGAGCCGGTCTGCGCCAGGTTGCCCAGCTGCAGCGCCACCACCATCGGCGGGACGGCGGACAGCAGCGCGGCCGGCACGACCACGGCCACCGCGGCCAGCAGCAGCACGTTGCCCGCGGCGGCGCCGGTGAGCAGCTCACCGGCGAACCGGACCAGCGGCAGCACGGCGACCACCAGGGCGCCCCCGGCGACCATCAGCGGCGCGATCAGCCGGCGCGGGTCGGTGCGGTCGGCGGCCGCACCGCCGGCCCAGGCGCCCACCGCGATCGCGGCCAGCGCGAAGCCGATGACCGCGGTGCTGGTCTGGAGGGTGACGCCGACGTAGGGCGCGATCAGCCGGAGACCGACGATCTCCAGCACGAGCACCGCCCCGGAGGACAGGAAGGTGACGCCGGCGGCGATCCAGTCGGGCAACGCCCGCGACTCGGGTGCCGACGTCTGCGGTCTGCCCGCAACGGTGGTCGGGTCGGGGTCCAGCGGGCTCACCTCGGGCATCAGGGACGGACGATCAGAACAGGGCGGGCTGGTCGGCCGGCTCGGCGACCGTCTCCACGCGGGCGGTGAGCTGCGGGCCGTTGTTGGCCACGTTGCCCACGGCCGGGCCCACCGGGCGGATCTCCAGCCGCTCGACGAGCTCCGGCGGGGTCGGCTCGGCCACCTCGGTGACGTCCTGCACCGCCGGGTCCAGCCAGCCCGCCCAGCGCTCGCGGGGCAGCACCAGCGGCATCCGCGGGTGCACCTCGGCCAGCGCCCCGACGGCCGGCGCCGTCACCACCGTGCAGGTGTAGAGCCGGTCGTCGCCGCGCCCCCAGACCTCCCACAGCCCGGCGAAGGCGAGACCGGCGCCGTCCTCTGGGGTGACGTAGTACGGCTGCTTGCCCGGCCGGTCGGTGCGCGGCGCCCACTCGTACCAGCCGTCGGCGGGCACCAGGCAGCGGCGGCTCGCCGCGGCGGTGCGGAACGCCGGCTTCTCGGTCAGCGACTCCACCCGGGCGTTGAGCATCCGGTTGCCGATCGCGACGTCCTTGGCCCAGGAGGGCACCAGGCCCCAGCGCACGGCCCGCAGCTCGCGGTGCCCGCCGCCGGTCAGCGCCCCCTCGGCGTCCCGCTCCTTCGTGTGCCGGACGACGTACACGTCCTTGGTCGGCGCGACGTTGTGGTCCGCCGGCAGCGCGGGCTGCCCCTCGGCGGCGACCGCCTCGAACTCGACCACCAGGTCCTCGGGACGGCGGCTGGCGGCGTAGCGACCACACATGGCGACTCCTCCCCGGGCACCGGTGGGCCGGCGACCAGCAGCCACCCTAGGTGGGTCTTCCGTCCCGCGCCGCCGCCCGTGTGATCCGGGCCGCACAGCGGTAGGACGGAGGGGCACAGCGCCGACCCAGACAGCCGACCCGAGCGATGGAGGCACGACGACGTGACGACCCAGGCTCCACCGACCGACCACCCGAAGACCGCCGGCGACGCCGGCGACCGCCCGTACGCGACGATCGACCCGGCCACCGGACGCACCGAGCAGGAGTTCCCCTTCCTGGACACCGCCGAGGTCGACGGCGTCGTCGAGCGGGCGCACGCCGCCTTCGCCGAGTGGCGCCGCCGCCCGGTCGCCGAGCGCGCCGCGGTCGTCGGCCGCATCGGCGAGCTGATGCGCGAGCGCCGGGACGACCTCGGCGCGCTGATCACCAAGGAGATGGGCAAGCGCATCCAGGAGGCGACCGGCGAGGCGATGCTCGTCTCGATGATCTTCGACTGGTACGCGCAGAAGGGCCCGGGCTTCCTCGAGCCGAAGCCGATCGACGTGATGGAGGGCGAAGCGGTCGTCGTCAACGAGCCGGTCGGCGTACTGCTCGCGATCGAGCCGTGGAACTTCCCGCTCTACCAGGTGGCCCGGGTGGTCGCCCCCAACCTGGTGCTCGGCAACGTGGTGCTGCTCAAGCACGCGGAGAACAACCCGCTGACGGCGCTGGCCATCGAGCAGCTCTTCCGCGACGCGGGAGTCCCCGAGGGCGTCTACACCAACCTGTTCCTGCGCATCTCCGACGTCGAGCAGGTGATCGCCCACCCGCACGTGCAGGGCGTGACGCTGACCGGCAGCGCCCGCGCCGGCAGCAGCGTGGCCTCGCTGGCCGGCAAGCACCTGAAGAAGTCGGTGCTCGAGCTCGGCGGCAGCGACCCGTTCATCGTCCTCGACGCCCCCGACGTCTCGAAGACGGTGCAGGCGGCCACCATGTCGCGCACGCTGAACACCGGCCAGGCCTGCATCGCCGCCAAGCGGTTCATCGTGATGGACGACGTCTACGACGAGTTCGTCTCCGGGCTGACCGAGGCGTTCCGCGGGCTGCAGCCCGGCGACCCGGCCGACCCGGCCACCACGCTGGGCCCGCTGTCCTCCGAGCGAGCCGCGCAGGACTACACCGCCCAGGTGCAGGACGCGATCGACAAGGGCGCGACGGTGCTCGTCGGCGGCGGCCGGCCGGACCGCGAGGGCGCCTACGTCAACGCGACGCTGCTGGCCGACGTGACCCCGGAGATGCGTGCCTACCGCGAGGAGCTCTTCGGCCCCGCCGCGGTCGTGTACCGGGTGTCCAGCGAGGACGAGGCGGTCGAGCTGGCCAACGACACCGAGTTCGGGCTCAGCGCCTCGGTCTTCTCCGCCGACGTCGAGCGCGCCCGGGCCGTCGCCGACCGGGTCGAGTCGGGGATGGTGTGGATCAACTCCCCGTCCGGCACCTCCCCCGAGCTGCCCTTCGGCGGGGTCAAGCGCTCCGGCTACGGCCGCGAGCTCTCCGAGCTGGGCATGTTCGAGTTCGCCAACCAGCGGCTGGTGCGCACCGTCGGCACCCCGAAGCGCGAGACGGTGGAGGCGGCGGCCGGCTGACCCGCCGGCCCCGGGGTGACGGCCGCAGCGCGCCGTCACCCCGGCCCCCCGGCGGGGACAGGGCAGGATGAGCGGCATGGCCGAGGTCTGGACGACGCCGCACCGCACCGCCCCCGTCGACGCGGTGGTCGCGCTGCCCGGGTCGAAGTCGCTCACCGCCCGCGCGCTGGTGCTGGCCGCGCTGGCCGACGGGCCCAGCCGGCTGGTCCGCCCGCTGCGGGCCCGGGACACCGACCTGATGGCCGCCGGGCTGCGCGCGCTGGGCACCGGGATCGAGCAGGACGGGGACGACTGGCTGGTCACCCCCGGCGAGCTGCGCGGTCCCGCCGACGTCGACGCCGGCCTGGCCGGCACCGTGCTGCGCTTCCTGCCGCCGGTCGCCGCGCTGGCCACCGGTCCGGTGCGGCTGGACGGCGACCCGCGGCTGCACGAGCGCCCCAACGCCGGGCTGATCGCCGGGCTGCGCGACCTCGGCGTCCGGATCGACGACGGCGGCCGGGGCCGGGCCCCGTTCACCGTGCACGGCACCGGCGCGGTCCGCGGCGGTGCGGTGACCGTCGACGCCAGCGAGTCCAGCCAGGTGGTCTCCGGGCTGCTGCTGGCCGCCGCCCGCTACGACGCCGGGATCGACCTGACGGTCGCCGGCTCGCTGCCCTCGATGCCGCACGTGGAGATGACCGTGCGCACGCTGGCCGAGCACGGCGTCGACGTCGCCGCGACCGAGCGGGGGTGGCGGGTCTCCCCCTCGCCGATCGCCGCCGTCGACCGGGTGGTCGAGCCGGACCTGTCGAATGCCGCCCCCTTCCTCGCGGCGGCGCTGGTCACCGCCGGGCGGGTCACCGTGCGCGACTGGCCGGCCGAGACCACCCAGCCCGGCGCCCAGCTGGACCGGCTCCTCACCGCGATGGGCGCCGAGGTGCGGGCGACCCCGGCCGGGCTGCAGGTCACCGGGGGCGGCCGGATCGCGCCGCTGGAGGCCGACCTGGGCGCCGTCGGCGAGCTGACCCCGGTGCTCGCGGCGCTGTGCGCGCTGGCCGACGGGCCGTCCCGGCTGACCGGCATCGCGCACCTGAGAGGGCACGAGACCGACCGGCTGCAGGCCCTGGACGAGGTGCTGACCGCCGTCGGCGCCCGGGTCGAGCAGCTGCCCGGCGGCCTGGTGATCATCCCGGGCCCCGGCCGGGCCGCGCAGCTGGACTCCTACGCCGACCACCGCATGGTGCACGCGGCGGCGGTGCTGGGCCTGGCGGTCGATGGCATCGAGGTCACCGACCCGGGCGCGGTCAGCAAGACGCTGCCGGACTACCTGGACCGGTGGGCCGCGCTGGTCGACCAGCCGGCGGAGGTGGGCCGTTGAGCCGGCGGATGGACAGCCGGTCCGACGAGGACGACGTCCGGGTCCGGCCGACCCGGCACGGCTCCCGCCCGCGCACCCGCACCCGGCCGGCGCACGACGACGCCGTCCCCGGGATGGTCATCGCCGTCGACCGCGGCCGGATGCAGGTGCGGGTCGAGGGCCCGGACGGCGCCCCGGTCGACGTGACCGCGATGCGCGCGCGGGAGCTCGGCAAGCACGGTGTGGTCGTGGGCGACCGGGTGCGGATCGTCGGCGACACCTCCGGCCGGACGGACACCCTGGCCCGGATCGTGGTGATCGAGGACCGGGCGACGTCGCTGCGCCGCACCGCCGACGACACCGACCCGACCGAGCGGATCGTGGTGGCCAACGCCGAGCTGCTGGTCGTCGTCACCTCGGTGACCGACCCCGAGCCGGCGCTGGGCTTCCTGGACCGCTGCCTCGTCGCCGCCTACGCCGGCGGGCTGGCCCCCCTGCTGTGCCTGACCAAGACCGACCTGGCCAGCCCGCAGCCGCTGCTGGACCGGTACGCCGGGCTGGAGGTCGAGGCGGTGCCGATGTCGCGCGAGGCGTCGCTGGCGGAGCTGCTCGAGCGGCTGACCGGGCGGATGAGCGTGCTGGTCGGCCAGTCCGGGGTCGGCAAGTCGACCCTGGTCAACCGGCTGGTGCCGGACGCCTTCCGGGCCACCGGCGACGTCAGCAAGATCGGCAAGGGCCGGCACACGTCGTCCTCGGCGGTGCTCCTGGACCTCCCCGGTGGCGGCACCGTCATCGACACCCCGGGCATCCGGTCGCTGGGGCTGGCCCACGTCACCGCCCAGGACGTGCTGGCCGCCTTCGACGACCTCGCCGAGGCCGCCGTCGACTGCCCGCCCGGCTGCGGGCACACCGCCGAGGACCCGGAGTGCGCGCTCGACGCGTGGGCCGCCGACGGGCCGCCCGCCCGCGCCGAGCGGCTGGGCAGCTTCCGCCGGCTGATCACCGCCGTCGGCCACGTGACGTGACGAAGGACCCCGCTGCCCCCCCGACGCTCGCAAGCTCGCGACGGGCCCCTGCAGCGGAGCCGTCAGATCGGGCGCGTCGGCAGCGCGCGCTCGGACCAGCCGCCGGTGCCGTCGGGGCGCACGTGCCACGCCTGGGCCCCGGGCCGGACGGTGACCGCCTCGGCGAGCGCCGCGCCGATGTAGTGCAGACCGACGCCGTCCTCGGTCGCGTACCCCCCGGGCAGTTCGCCCTGCGCCACCGACCGGCGGTAGGCGTCCCGGCGAGGGAGCTCCCCGTCGGCGTCGTGCACGTTGTTGCTGAACGGCAGCAGGCCCAACCCCTCGGTCAGCGGCGCGAGCCGGTCACCGAGGGCGTCGGTGGGGCCGCCCACGTGCCAGCACTGGCTGCCTGCGCCGGTGCCGGCCAGCACGATCCCGGCCTCCCAGCACTCGCGCAGCACGGCGGGCAGGTCGTGCGCGCGCCAGACGGCCAGCAGGTTGACCAGGCTGCCGCCCTCGACGAGCACGACGTCCTGGGTGAGCAGGTGGCGGCGCGCGTCGGGCTCGCTCGGCCGCGGGAACAGCCGCAGCGTGCTGAGCGTGACGTCGCCCCGGTTGCCGAAGACCCGGTCGTAGACCGAGACCGCGGTCGGGTCGTCGCCCACGGCCGTCGGGACGTAGCAGACCCGCACCGGCCCCTCGGCGGTACGCCGGTCCCGGCCCAGGCGGAGCACGTGCTCGATGAGCGGCTGGTTGCCGCGCTCGCCCGGCCGGGGCGCGAGCACCCCGGAGAAGGCGAAGACCTGCCGTTGCACGCTGCTCCCCTCGTCCGGCCGACGCCGGTCAGTCGTCGACGCCGTGCACGTAGCCCCCGCTGCGCCAGTAGACCCCGGCGCCGTCGCGCGAGAGCAGCCCCTCGTCGACCAGGTACCGGCGGAGCGCGGCCACGTCGGGGTGCCAGGCTGCCAGGAGGGCGTTCACCTCGCGCTCCGGGTACCGCACGCCGGCGTCGAAGACGTGCACCAGGTGCGCCAGCACCACCCGCCGTTTGCCCTGCTGCGCGGGGATCCCGGTCAGCCGGCCGTCGCGCACGAAGGCCTGCAGCACGGCGTCCTCCGCGGGGTCCGCGGACAGCGGCTCGGGGGCCGGTTCGCGCGCGGCGGCGGCCCGGGCGGCGCTGCCGAAGCGGTCCTCGTGCAGCGTGAGCCGGTGACCGTCGCGGCCGACGAGGCCGCCGCGGGCCAGTCGGCGGGCGGCCAGCGCGACCTCCTGGAGGGAGAGTCCCGCGACCTCGGCGACCTGCTCGATCGTGCCGGCACCGAGCGCGAGCGCGGCCACCACCTTCAGCCGGACCGGATCGGCCAGCAGCCCGACGATCGTCCGCGCCTCCACTCCCCGACCGTAACCGGGCCGCCGGCCCGGGCATCGTCGCGCGGGTCCCGGGGTAGCCGACCGGCCATGGTGAGCCCGATCGACATCCAGAAGGCCCTCGGCGGCATCGACTACCCGGCGACGAAGGAGGACGCGGTCTCGCACGCGGAGTCCAACGGCGGCAGCGACGAGGTGCTCGACGCGCTGCGCGGCATGGGCGACGGCGAGTACGACACCCCCGCGGCGGTGGAGAAGGCGGTTTTCAACAGCTGAGGAACCCCCGCCGGTCCCGGCCCCTCGGGGCCGGGACCAGTAGGTTCCGGTGTCATGACACCGGGGATGCGCGGCTACACCGAGGACATGCGCCTGGCGCACGTCCTCGCCGACCAGGCCGACGCGATCAGCCTCGACCGGTTCCGGGCGCAGGACCTGCGGGTGGAGACCAAGCCCGACCTCACCCCCGTCACCGACGCCGACCGGGCGGTCGAGGAGCAGCTGCGGGCCACCCTCTCCCGGGCCCGGACGCGGGACGCCGTCCTCGGCGAGGAGTTCGGCAGCACCGGACGGGGTGACCGGCGCTGGGTGATCGACCCCATCGACGGCACGAAGAACTTCGTCCGCGGCGTGCCGGTGTGGGCGACCCTCATCGCCCTGCTGGAGGGCGAGGTCCCGGTCGTCGGGCTGGTCTCCGCGCCGGCGCTGAACCGGCGCTGGTGGGCCGCCGCCGACGTCGGCGCCTGGACCGGCCGCCGGCTGGAGAGCGCGACCCGCTGCACCGTCTCCCAGGTGGCCAGCCTGGCCGACGCCAGCCTCTCCTACTCCAGCCTCTCCGGCTGGGAGGAGCAGGGCCGTCTCGAGCCGTTCCTGGACCTGACCCGATCGGTGTGGCGGACCCGCGCCTACGGGGACTTCTGGAGCTACATGATGGTCGCCGAGGGCGCCGTGGACGTGGCCTGCGAACCCGAGGTCTCGCTCTGGGACCTGGCCGCGCTCGACGTCATCGTGCGGGAGGCCGGCGGCAGCTTCAGCGACCTCGAGGGCGCCGCGGGCCCGGCGGGCGGCAGCGCGGTCGCCAGCAACGGCGTGCTGCACGCCGACGTGCTGACCGCGCTCGCCTCCCGCTGAGCGCTCGTCCCCGCACGGCGCTCGCCCCCCGCGAGGGACGAGCGCCGACCGGTCAGCGGGCCGGGCCGGTGCCCCTGGAGCCGCCGCGACCGCCCTGGATGCGGCGGCGCACGTCGTCGATCTTGGCCCGGTTCTTCGGGTCGCTCGCGAACTGCTGGGCCTTCTCCGTCGCCTGACGGATCACCTGCTTGCCCTTCGGGCTGTTCGCGAACTGCATCACCTTGGTCATGATCGACGCCATCGCGCGTCACCCCTCTCGTCGACGGGGAGCCGCGGCCGGCTCCCTCTCCCGGCCAACGGTGCCCCGGCGAGGGCGGTTCCAGTCCTGGACGACGAGGTCAGCCGATGGCGGCGGTCCAGCGGTCCCGGGCGGCCCGCAGCTCCGGCACCGGCCGCGGCCGCACCACCGGCCCGTGCGCCCGCTGCGGGGTGACCGGCACGCCGACGCCGTGCGCGGCGAGCACCGCGGCGCCGGCGGCCGACGCGCTGCGCACCTGCACGTGCTGCACGGGCCGGCCCAGCACGTCGGCGAGCAGCTGCTGGAGCCCGGGGTCTCGTCCGCCACCGCCGGTGAGCACCACCGGGACCCCGTCGTCCGGCGGAGCGGGCAGCAGGTCCAGCGCGGCCCCGACGGCGAAGGCGACGCCCTCGAGCGCGGCACGGGCCAGGTCGGCCCGGCTGGTGTCCGCCGACAGCCCGGTCCAGCCGCCGCGCGCCGCCGGACCGGCCACCCCGCCGCGTTCCCCGGTGAGGAAGGGGGCGAAGACGACCCCACCGGCGCCCGGCGGTGCGGCGTGCAGGCAACCGGCGAGGGTCGCCCAGTCCAGGCCCAGCACCTGCTGCACCCAGGCCCAGGCGGTTCCCGCGTTCTGCAGCGCGGCCATCGCGTACCAGCCGTCGTCGGCGTCGGCGAAGCAGTGCACGACCGGATCGGCCACCGGCCGCGGCCGCACACCGGGCCGCAGCACCTGGGCGCCCGACCCGAGGTTCACCTGCACGCCGTCGGCGGTGCCCGCGGCCAGCAGCGCCAGCGGGGTGTCGGCCCCGCCGACGACGACCGGCACCTCACCCACCGGCAGGGACGCCGTCCCGAGCACCTCGGCGCCGGGGCGGACGGCGGGCAGCAGCCGGGCGGGCAGGCCGGCGGCGGCCACCGCGGCGGTCGACCAGCGCTCCCCGGGGACGTCCCACAGCAGGGTGGCCGACGCATCGCTCCGGTCGGTGACCGCCGGGTCGGTGCCGGGCAGCAGCGCGGCGCGCAGGGCGTCCTTGGGCAGCAGCGCCGCCGCGGCCCGGTCCAGCAGGTCGGGGTGGGCGCCGGACAGCCAGGCCAGCAACGGCCCGGTCATGCCCGGGACGAGCGGGTTGGCCAGCGCCGCCCGGTCGGCGTCGGGCAGCGCCCGCCACCGGTCGAGCTCCGCCACAGCGCGCTGGTCGGGCCAGAGCAGGGCGGGCGTCAGCGCGTCGCCGGCGCCGTCGACCAGCACCACGCCGTGCATCTGTCCGGAGAGTCCGAGGGCGGCCACCGGACGACCCGCGAGCCGGCCGGCGAGGGTGGCCAGCACGTCGTCGAGCGCGTGGCGCCACACCGCGACCTCGGTCTGCGCCCAGCCCGGCTGCGGCCGGTCGACGGCGTAACCGGCCTCCTCCTCGGCGACGACCCTCCCCGCCAGGTCCAGCGCGGCGACCTTCCACCCACTGGTGCCGAGGTCCGCGCCGACGACGACGGGGTCGCTGCTCACCGCCGCATCCTGACCGCCCGCGGACCGGCCGCGCCAGCCCGGGCCGAGCTCAGCGGGCGGTGAGCTCGCCGGTCGCCACCAGCTCGTCGGCGATCTCGCGCAGCTTCACGTTGCGCTGCTGGGAGGCGTGCGTCAGCACGGTGAACGCCTGCTCGGCGGTGATCTTGTGCCGCTCCATCAGGATGCCCTTGGCTTGCTCGATGACCGCGCGGGTGGCCATCGCCCGGCGCATGTTCGCCGCGTCCTCCACCGCGCGGGAGGCCGCCTCGGCGTTGCCCACGACGACGGCGACGAAGGCGGCGACCTCCTCGGCGAGCGCGACGTCGGCCTCGCCGAAGCCATCCACCCGGGTCGAGTAGACGTTGAGCCCGCCGATCGTGGCGCCCTGGAAGGGCAGCGGGGTGGACAGCGAGCTGCGCACCCCCCGCTCGACCGCGTGCCGGCCGTAGTCCGGCCAGCGGTCGTCGGTGGTCATGTCCGCCACCAGGAACGTCTCGCCGGCCCGTGCGGCGTCCATGCAGGGGCCGTACCCCCGCTGGTACTGCAGCTCGTCGGCGTCCATCGCCAGCTGCCCGTCGAAGGCGGCGGTGAACGACCGCTCGCCGCGGATCAGGGTGACCGAGGTGGCCTCGGCGCCCGGGATGGCCCGGCGGGCGATGCGCACGACCTCGTCGAGCACCTCCGGCAGCTCGCGCCCGGCGAGCACCACCCGGGCCAGGGCCGCGTGCAGCGTGGACGAGGCCTCGCTCATCGGGCGGACTCCCTCCGTCGACGGTCCCCGCTCGTGGACGACCCCCGCCGAGTGGCGCACCCGGCGGGATGAGAGTAGTGCCCTCCTGCAGGAAGTCGGTTGCCGTGCCCGGACCGCAGCGGCAGGGTGCCCCCGTGCCCGAGGCCGTCCACCCCCTGCCCGGCGGGCTGGTGCTGCGCCCGTGCCGCCCCGCCGACCTCGACCAGGTGGGTGCCCTCCTGGCCGCCCGCGGCGAGGAGACCGACGCGGAGGACCAGCGGCTGGTCGCGGACGACCCGGACCTCGGCCCCGCGGCGACCGCGGTCGTCGCCGACGGCGACCGGGTGGTCTCCACCGCGACGCTGCTGGCCGAGACCGTCCGCCTGGACGACGTCGTCCTGCCCGCCGGCCAGGTCGAGCTGGTGGCGACCGACCCCGGCTACGAGGGCCGCGGGCTGGTGCGCGCGCTGATGGCCTGGGCGCACGCCCGGTCGGCCGCGCGCGGCGACCTGGTGCAGGTCATGATCGGGATCCCCTACTTCTACCGGTTGTTCGGCTACGAGTACGCCGTCGACATCGCCCCGGCCCGGCCACTGGTCGACGTCCCCGCAGCGGCCCCCGGGCTGCGCCCCGCCACCCCCGCCGACCTGCCCGACCTGGCCGCCCTGCAGGCGTCGGCGCAGCAACGGGCCGACGTCGCCGTGCCGCACCCCGCCGCGCGACTGCGGTGGCTGGTGGCGCACGCGGCCAGCACCACGTGGGTGGCCGAGCGGGACGGCGGGGTGGTGGCCTCGGCCCGCAGCCGTGCGGACGACGGCGCGGTGCTGCTCGCCGAACCGACCGCGGTCGACGACCGGGCCACCGACCAGCTGCTGGCCGGTGTCGTCGCGCTGGCCGCCGGCCGCGCGGTGCGGGTGACCGACCGCCCCGCGAGCCTGCCCGGGCAGGCCTGGGCGCGCCGGCTCGGGCCGGGCAGCGAGCTGGCCGAGCAGTACTACCTGCGCGTCCCCGACCCCGGGGCCCTGCTGGAGGCGATCCGCCCGGTGCTCGGCCGCCGGCTCGCCGGGTCCGGCGTCGACCCGGGCGGGACCGACGTCGTCGTCTCCACCTACGGCGCCAGCTGGCGGCTGCCGGTCACCGACGACGGGCTGGGCGCGGTGGTGCCCGGCGGGCGCCTGCAGGCCCCGGAGGCCCGTGGTGGCGCCGGCGTCGCCCCGGACCAGCTCGGCGCCCTGCTGTTCGGCCCGCACGGCATGCACGGGCTGGCCCGGCGGCGGCCCGACGTGTACCCCGGCCGCCGCCGTGAGCTGTACGAGGCGCTCTTCCCCCCGCTCTCCGCCGACGTCCTCACGTACTACCTGCCGTACTGACCCGGGTCTGATGGGATGGGCGGACCGCCGGGGGCGTGATCCGTCCCCGTCCCGAGCGCCGCAGGAGACCCCGTGCAGTACGCCCAGTCCGTCGTCGAGCTGATCGGCGGCACCCCGCTGGTCCGCCTCAACAAGGTGACCGAGCACCTGGGGCCCGACGCCCCGCTGGTGCTCGCCAAGGTCGAGTACGTCAACCCCGGCGGCTCGGTGAAGGACCGGATCGCGCTGCGCATGATCGAGGAGGCGGAGGCCTCCGGCGCCCTGCGTCCCGGGGGCACCATCATCGAGCCGACCAGCGGCAACACCGGCATCGGGCTGGCCCTGGTCGGCCAGCAGCGCGGGTACCGGTGCGTCTTCGTCTGCCCGGACAAGGTCAGCCAGGAGAAGATCAACGTGCTGCGCGCCTACGGCGCGGAGGTGCACGTCTGCCCCACCGCCGTCGACCCCGCCGACCCGCGCTCCTACTACTCGGTCTCCGACCGCCTGGCGAAGGAGATCCCCGGCGGCTGGAAGCCGGACCAGTACGCCAACCCGGCCAACCCGCGCTCGCACTACGAGACCACCGGCCCGGAGATCTGGAGCCAGACCGACGGGCGGGTCACCCACTTCGTCACCGGGGCCGGCACCGGCGGCACCATCTCCGGCGTCGGCCGGTACCTCAAGGAGGCCTCCGGCGGCCGGGTGCAGGTGGTCGGCGCCGACCCCGAGGGCTCGGTCTACTCCGGCGGCACCGGCCGGCCCTACCTGGTCGAGGGCGTCGGCGAGGACTTCTGGCCGGAGGCCTACGACCGGACCATCGCCGACGAGATCGTCGCCGTCTCCGACGGCGACTCCTTCGCGATGACCCGGCGGCTGGCCCGCGAGGAGGGGCTGCTGGTCGGCGGCTCGTGCGGCATGGCCGTGGTCGCCGCGCTGCGGGTGGCCGAGCGGCTGGGCAAGGACGACGTCCTGGTCGTGCTGCTGCCCGACGGCGGCCGCGGCTACCTGAACAAGATCTTCAACGACGAGTGGATGGCCGACTACGGCTTCCTGGACGCCGGGGGCGGCGAGACCGTCGGCGAGCTGCTCGACGCCAAGTCCGGGAGCACGACCCCCACGCTGGTGCACACCCACCCGAACGAGACCGTCCGCGACGCGATCGACATCCTGCGCGAGTACGGCGTCAGCCAGCTGCCCGTGGTCCGCGCCGAGCCGCCGGTCACCGCCGGCGAGGTGGTCGGGTCGGTCGCGGAGAAGGCGCTGCTGGACGCGCTGTTCACCGGCCGGGCCACGCTGGCCGACCCGGTCGAGCGGCACATGTCCGCACCGCTGCCGATCATCGGCTCGGGCGAGCCGGTCTCGGCCGCGGTCGGCGCCCTCGGCGACGCCGACGCGCTGCTCGTGCACGTCGACGGCAAGCCCGCCGGCGTCGTCACCCGGCAGGACGTGCTGGGTCACCTGGTCGGCATCCCGGCTCCTACGGTGGAGCCATGACCGGCTTCGACACCCGCGCCATCCACGCCGGGCAGGACCCCGACCCGGCGACCGGCGCGGTCATCCCGCCGCTGCACCTGACGACCACCTACAAGCAGGACGGCGTCGGCGGCCTGCGCGGCGGGTACGAGTACAGCCGCAGCGGCAACCCGACCCGGGACACCCTGCAGACGGCGCTGGCCTCCCTGGAGCAGGGCACCCGCGCGATGACGTTCGCCTCGGGCCTCGCGGCCGAGGACGTCCTGCTGCGCACCGTCTGCCGGCCCGGCGACCGGATCGTGCTGGGCGGCGACGCCTACGGCGGCACGTACCGGCTCATCTCCAAGGTCCAGGAGCCCTGGGGCGTCGGGCACCTCCCCGTCGACCTGAACGACCTGGACGCCGTCCGGGAGGCGGTCGCGCCGGAGACCACCCGGGTGCTGTGGTGCGAGACGCCCAGCAACCCGCTGCTCAACGTCTCCGACATCGCGGTGCTCGCCGAGATCGCGCACGCCGCGGGGACACTGCTGGTCGTCGACAACACCTTCGCCAGCCCCTACCTGCAGCAGCCGCTGACGCTGGGCGCCGACGTCGTCGTCCACTCGACGACGAAGTACCTGGGCGGGCACTCCGACGTCGTCGGTGGCGCGCTGGTGGTCGCCGACGCCGAGCTCGGCGAGCGGCTGGCGTACCTGCAGAACGCCGCCGGAGCGGTCAACGGCCCGTTCGACGCGTGGCTGCTGCTGCGCAGCCTGAAGACCCTCGGCGTGCGGATGGACCGGCACAGCGCCAACGCCGGCCGGATCGCCGAGTGGCTGCTGGAGCACCCGGCCGTGGGCGACGTGCTCTACCCGGGGCTGCCGCAGCACCGCAACCACGAGATCGCCGCGAAGCAGATGTCCGGCTTCGGCGGGATGGTGTCGTTCCGGCTCAGGGCGGGCGAGGAGGCGGCGCTGCGCGTGTGCGAGCGCGCGCAGCTGTTCACCCTGGCCGAGTCGCTCGGCGGGGTGGAGTCACTGATCGAGCACCCGCACCGGATGACCCACGCCAGCGCCGCCGGCTCCCCGCTGGAGGTGCCGGCCGACCTCGTCCGCCTGTCGGTGGGCATCGAGGACGTCGACGACCTGCTGGCCGACCTGGACCAGGCGCTGGGCTGATCCACCGGCGTGTCACTGCCTTTGTGCACCCCTCGTCGGTTCCCGCGGCGGGAACCGACGAGGGGTGCACAACGGCGAGCGTCAGCGGGGGGCGGTGAGGATGCGCGGGCCGTCGTCGGTGACCGCGACGGTGTGCTCGACGTGCGCGGCCCGGCTGCCGTCCGCGCTGCGCAGGGTCCAGCCGTCGGCGTCGACCCGGTAGTCGTCGCTGCCCCCGGCCAGGAACCACGGCTCGATGGCGATCACCAGCCCGGCGCGCAGCTTCAGGCCGCGACCGGCGCGGCCCTCGTTGGGCACGGACGGCGCCTCGTGCATCGAGCGGCCCACCCCGTGCCCGCCCTGGTCGGTGTTGATGCCGCACCCGCCGGCCCGGCCGACCTCGGCGATGGCGGCCGAGATGTCGCCGATCCTGTTGCCGACCACCGCCGCAGCGATCCCCGCGGCCAGCGCCCGCTCGGTGGTCTCCACCAGCTGGAGGTCCTCCGGCCGCGGGGTGCCGATCGGGTAGGTGCGGGCTGCGTCGCCCACCCAGCCGTCCAGGGTGGCGCCGGCGTCGACGCTGAGCAGGTCGCCGTCCTCGAGCTCCTGGGCGGTGGGGATGCCGTGCAGCGCCACGTCGTTCACCGACAGGCACAGCACCCCGGGGAACGGCGGCGTGCTGCGCAGCGGCGCGTAGCCCAGGAACGGGGAGGTGGCCCCGGCGTCGGCGAGGACCTGCCGGGCGACGGCGTCCAGCTCGGTCAGCCGGACCCCGGGTGCGGCCAGCGCGTGCACCGCGGCGTGCATGTCGGCGACCACCGCACCGGCGGCGCGCATGGCGTCGATCTCCCCGGGTGTGCGCAGCTCGATCATCTGAAGTCCTTCCGGGATTGGTATCCCGGTATCAGTACCACGTGCTCCCGATCCGTCCTACTGTCACGGCCATGGTCCGACCGCCGCTGAGCCCCGAGGAGCGCGACCGCGGTCGCCGGCTGGGCGCGCTGCTGCGCGCGGCGCGCGGGGACCGCCCGCCGTCCGACGTCGCCGCCGCGTCCGGGGTGAGCCTGGAGGCGCTCCGCAAGATCGAGTCCGGCCGGGTGCCGACGCCGGCGTTCTTCACCGTCGCCGCCCTCGCCGGCGCCCTCGACCTGCCGCTGGACCAGCTCGTGGCCGCCCTGCACACCCCGGTGACGGAGGCCACGCTCATCGCCTGAGCGCTCGGGTAGGGCTGGGCGGTGCCCCGCGTCAGCGTCGTGATCGCCACCCGCGACCGGAGGGAGTCGCTGCTCCGGTCGCTCGCCCACCTCGACGACGGCCGACAGCCGATCGTGGTCGTCGACAACGCCTCGTCCGACGGCACGACAGCCGCCGTACGGGCCGCCCATCCCCGGGTCGACGTCCTCGAGCTGCCGGAGAACGCCGGCGCGGTCGCCCGCACCGAGGGCGTCCGGCGCGCGACGACCCGCTACGTGGCCTTCGCCGACGACGACTCGTGGTGGGACCTCGGCGCGCTGGACCGGGCCGCCGAGCTGCTCGACGCCCATCCGCGGGTCGCGGTCCTGGTCGGCCGGGTGCGCCTGGCGGCGGACCGCGTCGACGACCGGGTGTCGGTCAAGCACCGGGCCGCGCTGCTGGGCCGCTCCCCCGGGGCGCCCGGCCCGGACGTCCTCAGCTTCCCGGCCTTCGCCGCCGTGGTGCGCCGGGACGCCTACCTGGCCGTCGGGGGCTTCTCCCCGCTCCTGTTCTTCGGCGGCGAGGAGCACCTGCTCGCCCTCGACCTGGCCGCCGCCGGCTGGCAGCTCGCCTACGCCGACGACGTCGTCACCTGGCACGACCCGGCGGGGCCGGGCATCCCGAGCCCGGCCCGGTGGGCGCTGCAGACCCGCAACGACGTGCTGATCGACTGGCTGCGCCGCCCGCTGCCGGTGGCGCTCGCCGCGACCGCGCGACTGGCCCGCGGCTGCTCGCGCGACCCGGCCGCGCGCACGGCCCTGGCCGGCGTGCTGCGGCGACTGCCCACCGCCCTGCGTCAGCGCCGGCCGGTACCCGCGGAGCTGGAACGACGGTTCGCCACGGCCCAGCGCCCGCTCAGCCCTGCAGCTGGCGGGTGAACCAGTCGCGGGCCGCGGCGTTGCCCTCGGCGCCGCGCCGCTGCGCGGTGGCGATCTCCTCGGTCAGCGTGCCCGACAGGGCGTGCTCGAGGGCGGCGTCCAGCGTGACCGGGTCGATCTCGCCGGCCCGCAGCACCACCGGCCAGCCGAGCGACGCCGCCTGGGCACTCACCTTCGCGCCGCCGACGATCGAGTCGCAGGCGATGACCGGCGTGCCGTGCGCGAGCCCCAGGACCAGCGCGTGCAGCCGCATGCTGAGCACCACGTCGGCCCGCCGGATCAGCGCCTCGACCTGGGAGGGGAACCGCTCGTGCGGCTTCTCGAACAGGTCCATGGTCAGCTCGAACCACGGGATCGCCCGGGCGCCGAGCCAGCCCTCGATCGCCGCCCGCACCTCCCCGGCCCGGCTGCGGTCGCCGTACTCCTCCTGCGGCGGGGCGAAGGCGACGGCCAGCACCGGGACGTCCGGCGTCGACGTGCCGATGGCCAGGTCGGGCCGGGAGATGCCCGGGGCGTCCCGCTCCCAGACCTGGTCGAACAGCGCGCGCCCGGCGTCGGAGACCACCGAGACGTTCACCGCCCAGCGCTGGGCGTGCGCGAAGGCGTCGGTGAGCTCGCGGAGCAGTGGCGTGTCCGACACCGGGCCGCTGACGAACACCAGGTGGGTGTACTGCGCCGGGTCGACGTCGCGCCAGTGCGGGCCGCGCTGCAGGTAGGGCGCCCAGGCGACGTCGTGGTCGACCCCGAGCTCGCGGAGCCAGCCGGTGACGACGTCGGCCCCCAGCTCGTCACCGATGGTCGCGATGACCTCGTCGAAACTGAACCACCCGGCGACCAGGACGCGCATGCCCCCACCCTCTCAGGCGGGCCGTCGCGCGGTTGCAGGCGGTCAGCTCTCGGCGGCGACCAGGTCCCGGTACTCCGGGTGACGCTCGATCCAGCCGCGCACGAAGGAGCACATCGGCACGACCGTCTCCCCCTTGCTGCGGACGTCGTCCAGCGCGGCCCGGACGAGCCGGCCGCCCAGCCCGGAGTGCTCCTCGCCGCTGTCGACCTCGGTGTGGGTGAACACCACCTGGTTGCCGCGGCGCTGGTACGCGGCCTGGCCGAGCAGGCGGTCGCCGTCGCGGATCTCGTAGCGGCTGTCCTCGGGGGCGTCGGTGACGGTCGTCTCCATGTCCGGGCCCAACCCCGTGGGCCGGGGTGCTGTTCCCCGGCCCGCGGGGGCTCAGGACAGCCGGCGCGCCGCCGGGCCGGAGGTCACGGTGAGCGTGCCGGGCTCGGTGAGGCCACGCTCCCGGCAGGCGGCGACGACGGCGTCGCTGATCGCCTGCGCGTCGCCGGGGCGGATCAGCGCGATCGCCGAGCCGCCGAACCCGCCGCCGACCATGCGTGCACCCAGCGCACCCGCCTTGCGGGCCGCCTCGACGACGAGGTCGAGCTCGGTGGCCGAGACCTCGTAGTCGTCGCGCAGCGAGACGTGCGAGGCGTCCAGCAGCGGCCCGATCTCGGCCACCCGACCGGCCCGGACCAGCTCGACCACCCGGTCGACCCGCTGGTTCTCCCCCACCACGTGCCGGGTGCGGGCCCGCAGCCGCTCGTCGGTCAGCCGGTCGACGTCGGCCTCGGTGGCGTCCGACAGCCACTCCAGCCCCAGCTGCCGGGCCGCCTCGTCGCAGTCGGCCCGCCGCTTCGCGTACTGGCCGTCGGCGAGGGAGTGGGTCACCCGGGTGTCGATGACCATCAGCTCGAGCCCCGCCTCCTCGAGTCCCAGCTGCACCGGCTCGGTGCGGAAGTCGCGGGTGTGGATGAGCAGCGCCGAGCCCTCCTCGGCCAGCAGCGCGACGGTCTGGTCCATGCCCCCCGTGCCGGCGCCGACGACCTCGTTCTCGGCGCGGATCGCGGCCTGGACGAGCAGGTGCCGCAGCTCGGGCGAGTCGGCGCGACCGGCCAGCTCGGCCGCGGCGATCGCCACCGTCGCCTCCAGCGACGCCGAGCTGGACAGCCCCGCGCCCAGCGGCACGTCGCTGCTGACCGCCAGGTCCAGGCCGGGGACCTCCACGCCGGCTTGCTGCAGCGCCCACAGGGTGCCCGCGGCGTAGCCGGCCCAGCCGGAGACCTGGCCGGGGCCCAGCGCGTCGAGGGACCCCTCGAACACCGGCGCTTCCGGGTCGGTGCTCGCCAGCCGGACGACGTCGTCGTCCCGGCGGCGCACCGCCGCCGCGGTGACCCGGGTCAGCGCCATCGGCAGGCAGCGGCCGCCGTTGTAGTCGACGTGCTCACCGATCAGGTTCACCCGGCCGGGCGCGGCCCAGACGCCGTCGGGCTCGACGCCGAAGGCCTCCTGGAGCGCCTGCGCGGCGAGGTCGGCCTGGTCCTGTCCGCTCACGACGCCACCTCGCGCAGCCGGTCGGCGATCCGTTCCGGCGTGGTGTCGTTGATCCAGGCGCCCATCCCCGACTCCGAGCCGGCCAGGTACTTGAGCTTGCCCGGCGCCCGCAGCAGGGAGAACAACTGCAGGTGCAGCCGGCCCAGCTCGCGGTCCGCGCCGGTGGGCGCCTGGTGCCAGCCGGCGATGTAGGGCACCCGGTCGACCCCGGGGTGGAACCGGTCGACCCGCCGCAGCAGCTCCTGGTAGACCACGGCCAGCTCGGCCTTCTCGGCGTCGTCCAGCGCGGCCAGGTCGGGGACGTCGCGGTGCGGGGCCAGGTGCACCTCCACCGGCCAGCGCGCCGCCCGGGGCACGTAGGCGGTCCAGTGCTCACCTGCCAGCACGACCCGCCGGCCCGCGGCCTGCTCGGCGCGCAGCACGTCGGCCAGCAGGTGGCCGCCGGTGGCCTCCCGGTGCCGGCGGGCCTGCTCGACCAGCTGGCCGGCGCGCGGCGGCAGGAAGGGGTAGGCGTAGATCTGGCCGTGCGGGTGGGTCAGCGTGACGCCGATCTCCTGACCCCGGTTCTCGAAGACGAAGACCTGCGCGATCCGCGGATCCGCCGAGTGGGCCGCGGTCCGCTGCGCCCATGCCTCCACCACCGTGCGCATGCGCTGGGCCGGCAGGTCGACCACCGACGCCTCGTGGTCGCTGGAGAAGACCACGACGTCGCAGTGCCCGTAGGCGGGGCCGTCGGCCGGGCCGAACGGCGGCGCCTCGACCCCGGACTCCACGGCCACCGGGGCGAAGCTGGGGAACTGGTTGGCGAAGACGACGACGTCGTAGTCGCTGTCGGGCACCTCGCTGGGGTGCGCGGGGTCCCGGGTGGGGTCCAGCGGGCAGTCCGCGGCCGCCGGCAGGAAGGTGCGGTTCATCCGGTGCCCGGCGATCGTCACCCACTCCCCGGTGAGGACGTCGTAGCGCACCTCACCGGCGCGCGGCAGGCCGTCCAGGGGCCGCTGGTCGACGGCCTCGTGCACGGGCCCGGCCCGGCGCGCGTCGTCGAAGTAGAGGATCGGGCGACCGTCGGCGAGGGTCCGCTCGGTCACCTGCCCGGTCCAGCCCTGCGGCGCCCCTGCAGACCCCGGTGCCATCGACTGCGTCCTCTCCGTCCCGGGCGGCCGGAGCCCGGGGAACCGGGTCGGCACCACCACACAGACCGGAGGCCCGGTCACCAGAACGGTGACCGGGCCTCCGGGTTGGTAGCGGGGACAGGATTTGAACCTGTGACCTCTGGGTTATGAGCCCAGCGAGCTACCGAGCTGCTCCACCCCGCGTCGGTGAGATCAGGTTACCCCACCTCACGACCTGATGCGAACCGGGGGGTCCACGGGCTACCCCACCCCCGGAGCCCGACGCCGCCGGGGAGCAGTGCGGCCCGGTCGTGACGCCGGCAGCCCGGAGGTGCAGCAGGACCGGACATGACGGAGGGCCGGTCACCGTGACGGTGACCGGCCCTCCGGACGAGTAGCGGGGGCAGGATTTGAACCTGCGACCTCTGGGTTATGAGCCCAGCGAGCTACCGAGCTGCTCCACCCCGCGTCGGTGAGACAACAGTACAACAGGCCCACCCGGCCCTGCAGAGGGGGGCTGCGCGGCGCCCCGGGAGGCGCCGCGCAGCCCGTCCGTCAGTCGGCCGGAGCGGCCGAGCCGGCTGCCTGGGCCGCCTGGTAGGCGTCCACCGCAGCCTGCAGATCGGCCTGCGCCTGCCCGATCGCCGCGAAGTCGGCGTTCCGCTGCGCATCGGCCAGCGCGTCCAGTGCGGCGTCGATGTCGGCGAGGGCCGCCTCGAGGGTCGGCGACCCGCTGCCACCATCGGCCGGCGGCGGGCTGGTGCCCGGGTCCGCCGGCTGCTCCGGTGCGGGGGTCTCCCCGGGAGCGACGTCGCTGTCCGGGGCCGCCTCCCCCGCACCCTCGCCGAACACCTGGGTCAGCGCCTCGGCCAGGGTGTTCGCGTAGCCGATCTTGTCCTGGTAGTTCACCAGCACCTTCTGCAGCAGCGGGAACCCACCGGCTCCGGTGCCCTGCACGTACAGCGGCTCGATGTAGACCAGTCCGGCGTTGCCGATCGGCAGCGTCAGCAGGTTGCCGAACACCGGTTCGGAGTTGTCGCTGTCGAACAGGGTCAGGTCCGGTCGCACCTGGTTGTTCGACTCGAACGCGTTCTGCACCTGCAGCGGACCGCGGTAGGGCGTGTTGCCCGGCAGCCGCAGCACCTGGATCTCCCCGTAGGTCTCCGGCGCGGACGAGGCCGAGATGAACGCCGACAGGTTGTCGCGGTTGTAGGCGTTCAGCGCGCTGGTCAGCTGGAAGCTGGCCTCCTCGTCACCGGGCCGCTGGGCCACGATGTAGTACGGCGGCTGCGGGTCGGTGCTCTCCGGCTGCTGCGTCGGGTCGACCGGCACCTGCCAGCGGTCGTTCTGGTTGTAGAAGTCGACCGGGTTGGCGACGTGGTACCGGGTCAGCACGTCCCGCTGGAGCTTGAAGAGGTCCTCCGGGTAGCGGACGTGGCTGATCAGCTCCTCGGACATGTCGCTCTCCGGGCGCACGATCCCCGGGAACGCCTTCATGTAGGTCTGCAGGACCGGGTCCATCCGGTCCTCCTGGTCCCAGGCGTAGAGCGTGACCGTGCCGTCGTAGGCGTCGACCGTCGCCTTGACCGAGTTGCGGATGTAGTTGAACTGCTGGTCGGGCAGGGCCGTCGTGCCGACCCCGGTCAGGGCGTCGGTGGCGGCCTCGCCCAGCGACATCTGCTCGGCGTAGGGGTAGGCGTCCGACGTCGTGTAGCCGTCGAGGATCCACTGCACCCGCCCGTCGATCACCGCGGGGTACGGGTCGCCGTCCACGGTCAGGAAGGGCGCGGCCTTCTCCACCCGCTCCAGCGGGTCGCGGACGTAGAGCACCTTCGACTGGTCGTTGACCGCGTCGGAGAGCAGGAAGTTCCGCTCCCGGTAGAAGATCGCGAAGGTCAGCTGGCGGAAGAAGCTGCCGATCGAGACCCCGCCCTCGCCGTCGTAGGTGGAGTTGATCTGCCGGTCGCCGGACCCACCCTCGGGCAGGTCGAACTCGCGCGGCTCGTCGTTGCCACCCACCACCGAGTAGACGTCCTGGCCGTTGACGTTCATCAGCTCGCCGTAGTAGATGCGGGCCTGGTCGACGTCGATGTCGCCGGTGGTCGGCAGGTTGCCGGTGGTGAAGTCCGGCTCGCCACCCTCCTGGCCGGCGACGACCTCGTTGGCCGGGGCCGCGACGAAGCCGTTCCCGTGCGTGTAGACGGTGTGCCGGTTGATCCAGCTGCTCTGGTTCTCGCTCAGCCCCGACTGGTCCAGCTCGCGGACGGCGACCACGTAGTCCTGCAGCTCGCCGTCGACGGTGTACCGGTCGATGTCCAGCTTGTCCGGGAACCCGTACACGTTGCGGATCTGCTGGCGCGCGGTGAACGTCGCCGAGAGGACGTTCGGGTCCAGCAACCGGGCGTTGGAGATCGTCGGGGAGTCGGCGAGCTCGGCCAGCGCCGCCTCGGTGTCGGCGTTGTCGGAGAGGTCGGCCTCGCCGGCCTCGCCACCGGTGGTCTGGTTCTGCGCGTAGGGGACGTACTCGATCTCGTCCAGACCGTAGGCGTCCAGCGTGGAGCCGATGGCCCGCTCGATGTACTCCTGCTCGCGCTGGTCGGCCGAGGGGCGGACGAGGAACTGCTGCACGCCCGCCGGGTAGGCCACCCCGGTGACCAGGCTGGCCACCAGCAGCACACCGAGCGCACCGGCCGGGAGCAGGGTGTTGCGGACGAAGACGTTGGCGAAGAAGGCCAGCGCGCAGAAGGCCGCCACGAACACGAGGATGTTCTTCGCCGGGAGCAGTGCGTTCACGTCGGTGTACGAGGCACCGGTGAACACGTCGCCGCGGTTGGAGTAGACCAGCCCGTAGCGGTCCAGCCAGTAGCCGACCGCCTTCAGCGCGACGAACACCCCGACCAGCACCGACAGCTGCACGCGGGCGGCGCCGCTGAGCTTCTGCCCCGGCGTCTGCAGCCGCAGGCCCCCGAAGACGTAGTGGGTCAGCACCGAGCCGATCAGCGCCAGCAGCACGATCGCGAAGGCGAAGCCCAGCGCGAGCCGGTAGAAGGGGTAGTCGAAGACGAAGAACGAGATGTCCAGGCCGAACTGGGGGTCGACCCGGCCGAAGTCGGTCGCGTTGCGGAACTCCAGCCAGGTGCGCCAGCTGCCCTGGGCGGTGAAGCCGGCGAACAGGCCCAGCACCACGGCGAGCGCGGTCAGCAGCGTCTTGCGACGCGGCTCGATCGACTGCCGGTAGCGCTCGAGGTTCTGCTGCTCCAGCGACATCGGCCGGAAGGTCGGCCGGAAGCGGTAGGCCAGGTGCACGGCCAGCGCCACCAGACCGCCGGTGGCCACGCCGGTCACCGCGAACAGCAGTGCGCGGGTCTGGACCTCGGTCCAGAAGACCTCGGTGAAGTCGGTCTCGTCGAACCAGAGGTAGTCGACGTAGACGTTGGTCAGGGTGCCGATGACGGTGAACAGCACCAGCAGGACGGCGACAGCGCCGATGACCAGCTTGGCGCGCCGGGACAGCGTCGGCACCGGCACGGGGGGCCGCATGGCCACGGTCGGTCTCCTGTCTGTTGCGCGGTTCTCGAAGAGCGGTGTTCGGGGGGACGAGGTCGTCGGGAGGTCCCGGCGGGGCCGGCGCGTCGCCGGTCACCCGGGTCCGACCGTAGGGGCACCGGCGGCGCCCGTGGGCGGCCGGTCACTCCGGGGTCGCATCCTCAACTGCTGTCGACCGCGCGGGGTTCCCGGGCCGTCCGCCACGACCGGCGGAGACGTGCCGGCGGCGTCAGGTCAGCAGGGATCGGGCGTCCGCCCGGCCCGCAGGTCGGCGAGCGCCTGCAGCGCGTCGTCCAGGGTGGCGACCTCGGCCATCGGCAGCCCGGGCTGGGCGTTGGCCAGCGCCTCGGCACAGTTGGCGCTGGGCACCAGGAACAGCTCGGCGCCGATCTCCCGCGCGGAGACGAGCTTCAGCGGGATGCCACCGATCGGCCCCACGTTGCCCTCGACGTCGATCGTCCCGGTGCCCGCCACCACGGCCCCGCCGGTCAGGTCGGTGTCGCCGACCAGGTCGATGATCCCGAGGCTCAGCATCAGCCCCGCCGACGGGCCGCCGACGTCGTCCACCTGGATGTCGACCTCGAACGGCGCGTTCGGGATCTCCAGCACGTTGATCCCCAGCGCGGACCCCTCCCCCTCGGTTGCGGCCATCGTGGTCACGGTCCCGCTCTCCTCGACACCGAGCCGCGTGTACTCGACCTGGACCTCCGTGCCCGGCGGGATCGCCTCGAGCACCGCGGAGAGCGTGTCGAAGTCCGGCGTCGGCGTTCCGTCCACGGCCTGGACGGCGTCGCC
Organism: Modestobacter roseus; assembly: GCF_007994135.1. Classification (NCBI taxonomy): domain Bacteria; kingdom Bacillati; phylum Actinomycetota; class Actinomycetes; order Geodermatophilales; family Geodermatophilaceae; genus Modestobacter; species Modestobacter roseus. The sequence continues at coordinate 2,756,239 of NZ_VLKF01000001.1, forward strand.
TGCCTGCAGGGTCCCCTCGGCCGGGGAGTCCTCGGGCAGCGCCTGGACGACGACCTCCGCCGGGTAGCCGAGCTCCCCCAGCGCCGCGCCGCGGGCGGACTGCTCGGAGGTGAGGAAGGCCTGCCGGTTCTGCTGGCGGGTCTCCTCTTCCGACTGCCCGGACGGGTACACCTGCTCGCGCGGTACGACGGTGACCTCGTCGTCGAACCAGCCCTGCACCGCACCGACCAGCGTCAGCGGTCCGGAGGGGACGCCGACGGTGGTGAGGTTCAGGTTGCCCGAGGTCTCGTTCTCCTCGCGGCCGGTCACGCTGATGATCGGGGTGCCGTCGATCTCGCCGAGGGTGTTGTACGTGGGACCGGGCACCTGCGCGACGTAGGGCACCGGCAGCAGCGAGCCGAGCCCCCCGAACACGGGCAGCAACACCGACCCGGCGACCAGCACGGTGGTCCGACGGCTCACGTCTCCTCCTCGTCCGGCGCGACACCGACCTCGGGGTGCCCGTCGAACGGCGAGAGTAGGTGACTTCCCCGTGAGGACCGCGGAGCGCGCTCAGCTCACAGCGCAACGGAGGGTGCCCGGGACGTCCCGGGAGGGGCGCTGCGGACCGCCGCCCGCGTCTACGGTGGAGGCATGAGTGATCTCCCGTTCGGCTTCGGCGTCCCCGACCGCGACCCCGAGCGCCGGGGCGAGTCCGGCGGCTCGGGCGGCAGCTCGGGTGGGGGCTCGGGTGGGGGCCCCGCCGGGAACGACCCGTTCGGCCTGGGAGCCCTGTTCGGCGCGGCCGGGGGTGCCGGCGGCGCCGGTGGACCGGCCGACCTGCTCGGCAAGATGCCGCTGTTCGCCGAGCTCCAGAAGCTGATGAACTGGTCCGGCGGCCCGGTGAACTGGGACCTGGCGCGCCAGGGCGCGATCAGCCAGCTCGCCCCCGGGCACCAGCCCACCTCCGCCGGCGAGCGGTCCGCGGTCACCGAGGCCCTCCGCCTGGCCGACCTCTGGCTGGACCAGGTCACCGAGCTGCCCTCGGGCATCGACCGCGGCCTGGCCTGGTCGCGCGTGGAGTGGGTCGAGCAGACCCTGCCGGCGTGGGCCGCCCTCATCGACCCGCTGGCGGAGCGGGTGGTGGCTGCGATGACCAGCGCCCTGCCCGCGGAGGCCGCGTCGATCGCCGGCCCGCTGGCCGGGATCATGGGCCAGATGGGCGGCGTCATGTTCGGCGCCCAGGTCGGCCAGGCGCTGGCCCGGCTGGCCGACGAGGTCACCACGAGCACCGACGTCGGGCTCCCGCTGGGCCCGCAGGGCGCCGGCGTGCTGGTGCCGCAGAACGTCGCCGCCTTCGGCGCCGGGCTGGACCGCCCCGAGGACGAGGTCCGGCTCTTCCTCGCGCTGCGCGAGGCCGCCCACCAGCGACTGTTCGCGCACGTCCCGTGGCTGCGCCAGCAGCTCACCGACGCCGTGCACGCCTACGCCCGGGGCATCCACGTCGACCGCGAGGCGATCGAGCGGAGCATCCAGGACGCGATGGGCGGCATGGAGGGCGGGCTCGACCCGAGCGACCCGGAGAGCATCCAGCGGCTGCTGGGCAGCGGTGTGCTGGAGCCGGAGGAGACCCCCGAGCAGCAGATGGCGCTGCGCCGGCTGGAGACCCTGCTGGCGCTGGTCGAGGGCTGGGTGGACAGCCTGGTCGCCGCCGCGGCGGCCGAGCGCCTGCCCGGGCACTCCGCGCTGGCCGAGACGATGCGCCGCCGCCGGGCGTCGGGCGGGCCCGCCGAGCAGACCTTCGCCACGCTGGTCGGGCTCGAGCTGCGGCCGCGCCGGCTGCGTGACGCCAGCACCGTCTGGGGCGCGATGGCCCAGCAGCACGGCACCGCGGCGCGGGACCGGCTCTGGTCGCACCCGGACCTGCTGCCCACCTCCGACGACCTCGACGAGCCGCTGGACTTCGTGGCCCGGCAGGGCGCGGCGGACCCGTTCGCCGAGCTCACCGACGGGCTCGCGGAGCAGGCCGGGGACCAGCCTGGCGACGACGCCGAGGACGGGGACACACCCCGCGGCTGAGGCGACGGCCCCGCTGCAGGGTCCCGCCGCGAGCGGGCGAGTGGCGGGGGTGAGGCCCCGTCCCGAGGCTCGCCCCGAGCGTGCGAGGGGTGAGGAGGACGGGGTCCTTCGACCTTCGTCAGTCGATGGCGCCGGGCTCCAGGTCGTCGTCGGTCGCGGCGGGCGTGGTGCGCCCGCCGTGCTCGACGCCCTCCAGGAACCCGAGGGCCCGCTCGGCCCGCGGATAGGCGTGCACCAGGGCCCAGAACCGCTGGTCGTGGTTGGGCTCGAGCAGGTGGGCGAGCTCGTGCACCAGGACGTAGTCGACGACGAACTCCGGCATCCCCCGCAGGCGGCTGGACAACCGGATGGTGCCGTCGGCCGGGGTGCAGGAGCCCCAGCGCCGGTTCTGGTTGTCGACCCACCGCACGCTGACCGGCACGGCGCGCCCGTCCAGGTGCGCGTCGGAGAGCTGCCGCGCGCGGGCCATCAGGTCGTCGTCCGAGCCGAGGGTGCGCTTGCGCCGCTCCTCGCGGGTCTGCAGCTTGGCCACCATCTGGTCGACCCAGCGGCGCTCCTCGGCCGCGCTGAACGCGGCCGGGATCAGCACGATGGTGCGGCCGCCCTCCCGGTAGGCGGTCACGGTCCGGCGCCGGCGTGCGCTGCGCCGCACCTCGACGGGCCCGGCCATGGTGGTCAGCGCCTCGCTCGCGGCGGAGGACCCCGCGCTGGATGACGAGGCGGCCGGGCGGCGCTCGGGTCGCTGGTGCACGGACGCACGGTAGCCGCCGGCACAGGCTGCGCCCAGCGGGCGGACACCCGGTGGTGGACAGGTGCACACGGTCAGTGGACCCCCCGGTGCGCCGGATCCCCCGAACGGTGGAACGGAACGCGCTCCTCCACACCCGGGGGACGACGTCCCCGCAGGTGAGCGAGCCACCGAACGGACCACCCAGGGCCGCGTCCCCCGTCCGTGCACAGCGCGACCCGGCCGGTTCCCCATCCTGTCCACAGCCCTGTCCCCACCATGTGGGCAGGGATCCGGCGGGATGCGCTCCGGCCTGTGGACGACGCCGGTGCGACCCCCTTCCCGCTGGCACGCTCCTGCCGGTGACCGAGACGCCGCACCCCCTGCTCCCCGCCACGACGCCGGTGACCCGCCCCGACGAGCACACGGTGCAGGTCGGGGGCGCCGACGGGCGCGACGGCGTGCGGGTGTGGCCGGCCGGTCCGGAGGTCGCCCGGCTGCTCACCGGCATCGACGGCCGGCGCACCGAACGCGCGCTGCGGGGCGACTGGTCCGCGGCCGGGCTCGACGACGACGTGGTCGAGGACCTGCTGGCCGGGCTGCGCGGCGCCGGTCTGCTGCGCGAGGTGACCGCCGGCGACCTGCTGGCCACCGACCCCGGCCCGGCTGCCGCCGCGCGGGCCGGGCTGGAGCTGCCCACCGTCGCCGCCGGACGCTGGCGCACCCGGCGGCAGAGCTCGGTGGTCGTGGAGGGCGCGACCCGGGTCGGCACCCCGCTCGCCGGGCTGCTGGCCGCCAGCGGCGTCGGCCGGGTGTCGGTCCGCGACCGCGGGCTGACGACGGCGGGGGAACCGGTCGTCGGCGGCGTCGCAGCCCACGACGAGGGCCGGCCGCGGGTGCTCGCGGCCGCCGACGCGATCCGCCGGGCCAGCCCGCTGACCGACCTGCGCCCGCTCCCGGCGACCCAGCGTCCGGACCTGGTGCTGCTGTGCCGCCCCTGGGCCGCCGTCGACCCGCTGACCGCGGCACTGCAGCGCGACGGGGTGCCCCACCTGGTCGCGACGGTGCGCGGGGACACCGGTGTGGTCGGTCCGCTGGTCCTGCCGGGGTCACCAGCTGCCTGCGGTGCGCGGACGGGTGGCGCCGGGAGGACGACCCGAGCTGGCCCGCGACGGCCGCCCAGCTCGCGACGGCCCGGCCGGCTCCGGCGGGCAGCACCCTCACCTGCCTGGCCACCGCGGTGACCGCCGCGGTGCAGGCGCTCGCCCACCTCGACGGCGGCGACTGCGCGCCCGGCGTGCTGGACGCGGCGCTGGAGCTGGGCCCGCCGACGTTCCAGCCTCGCCTCCGCCGGTGGCCGCCACACCCCGGGTGCGGCTGCGGCGCCCGGCAGGAGGGGGTGGCGGAGCGCGAGGTCGCGGCCGAGAGGGGACAATGGGGTGGTGAGTGACACGGGGCGGGACATCCCACGGGGGGCGGTGTCCCGAACGGCCCGGCTGGCGGCCCTGCCGCTCGGCGCCGCCGGACGGGCCACCCTCGGCATCGGCAAGAAGCTGTCCGGCCGGCCGGGTGAGGAGGTCGACGCGGAGCTCCAGGCGCGCACGGCCGAGCAGCTCTTCGCCGTCCTCGGGCAGCTCAAGGGCGGGGCGATGAAGCTCGGCCAGCAGCTGTCGATCTTCGAGGCCGCCGTGCCCGAAGAGGTCGCCGGCCCGTACCGGGAGGCCCTGGTCAAGCTGCAGGAGGCCGCACCGCCGATGCCGGTGCGCACCGTCCACGCGGTGCTGGCCCAGCAGCTGGGCGGCCGGTGGCGGGAGCGGTTCCGGGAGTTCGACGACACCCCGGCCGCCGCGGCCAGCATCGGCCAGGTCCACCGGGCGACCTGGCGGGACGGCCGGGACGTCGCGGTCAAGATCCAGTACCCGGGCGCCGGGACGGCGCTGATGGCCGACCTCAACCAGCTCGCCCGCTTCGCCCGGATGTTCGCCGTGCTCTTCCCGGGCATGGAGGTCAAGCCGCTGATCGCCGAGCTCAAGGCGCGGGCGGAGGAGGAGCTGGACTACGGGCTGGAGGCCGACGCCCAGCGCGGCTTCGCCGCCGCCTACGCCGACGACCCGCAGATCGCCGTGCCGCGCGTGGTGGCCAGTGCCCCCAAGGTGATCGTCTCGGAGTGGCAGGAGGGCACCTCGCTGGCGAGGATCATCGCCTCGGGCACCCGGGAGCAGCGCGACCGGGCCGGGCTGCTGATGGCTGTCCTGCACTTCTCCGGCCCCCAGCGGGCCGGGCTGCTGCACGCCGACCCGCACCCGGGCAACTTCCGGCTGCTGCCGGACGGCCGGCTGGGCGTCATCGACTTCGGCGCGACGGCGCGGCTCCCCGGCGGCCTGCCGGAGCCGATCGGCCGGCTGGTGAAGTGGGCGCTGGACGGCCGGGCCGAGGACGTGCTCACCGACCTGCGCGCCGAGGGCTTCGTGCGCCAGTCGGTGCAGGTGGACGCCCAGGCCGTGCTGGACTTCCTGCTCCCCTTCCTGGCGCCGGTGGCCGAGCCGTCCTTCCAGTTCACCCGGGCGTGGATGCAGCAGCAGGCGAACCGGCTCGGCGACCCCCGCAGCGAGGCCAGCCAGCTGGGCCGGCAGCTCAACCTGCCCCCCGCCTACCTGCTCATCCACCGGGTGACCATCGGCTCGATCGGGGTGCTGTGCCAGCTGGACGCCCAGGCTCCCTACCGGGGCGTGTGCGAGGAGTGGCTGCCGGGCTTCGCCGGCTGACGACCCGGTCCTGAGCGCCCGGGTGCGGTGACGGTGCTGCGCCACCGCACCCGGGCGGGGGTCGGTCGATCCGGGGCGGGTCGAGCGAGGTGGGACTCACCAGACGGCGGCCCCGGCCCGGGCCGCGCGGCGGTTCGCCCGGGCGGCCCGACGGTCGCACCGGCGGGCGGTGACGATCCGGCGTGCGCGCGCCGACCGGTCGGCGTGGACCAGTCGTTCTCGTACCTGGTCACGTGCCAGGTCGGGGTCCATCAGGAACATCGGGGGTCCTCCGGGTGCGGGAGCGCCGTCCGGCGCTCGGACGTGGTGCATCGGGTGGCCGGCCGGCCGCCGTGCGGACGTCGGACGGCGGCCGGCCGGGTGGTGCGGTGGGCGGGGCTCATGCCGCCGCCCCGGTCCGGACCTTCGGGGGACGGCCGCGCGGCCGCTTGCGGGGGATCACGACGCCACGGTCGAAGATCTCCCCTCCCCAGACGCCCCAGGGCTCGGCCCGGTCGAGCGCGCCGGCCAGGCACGACGCCCGGACCGGGCACTCGAGGCACAGGTCCTTGGCCTGCTCGAGCTGGGCCGGCGCCTCGGCGAACCACAGGTCCGGGTCGGATGACGCCCGGCAGGGCAGCGTGCGGCGCGGCGCCGGGCTGAGCCCGGTGGTGGACAGGTGCGTGCGGTCGATCCCTCGCCGGCGGTGGGTCGTCGCGGGCTCGATCGTGGTCGGCACGACCGCTCCTCCTCTTCCTCGGTCGGTGGACCGGGCGGCGGGGTCCCGCCGACCGGTGGTCGGGGTGGGTCCGCGAGGTGGAGAAAGAAGAAGGCCGCGGATCCCGGTTTCCGGGTTCCGCGGCCTCGAGGAGGACCAGCCGAGCGGCTAGCTCAGCGGGTCTTCCGGGGGCAGGTCACCCGGGGTGGTGCTGGTGGTGCGCAGTGCGGTGAGGGTGGTGCGCAGCGCGGGGACGCCGGAGACGGCGAAGCCCGTGCCCGTGGGGTCGATCAGGTGCGCATCGGTGCCGTAGGTGGCACCGGTGGCGTGAGCAGCGGTGGCGAGGAGGTCCAGAGCGCGCAGCCGGACAGCCGGCTCGGTGGTGGACAGACCCGTCCCCTGGAACGGAGCGGCGGTGGGCGCCATCAGGACGACCCGCTCGGTCCACTCACCCGGGCGCACGGCCGGAGCGCACGCGGCAGCAGCCGGCTCGGGGGCCACGACGCCCTTGCCGGTCACGACGAAGTCGGTGCTGTTCACGGTCCCCTCCTCTCCGGGGTCGGGGCTCGGCCTGCCGGCCGGGCTCCCTGCTGGTGGTGCGGTCTGTGCTGTGCAGTGCGTCCTGGGTCACCCCCAGGTGCTGCAGCGAAGGCTAGGGGGTGGCCGACGAACGGGTCAATCGAATTAGCGCACGATCGCCGGAAAGTGTGTCCGTGCAGGTCAGCGGCGCATCACTCGTCGATGGCCGCGAGCACGCCGGCGCCGTAGAGCTCCAGCTTCCGGGCGCCGACGCCGGGCAGGGCCGACAGCTCGCGCAGTGACGTCGGCCGGGTCTCGGCGATCGCCTGCAGCGTGGCGTCGGTGAACACCACGTAGGCCGGCACGGACGCCTCCTGGGCGGTGGTGCTGCGCCAGGAGCGGAGCCGTTCGAACCGCTCGCCCGCCTCGCCCTCCAGGACGACCTTGGGGCGTTTGGCCGGCCGCCGGGGCGCCGCCGCGGTGTCGGGGGCCAGCCCGTCGAGGAACCGGCTGCGCGGCCGGGCCCGCCGTCCCCCGGGGTTGCGGGCGAGCGACCAGGAGAGGGTCAGCTGCTCGCGGGCCCGGGTGACCGCGACGTAGAGCAGCCGCCGCTCCTCCTCGACCGCCTCCGGGCGCGACTGCGACTGGGCGATGGGGACCACACCGTCGACGAGCCCGACCACGAAGACGGCGTCCCACTCCAGGCCCTTGGCCGCGTGCATCGACGCAAGAGTCACGCCCTGCACCGTCGGGGCGTGCTGGGCGTTGGCGCGCTCGGCGAGGTGCGCGACGAACCCGGCGAGGTCGAGCGCGGGCTGCTCGGCGACGAGGTCGACGGCGAGGTCGACCAGCGCGGCGAGGGACTGCCAGCGGTCGCGGGCGGCGCCGCCCGGCGGCGGCTGGTGCTCCGCCCACCCGAGCGAGGCCAGCACGTCGCGGACGGTGGGCACCAGCGCGCCGGCCTCGTGACCACCGGCGGCCGCACCGCGCAGCAGCAGGACCGCCTCGCGCACCTCGGGTCGCTCGAAGAACCGCTCACCGCCCTTGAGCACGTAGGGGACGCCGACGTCGGCCAGCGCGCTCTCGTAGACCTGGGACTGCGCGTTGATCCGGAACAGCACCGCGATCTCGCTGGCCGGGAGCCCGCCGTCGATCAGCTCCCGGCAGGCCGCCGCCACCGCGGCCGCCTCGGCCGGTTCGTCGGGGTGCTCGACGAACCGCGGGGCCGGGCCCTCGGGGCGCTGACCCAGCAGCCGCAGCCCGGGCAGCCCCTTGCGCGGCGGCGCCTGGCCGATCAGCTTGTTGGCCAGCCCGACCACCTGCGGGGTGGAGCGGTAGTCGCGCTCCAGCTTGACCACCTCGGCGTCGCCGTAGCGGTCGGCGAACCCGAGCAGGTAGTCGGGGTCGGCGCCGGTGAAGGAGTAGATCGTCTGGTTCGGGTCGCCGACCACGCACACCTCGGCCCGGCCGCCGAGCCAGGCGTCCAGCAGCCGCTGCTGCAGGGGGTTGACGTCCTGGTACTCGTCGACGACGAAGTGCCGGTACTGCGCGCGCACCTCCCGGGCCACGTCCGGGTGCTCCTCGATGGCGTAGGCGGTGACCAGCAGCAGGTCCTCGAAGTCCAGGGCGCCGTCCCGGGACTTGGCCTCCTCGTAACTGCGGTAGACCGCGGCGACCGCCGCCGCGTCGAAGGGCAGCTCGCGGGCGGCCGCCGCGGCCCGGGCCGGGTAGTCGTCCGGGGTGGCCAGCGTGGTCTTGGCCCACTCGATCTCGCTGGCGAGGTCGCGCAGGCTGGTGCGGTCGGTGGTCAGCCGGTTGCGGGTGGCGGCGCCGGCGACGACGCGGAGCTTGTTCTCGACCAGCTCCGGCATCGGGCCACCGAGGACCCGCGGGGCGAAGTAGCGCAGCTGCCGCATCGCCGCGGAGTGGAAGGTGCGTGCCTGCACGCCCCCCACGCCGAGCGCGGACAGCCGCCCGCGCAGCTCGCCCGCGGCTCGGGCGGTGAAGGTCACGGCGAGCACCTGCTCGGGGACGAACTCCCCCAGGTGCACGCCGTAGGCGATCCGGTGGGTGATCGTGCGGGTCTTGCCGGTGCCGGCACCCGCGAGGATGCAGACCGGCCCCCGGACCGCCACCGCGGCCGCCCGCTGCTGCTCGTCCAACCCGGCGAGCACCGCCTCGGCGCCCGCCGACCCGTCGTGCCCCTGTTCTGCCCTGTGCACCTGATCTGCTACCCGCGGCATCCCCACGCCGCCGAGTCTCCCAGCCCGGGACGACAGCCCGGGGAAGCATCCCCAGGACGGCTGCGTTCCCCCATCGGCACAGTCCCCGGGGCGGGCCACCTCCCCCGGGTGGCCGTCCGGGGCACGGACGAGGGAGGATCCATCCGATGAGCGCTCCGGCACCCACAGTGACGATGTACACCACCAACTGGTGCGGCTACTGCGTCCGGCTGAAGAAGCTGATGCAGCGCGAGGGGATCGAGTACGCCGAGGTCAACATCGAGACCGACGAGAACGCCGCCGAGCTGGTCATGAACGCCAACGGCGGCAACCGGACCGTCCCCACGCTGGTGTTCGCCGACGGCTCGGCGCTGACCAACCCGAGCATCGAGCAGGTCAAGGGCCAGCTCGCGAAGCTCCCGGGCGCGTGATCCCCGACCCGCGGCCCTCCGGGGGCGATGACCGCCCCGCGGGGGGCTGCGGGAACCTGTCCGCGGCCGCCGAACCGGCCGTGGACCGCAGCACCTCGGTGGTGCTTCCCCCGGACGCACTGCGCACGCCCGACGGCGCGCCGGCGGTGCTGCTGACCCGCACCACGGCCGGCTGGACGGTGCTCCAGCCCCCGGCCGGCGGTGGCCGGTCCGCCGCCGCGGAGGGCGACGCCGGACTGCCGCTGGTCGAGGCGATGACCCTCGCCGACCTGGTGGCCGGGGAGCTGGGCGTCCACCCGGAGCCCAACCGGCAGGCCCGCCGCGCGGCCCGGTCCGGCGCCACGGCGGAGTCACCCGAGGAGGGCGCCGAGAGCGAGCAGCTCCAGGCGCTGCGCCGCACCGTCGCCCAGCTGGAACACGCCCTGGCCGCCCGGGTGTCGATCGAACGGGCCATCGGCGTGCTCGCCGAACGCCACGACACCCCGCCGAGGCAGGCCTTCGAACGGCTGCGTCAGCAGGCCCGCAACTCCGGACGTTCGGCTGCCGACCTCGCCGTCGAGGTGCTGGACTCCCTCGCCCCGCCGGCTCCGGGCCCGACCACCGGACGGCGAGGTGCCGACGACGAGCGCGCCGCGCGGTCGGAGGGCCTGCTGGGGTCGGCCGGTGGCGACGGGACTCCCCCGGGAGCGCCGAGCTGAGCGCTCCGCTCCCGCTCTCCCCCGACGCGCTCGCCGACCGGCTGGCCGAGCTGCTCACCCCACTGCGTCCCGAGCCCGGCGCCGCGACGCTGCGGGTGGCCGTCGACGGGCCCGACCTGCCCGGCCCGGCCGGTGGGGTGACCGGGCCGGAGGTGCTCGCCCGGGCGATCGCCGAGCGGCTGCCCGGTCGCAGCCGCGCGGCCGTCGTCGTGCCGGCCGAGGGCTTCTACCGTCCGGCGTCCCTGCGGCTGGAGCACGGCCGCACCGATCCCGATGCCCGGTACACCGACTGGCTGGACGCCGGTGCGCTGGCCCGGGAGGTGCTGGACCGCTGCGGCCCCGGTGGCCCGGGCGAGTACCTCCCGGCGCTGTGGGACCTGGCGCGCGACCGGGCGGCCCGGGCGAGCTACCAGGCGGCTCCGGCCGGCGGGGTGCTGCTCGTGCCCGGCTCCCTGCTGCAGGGCCTGGGGCTGGCCTTCGACGTCGTCGTCCACCTGCGGGTCAGCCCGGCCGCCCGCCGGCGGCGGGCGCCGGAGGAGCGGGAGTGGGAGCTGCCCGCCTTCGACCGCTACGACGAGGAGGTCGACCCGACGACACTGGCCGACGCCGTCGTCCTGGCCGACCACGCCGACCGCCCCGCTCTCGTGCTGCAGGGGAGGCTCAGCTGAACTCGCCGGCCACCCAGCGGTCGATGATGTGCCGCGCGATGGAGACCGTGGGCGGCAGCGCCTGCGGGCCGGTGCCCGAGCGCAGCTCGTCCCGGGTGAACCAGCGGGCCTCCTCGATCTCGTCGTGGTCGATGCGCAGCTCGGTGTCGACCGCACGGGCCACGTAGCCGAGCATCAGCGACTGCGGGAACGGCCAGGGCTGGCTGGAGACGTACCGCACGTCGGTGACGCGGATCCCGACCTCCTCCGCGACCTCGCGGGCCACCGCGGCCTCCGCGGACTCCCCCGGCTCGACGAAGCCCGCGAGGATCGAGAAGCGGCCGGCCGGCCAGACGGCCTGGCGGCCCAGCACGCAGCGGTCACCGCCGTCGTGCACCAGCATGATCACCGCCGGGTCGGTGCGCGGGAACACCTCGCGGCCGTTCTCCGGGTCGCGCTGGACCCAGCCGGACCGCTCGACGGTGGTGCGGCTTCCGGTCATGGGCGAGAAGCGGTTGCGCTCGTGCCACTCGACGATGCCCACGGCCTGGGCGAGCAGGCCGGCGTCGAGGTCGCCCAACTCGCCGCCCACCTCGCGGAGGCCGGCCCAGCGGCCGATCTGCCCGCCCTCGGTCACGTCGGGGCGGGGCCCGCGCAGCGCGGCGTAGACCGCGCCGTCGGCCTCACCGAGGTAGATCGCCCCCTCGGGCATGGTGGGCCGCTCGTCGTAGACCAGCTCCGGCCGGCCGTCGCCGTCGCGGACCGGGACGGCGCGCTGGTCGTCGACGAGCAGCACCCGCACCGGCCGGCCCTGCGCGGGGTCGGGGAGCGACCGGGACAGGTGGCCGCGGTCGTGCGCGGTACGGGAGAGCAGCGGGACGTCGGTGACCGCGCCGGCGATCCGGTCGTCAGGCCAGAACCCGCGGACGTCGGGCGGCGGGTTGTCGGCGGGGGTGCTGCCGCCGGGCGGGACGCTCACTCCCCGGCCTGCGGCGCCGGTGCGATCGGCGCCGGGCGGACCTCGACCGGGCCGACCGCGCCCAGCGGGTCGGTGATCCGCTCCGCGTCCCCGACCACGACCGCGGTCAGGCCGGTGGGCGCGAGCCAGCGACGGGCGGCCTCGGTGACCTCGTCGACCCCGACGGCGGCCAGCGCCTGCTGGTGGTCGGCGAGCCACTCGGCGGACAGCCCGGACCCGAACAGCGCCGAGAGCGTGCTGGCCAGGCCGGCGTGCGTCGCAGTGCCCAGCGCAAGGGTGCCCAGCAGGTAGCGGCGGGCGGACTCGAGCTCGGCCTCGGTGACCGGGGTCAGCGCCATGCGCCCGAGCTCGTACAGCGTCTCGAGCAGCGCAGGGCCGGTGACCTCGGTGGCGACGTCGGCGTCGACCAGGAACGAGGAGCCGGCGACCAGGTGCTCCACCGAGCTGCGCGGGCTGTAGGTGTACCCGCGCCGCTCGCGGAGGTTCTCCACCAACCGGGAGGAGAAGTAGCCGCCGAACACCATGCTGGCCAGCCGGACGGCGGCCAGTTGCGGGTCGGTGCGTCCGGGTGCCGGGCCGCCGAGCCGGATGTTGGACTGCACGGCACCCGCCCGGTGGACGAGCTCCAGCGGGCCGGGGGCGGTCACCGGTGCCGGCGGCGCGGTGACGGCCACTCCCTCGGCGCTCCAGCCGGCCAGGGCAGTGCCGACGGCATCGGCCGCAGCAGCCGGGTCGACGTCGCCGACCAGGACCAGCGTGCTGCCCGCGGGCAGCACCCGCTCCCGGTGCAGCTTCCGCAGCGCGGCCGGGGTGACCGCACCGACCAGCTCGGCCGAGGGCAGCTGCTGGGCGTAGGGGTGCGAGCCGTAGCGGCGCTCGGCCAGGGCGGTGCGGGCGATCAGCCCGGGCTGGGAGCGGGCGATGCGCAGCCGCTCGCCGACCCGGGAGCGCTCGGCCTCGACCTGGCGCGCGGGGTAGGTGGCCGAGCCCAGCAGCTCGGCGACGATGCCCAGGACCTCGCCGAGGCCGCCTGGCAGCATGGTGGTCGCCAGCAGCAGGCGGTCGGCGTCGGCGGAGACCGAGAGCTCCGCGCCCTGGGCCTGCAGCAGCTGGGCGAGCTGCAGCTCGTCGTGCTGTGCGGTGCCGAGCAGCACCGCGCCGCTGAGGACGGCGGTGCGCGCGGCGTGGACGGCGGCCGTGCGCGGGGTGGCCGCAGCGAAGGGCACCCGCAGCCGGAGCTCGACCAGCGGCACACCGGGGCGCGGGACGACGACCAGCCGCAGGCCGTTGGGCATCGTCGTCTCGTGCACCTGCGGCACCGGCATGGGCCGGGGGTCGCCCAGCGGCGGCACCAGCACCGGGGCGCTCATCGGGCACCGCCCGCGCGGAGCTCGAGCACCGCGGCGGTGTCCGGGGACAGGCCCCGCGCCGCCGTCTGCACCTGGTCGGGGGTGACCGCGGCGAGCCGGGCGGCCAGCTCCCCGGCGAGTTCGGCACGACCGTGGACGAGCTCCGCGGCCGCGAACCCGAGGGTGCGGCCGAGCACCGAGTCGGCCTGCTGCAGCAGCTGGGCCTCGGCCCGGGCGGTGACCCGGGCGAGCTCCTCGGCCGGGACGCCGTCGGTGGCCACCTTCTCGACCTCCTCGTGGACGGCGCGCAGCACCGCGTCGGTCGACACCTCCGCCGGGTGGTGCACCTGGGTGACCAGCAGCGTGGCGTCGCGGACGTCGAACGGGTCGCCGAACAGGCCCAGGTAGCTGCTCTGCCCGACCGCGAGCTGGTCGGTGTGCAGCAGCCGGCGCTCCAGCCGGGAGGCGTCGCCCTCGCTGAGCAGCTCGGTGAGCAGGACGGTGCCGAGGTAGGTGTCCAGGTCGTTGACCGGGTCGGGCACCCGCCAGCCGATCGCCACCGCGGGCGCCGGGGCCAGCGGGTCCTCCACCACGCCGCGCCGGACGGCGGTCGGCGAGGGCTCGCCGGTGTTCGGCATCGGCGGGGCCGGCCGGGCGGGCACCTGGTCGAACCAGCGGCGCACCAGCTGCTCGGTCTCGGTGACGTCGAGGTCGCCGCCGATGCACAGCACCGCGTTGGCCGGGGCGTAGTAGCGGTCGAAGAAGTCCTGCGCGTCGTCGACGGTGGAGGACTCCAGGTCGACGAAGGAGCCGTAGCCGTCGTGCGTGTTGGCGAAGGTCTCGAAGGCGATCGGCGGCAGCTGCAGCCACGGGAAGGCGCCGTACGGGCGGTTGAGCACGTTGACCCGGATCTCCTCCTTCACCACGTCGATCTGGTTGCGGAGGTTCTCCGGGGTGATCGCCGGGGCGGCCATCCGGTCGGCCTCGAGGAAGAGCGCGCGCTCGAGCGCCTCGGCGGGCAGCGCCTGGAAGTAGTTCGTGTAGTCCTGGTGCGTGGAGCCGTTGAAGGTGCCACCGGCGGCCTGCACCAGCCGGGCGTGCTCCATCTTCGGGACGTTCGCCGAGCCCTGGAACATCATGTGCTCGAACAGGTGGGCGAAGCCGGTGCGGCCCGGCGGCTCGGACCGCATGCCTACGTCGTAGAAGACGCTGACGGCGACGACGGGGACACTCCGGTCGGGCGCCAGGACCACGCGCAGCCCGTTGTCGAGCGTGAACCGCTCGACCGGGTGGCGCAGGACCAGGTCGCCCTGAGCTGCTGTCACGCGACCGACCCTAACCGTGCTCATCGCGGTCCTCCGGACCGCACCGCGTCCAGGCCCCCTGATCCGAGCGGCTGGTGCGGATCTCCGGCGCGCAGCGGCGTCGGGCTGACGAGTGGGCCCGGTGCGTCCGCGAGGATGGCCGGCAACGGCTCAACGCCGGTCGGGCACGGCTCGTGGCCGCGGTGCGGCCCGCCAGGGTCGCCATGTCACAGCACCTCGACGGACTCCAGGACGCGGTCGACGACGCCGTAGAGCTCGGCGTGGGTGTTGGGCACCGAGACGTACAGCAGCGCCGGGGCCTCCCGGCCGACGTCGATGAGCAGCAGCGCGGCCCGCTCCCCGGTGGCGTCGTAGCCCTCGACGTCCCAGGCGAGGTCGAACTCGTAGACCCAGGCCTGCGCGCCGTCGACGGTGACCGCCTCGTCGCGGCGCACCGTGCGCTCGTTGGGGCCGGGGTAGTGGGCCTGCCGGACGTAGTCGGCGATCGTGGTGGTGGTGGCCTGCAGGCTGTCCGGCCCGCTGTACCCGAACTCGGGCACCAGCGGCCCCGAGGTGCACTGGGCGATGAAGGAGTCGAAGGCGTCGGGCAGCTCCTCCTGCGTGACGAAGTACTGCCCGGCGGTGCTGCTGGTCTCCAGCTGGTCGCCGCGGTCCCACTCGTACCAGCCGTCGCCGAGCCACGGGTAGGAGATGCCCGCGGCCTCGTCGACGACCCGGACGGTGCCCGGCGGGAACGGGGTGCCGGGCTCGATGACGGGCCGCGCGACCGGGGTGCCGGCGTCGTCGCCGCCCGACCGGCCGACCAGCACGCCCACGAGCACCACGAGGGCCACCACCAGCAGTGCGCCGAGCCCGATGAGCAGCGGCCGCCGCGACCGCCGCTCGGGTTCGGCCGGCCCCGCACCCCAGGCCTCCCACGAGGCGTCCGCGCTCGGCCGGGCGGGTCCTTCGAACGACTGACCCACGGCGACGCCGGGGCCGGCCGGGGTGGTGACGTCGGACCAGCCGGCACCGTCCCACCACCGGACGAGCCCCGGCCCGCCGTCCGGGTCGGGGTACCAACCGGGCGGGGCGGCGCCGGGCGCGGTCACGTCAGCGGGCGACGGTCGCGAGCTCGCGCCACAGGTGGGCGGCGGCCTCCGCGCCTCGGTGCAGCTGGGACAGCAGCACCCGCTCGTTGGGCGAGTGGATCCGGTCGGTGGGCAGCCCGGCGCCGAGGAACACCAGCGGCGCATCGAGCTGGTCGACCAGGTCGGCCTCGGGGCCGCTGCCGCCCTCCTTCATGAAGAGGACGTCGTCCGGGGAGCTGTCCCAGGCCTGCGCGATGGAGGACAGCAGCGCGGCCATGTACGGGGAGTCCAGGTCGCTGGCGCAGGGGGCGACGCCACCGGGCGGGGCGTGCACCTCGGCCTCGATGCCCTCGGGGAGGTGCTGGTCGACCCAGGCGCGCACCTGGTCGGCGATCTGCTCCGGCCGCTGGTCGGCGACCAGCCGGAAGGTCAGCTTGGCGTGCGCCTCGGCCGGGATGATCGTCTTGTGGCCGGGGCCGGTGTAGCCGCCCCACATGCCGTTGACCTCCGCCGTCGGCCGGGCACCGATCCGCTCCTGGGTGCTGAAGCCCGCCTCCCCGGTGGTGGTCCGGGAGGCGGCCGGGCCGGCGAGCCAGGCGGCCTCGTCGAAGGGCACCCGACCCATCAGCTCGCGCTCGCGCTCGGACAGCGGGCGCACCGCGTCGTAGAAGCCGGGCAGGGTGACCCGGCCCTGGTCGTCGTGCAGGGCGCTGATCAGCTGGGCGAGAGCGTGCAGCGGGTTGGGGACGGCGCCGCCGAAGGAACCGGAGTGCAGGTCGACCGCCGGGCCGCGCAGGGTGATCTCGGCGTCGGCCAGGCCGCGCATGGAGGTCACCGCGCTGGGCAGGTGCGGGGCGGCCATGCCGGTGTCGCTGACCACGACGACGTCGCAGTCCAGCCGGTCGCGCTTCTCGCGCAACAGGTCGGCGAAGTGCGGCGAGCCGGACTCCTCCTCGCCCTCGATGACCAGCTTGACCGTCACCGCGGGGGTGTTGCGTCCCGTGGCAGCGAGGTGCGCGCGGATGCCGAGCAGGTGGAAGGCGACGTTGCCCTTGTCGTCGATGGCGCCGCGAGCGTGCAGCTCGGGACCGTCGGGGCCCTCGACCCGGGTCGGCTCGAACGGCGGGTGCTCCCACAGCTCCAGCGGGTCGACCGGCTGGACGTCGTGGTGGCCGTAGACGAGCGCGACCGGGGCGCCGGCGTCGGCCGAGGGCCATTCGGCGAAGACCGCCGGGGCACCGGGGGTGTCCCAGATCTCGACGGTCGGGAAGCCGGTGCGGCGCAGCGCCTCGGCCAGCCATCCGGCGCTGGCCCGCACGTCGCCGGCGTGGGCGGGGTCGGCGGAGATCGAGGGGATCCGCAGCCACGCGTCGAGGTCGGCGTGCAGGTCCTCGAGGTGGGCGGTGACGAAGTCGCGTTCGGCGCTGCTGCTCACCGCCGAACGGTAACGCGGGGCGCTGGGCCGCCCGGCGTGGTGGCGGCTACGTTGCGTGCATGCCGGTGGGGATGCTGCAGGTGGACGTGGGTGACCTGACGTTCGACGTCCGGACCGACGGGCCGGAGGACGGGCTGCCCGTGCTGCTGCTGCACGGGTTCCCGGAGACGTCGCTGTCCTGGTCGGCGGTGACGCCGCTGCTGGCCGAGGCGGGGCTGCGCACGTTCGCCCCCGACCAGCTGGGCTACTCCCCCGGCGCGCGGCCGCTGGACGTCGACTCCTACGCCCTGCCCAACCTGGTGCAGGTGACCGCGGACCTGATGACGGCGCTGGACGTGCCGGTGGCGCACGTGGTCGGCCACGACTGGGGCGCGAACGTGGCCTGGGCGCTGGCGGCCTGGCATGCCGACCGGGTGGCGTCGCTGACCGCGGTCTCGGTGCCGCACCCGACGGCGTTCACCCTCGCCTACCGTGCCGACCCGGAGCAGCGGGAGCGGTCGGGTTACATCCGGCTGTTCCGCACGCCGGGCGACGCCGAGGAGGCGCTCCTCGGCGACGGCGCACGACGGCTGCGGCGGCTGCTGGAGGCGCCCGGGGTGCCCGCGGAGGCGATCGACGCCTACGTCGACGTGCTGTCGGCGCCGGGCGCGCTGACGGCGGCGCTGAACTGGTACCGGGCGATGGACGCCACCACCCGGGTCGACCCGGTCGAGGTGCCGACGACCTACGTGTGGAGCGACGGCGACGTGGCGGTCGGCCGCACCGCGGCGGAGGCGTGCGCGGACCAGGTCACCGGTGACTACCGGTTCGTCGAGCTGCCCGGGATCACGCACTGGGTGCCCGAGCAGGCACCCGAGGCGCTGGCCGGGGCGATCATCGAGCGGGTGGCCGGCGGCACCGTCTTCGACCCGGCCCGCGGCCACCACCACGCCCCGCCGAGCTGACTGCCCCGGCGATGTGCGCTGGGTGCCCACTCCCGGCGGCAAATGGGCACCCAGCGCACAGTGCCCGCCGCCGTGCACTGGTTGCTGGTCCGCCAGCCGGAAACGAGCATCCAGCGCACACCGGCGGCGCCGTCGCCGTCAGGCGGTGCCGGTGACCAGCGCGAGCAGGCCGGCCTCGTCGAGCAGGTCGACCGGGCGGAGGGTGACCCCGGCGGCGACGTGGTGGAACCCGGCGCTGACCCGCTCCACCGGCACGCCGGTCAGCCGCGACCAGCCCAGCCGGTAGGCAGCCAGCTGCACGCTCGCGGCGGCCAGCTCCACCGCTCCGGGCACCGGGCCGGTCTTCCAGTCGATGACCTCGAAGCCGCCGTCCGGAGTGGCGTAGACCGCGTCGATCCGCCCGCGCAGCGTCAGCGGCCCCAGCGGCGTCTCGAACGGCGCCTCCACGTCGACCGGCTGCCGGTCGGCCCACTCACTGCCCAGGAACGCCTCCTGCAACGCCGACAGCGCCTCGTCGGGCGCGGCCCCGGCGTCCCCGGAGCCGGGCAGCTCGTCGAGGTCGATCAGCCGGGAGGTGCCGAACCGCTCCTCCAGCCAGGCGTGGAACGCCGTGCCGCGGCGGGCCAGCGGCGCGGGCGCTGCGGGCATCGGACGGCGCAGCCGCCGGGCCAGCTCGGCCGGGTCCCGCCGCAAGGCCACCAGCGCCGACACCGACAGGTGCGCGGGCAGCGGCACCTCGACGGTGCCCCGCCAGGACTCGGCGCGCTCCCGCAGCAGCAGGTCGGCGTCGCGCAGCCAGTCGGCGACCAGCGGGTCGTCGGTGGCCTGCAGAGCCTCGTCGGTGAGCGGGTGCGGACTGCTCGCGGCGACCAGCTCGGCAGCGGCACTCAGCGCCCGGCGCCGGTTCGCCGACAGCGGGTCGGCCGGCCACACGCCGATCGGCCACTCGGCCAGCGCGGGGTTCTCCGCCTCGTCGGCAGGCGGCTCCGCCCAGGCGTCGACGACACCGGCGCCGGCCTCGACGGCGTCCTTGACCGCCTGCAGCAGCACGGAGGGGCCGCAGACGGTCTTGCCGTCGCGCCACCAGCTGCCCGAGCACAGCAGCAGGTGCTTGGCCCGGGTGACCGCCACGTAGCCGAGGCGGATCTCCTCGGCGAGCCCGAAGTCCTTCCACTCGGCGACGTAGTCGGCCAGCGCGTCGCGCACCGACGCCTGGTCACCGGAGCCGGGCACCGGCAGGTGCAGCCGGGGCAGCTCCGCGCGGTCGGTGAGACGCAGGTCGACCGGGACGGCGCCGGGGTCGCGGATCCAGGAGTCCGACGCGTCGCCCTTGGCGGGGAACTGGCCCACGGTCATGCCCGGGACGGCGACGACGTCCCACTCCAGGCCCTTGGCGGAGTGGCCGGTGAGCAGCTGCACCGCCTCCGGGTTGACCGCGACCTCCCCGGGTTCGAGCCCGCGTTCCCGGACCTCGGCGTCGGCGAGGTAGCCGAGGAACGCCGGCAGCGAGGGCAGCTCGGCGAGCTCCGAGAACTGGGCGGCCACCTCGTGCAGCGCGTCCAGGTGGGTGCGCGCCCGGCCGGGGGTGACGTCGGGGTGGCTGGCGAGTTCGGTCTCCAGGCCCAGCACCCGAACCACCTCGTCGACCAGGTCGGGCAGCGACTCCCCCAGCCGCCCGCGCAGCGTGGCCAGCTCGGTGCCGAGCCGCCGCAGCCGGCGGAACCCTTCGGCCGAGTAGGCCTCCGGGCGCCCCAGGTCGTCGAGGGCCTCGATGATGCTGCCGCGCTCGCGGGGCAGCTCCGGGGTCGGGACGGCGGCGCCCTCACCCGGCTCCGTGGCCGCGGCCCGCCGCTCGCGCACCAGTGACCGCGCGCGGCCCTCCAGGGCAGCGAGGTCACGCGGGCCGATCCGCCAGCGGGCGCCGGTGAGCAACCGGCCCAGCGCGTCCCCGGCGGTGGGGTCGACGAGCACCCGCAGCGTGGCGACGACGTCGGAGACCTCCGGCACGTCGAGCAGCCCGCCGAGCCCGACCACCTCGACCGGCAGCCCCCGCTCGCGCAGCGCCGCGGCGATGCCGGGCAGCTGGGCGCGGCGGCGGGCCAGCACCGCCATCGTCGGGCGGCGCCGGTCGGCCGGGCCGTGAGGGGGTCCGTGCCACTCGGCGGCGAGCCGGTCGGCGAGCGCGGCGGTCTCCTCGGCGACGGTCTCGTAGAGCCCGACGTGCACGGCGCCCGGGCCCGCGACCGGGGCTGCGGTGAGGTCGGGCAGCGGCTGCTCGGGCTCGGGCAGCATCCCCGAGACCGCGTTGGCGATGGCGAGCACGGCGCGGTCGTTGCGCCAGCTGGTCGACAGCGTGAGCCGCTCGGCCGGGCGCTCCGGGGTGCCGGGGAACGTGCGGTCGAACCGCTCGATGGTGCCGGCCGAGGCGCCTCGCCAGCCGTAGATCGACTGCCGCGGGTCGCCGACGGCGAGCACCGGGTGCCCGCCCGGGCCGCCGAACAGCGCTTCGAGCATGCGCAGCTGACCGACGCTGGTGTCCTGGTACTCGTCGAGCAGCACCACCCGCCAGCGGGCCCGCTCCCGGCGGCCGACCTCCGGGGAGCTGACCGCCACCCGGGCGGCGTAGGCCACCTGGTCGGCGTAGTCGATCGCGCCCGCGGCCCGCTTGCGCGCCTCGAACGCCTCGACCATCGGCAGCAGCGCGACCCGGGCCCGCTGGCGGGCCAGCAGGGCGAGCACGTCGGCGTAGGGCCCCTTCTTGCGGCCGGCGTCGGCGTAGCCGCGCAGCTGGGCCTCGAACCGGGCGGTCCAGGCGCGCAGCCGCTCCGGGCTGACGTCGTGCTCGCCGAGCTCGGCGGCCAGCTGCAGCACGTCCTCGGTGGTGGTGACCAGCCCCAGGGCCACGTCGGCCATGTCTCCGGTGTGCCCGGCGACGACGGTGGCCGCCTGTCCCCAGCACATCGCCGGGCCGAGCACGCCGGCGCCGGGCTCCACGCCGATCCGCAGACCGTGCTCGGCGACGATCCCGGCCGCGTAACCGTGGTAGGTGGCGACGGTGGGCGCCGCGACGGACAGCCGCTCGCGCAGCGCCGGGTCGGTGTCGGGGTGCTCGGCCAGCGCACCCAGCCGCAGCCGCACCCGGGCGTTCAGCTCGCTGGCGGCCTTGCGGGTGAAGGTGAGCCCGAGCACCGCCTCGGGGGCGACCAGCTGGTTGGCGACCAGCCAGGCGACCCGGGCGGCCATCGTCTCGGTCTTGCCCGACCCGGCGCCGGCGACCACGACCAGCGGCCGGTCGACCGGTGCGGACACGACCCCGGCCTGCTCGTCGGAGGGCGCGTAGCTCAGCCCACACCGGGTGGCGACCTCGGCCGGGGTCAGCAGCTCCGGCAGCGCCGGCTCCCCGATCGGCCCCATCCCCGGCAGGTCGAACGCGAGTTGCGTCATGACGTCACCTGCCGGCCGGACTCCTGCACCGGGCAGCTGCGCCGGAACGCGCAGCGCTCGCAGTCGGTGTCGGTGCGCGCGACGAACGTGCCGGCACCCATGCCCTCGCCCACCTCCGCGATCAGCTCCCCGGCCCACGTCTCGCGCGGGTCGACGTCGGTGGGCAACGGCGACTGCGCGTGCTCCTTGGCGGCCTTCTGCGCGCCACCCACCTGCAGCAGCGCCGCTCCCCCGCTCACCGTGCCGTGCTGCTCGAAGGCGCCCTCGGCGACGGCCACCTGGTAGGCGGCCAGCTGCCCGTGCTCCTCGACGGTGCGCGGCGCGGTCTTGCCGGTCTTCAGGTCGACGACGACCAGCCGGCCGTCGGCGTCGCGCTCCAGCCGGTCGACCTGCCCCCGCAGCCGGGCCCGGCCGACGACGACGTCGAAGTCCTCCTCCGCGGCGACCAGTTCGCGGTCGCCCTTCGCGTGCCAGGCGAGGAACTTGGTCAGCATCTCCTGGGCGCGGTCGCGCTGCCGCTGGTCGAACCAGCCCGGCCCGAGGTCCAGCCCGTCGAGCTCGGCGTCGAGCACCGCCGGGGCCTCGGCCGGGGGCAGGCCCTCGGCCACCCGCTGGGCGACGTCGTGCACCGCCGACCCGACCGTGCGGGTGGCCTCCGGGGCCGCCTCCGCACCGACCGCGCCGAGCACCCACCGCAGCGGGCAGCGCTGGAAGGTGTCGATCGCCGAGGGACGCACCGGGACGACGTCGGCGGGGTCGACCAGGGGCGCGTCGTCCGACAGCGGCGCCAGGCCCCACCAGCCGACCGGGTCGGCGCCGGGCACGCGTTCCTCGGCCAGCCGGCGCAGCACCGCTCCGGCGCTGGACCGGCGCGGCGACGGGGTGTGCGGGTCGGTGAGGTGCCGACGCAGCTCGGCGACCAGCGCCGGGAGGGTGAGCTGGCGGGGCAGCGGGGTGTGCGGCCGGGTGCCGTCGCCGCCGGCCGGTGGCGGGGCGACCAGGTCCAGGAAGCGCGACGCCGCGGCCCCGGCGTCCCCGCCGTCCAGCGCGCCGTCGACGGCGGTGACCAGCAATCGCCGCCGGGCCCGGGTGCAGGCCACGTAGAACAGCCGCCGCTCCTCGGCGAGGGCGAGCGTGCGGCGGTCGAGGTTCTCCGGGTCGGTGCCCCCCGCGGCGTCCACCAGGTCCTCGGCGCCGAGCAGGCTGGCCCGGGTGCGCAGGTCCGGCCACACGCCCTCCTGCACCCCGGCGACGCAGACGACGTCCCACTCCAGGCCCTTGCTGGCGTGCGCGGTGAGCAGCCGGACCGTCTCCCCCGCCGGCGCGCGGGCCGCGCCGCTGTCACCGGGCAGCTGCTGGGCACCCAGGTGGGCCACGAAGGCGGCCACCCCGGCGTGCGGCAGCCGGTCGACGAAGGCCGCGGCGGCGTCGAAGAGGGAGACCACCGCGTCGAGGTCGCGGTCGGCGACCGCGCCGGTCGGCCCGCCCGCCGCGCTCGCCCGGGCCCAGCGGTGACCGAGCCCGCTGGCCTGCCACATCGCCCACAGCACGTCCTCGGCCGAGCCGTCGGTGGCCAGTGCGAACCGGCCGGCCGAGAGCACCCGCGCGACCCGGGCCGCCGGGCGGGCCACGTGCTCGGGCAGCACGTCCAGCAGCGTCGCGTCGGCGAGCACCGCGGCCAGCGGCGCACCCCGCAGGCCACCGTCGTCCGGGCGGTCGACCAGGGCCCGCCGGGCCGCGCGGCGCAGCCGGCGCAGGTCGAGCACGGTCGCCCCGCCCAGCGGCGAGGCGAGCAGGGCCTCCGCGCCCGGCTCGTCGAACCCGGCCTCGCCCGGTTCGCCGCCGGCCGGGGACGGCGCCGGCAGGAGGGCACCGAGAGCGGCCAGGAACGGCTGGACCGCCGGCTGCGCGGCGAGCGCGACGTCGTCGGCGGAGACGGCGACCGGGACCCCGGCCTGGGACAGCGCGCGGCGCACCGGCGCGAGCCCGGTCGCCGCCGAGCGGACCACCACCGCCATCTGCGACCAGGGCACGCCGTCGAGCAGGTGGGCCCGGCGGAGCGTGTCGGCGAGGAACGCCGCCTCGGTGGCCGGGGAGTCGAAGACGTGCACCTGCGCCTCACCCGGTGCAGCCGCGTCACCCGGGGTCAGGCGGCGGTGCTCCCAGGGGCCGGGCAGCCCTTCGGCGACCCGGCGGCTGACCGCGAGCAGCTCGGCCCCCGAGCGACGGCAGACGCCGAGGGACAGCCGGTCGGCGGGGCGGCCGTCCCGGTGCCGGAAGCGGGTGGGGAACTCGACGATGCCGCGCGGTTCGGCGCCGCGGAAGGCGTAGATGGCCTGGTCGGGGTCGCCGACGACGACCAGGTCGCCGCCGCCACCGGACAGCAGCTCGACCAGGTCCACCTGCGCCGGGTCGGTGTCCTGGTACTCGTCGACGAACAGCCAGCGCGCCCGCTCGCGCTCGGTGCGCAGCAGGTCGGGGTCGGCGCGCAGCTCGTCGATCGCGGTGCGCACCAGCTCGGCCGGGTCGTAGCCGCTGGCGCCGCCGCGGGCCGCCGTCGCGAAGGCGGACACCCCGGCGTACTGGTCGGCGAAGCGGGCGGCGGCCACCCAGTGCGGCAGCCCGCGGTCCCGGCCCCAGGCGGCCAGCCGGTCGGGGTCGATGCCGCGTTCGGTGGCCCGCAGCAGCAGCTCGCGCAGCTCCTCCCGGAAGCCGGTGGTCTGCAGGGCCGCGGCGAGCTCGTCGGGCCAGCGCACGCCGTCCTCGGCGACGTCACCGGCGAGGAGCTCGGCGACGACCGCGTCCTGCTCGGCCGCGGTCAGCAGCCGGGGGGCGGGCTCGCCGCGCAGCACGGCGGCCCGGCGCAGCACCCCGAAGGCGTAGGAGTGGAAGGTCCGCGCCACCGGCTCACGGATGGTGCGCCCGACCCGGGCGGTGATCCGGGTGCGCAGCTCACCGGCGGCCTTGCGGCTGAAGGTGAGCACCAGCAGGCGTTCGGGGTCGGCGCCGGCCTCGATGCGGGTGGCGACTGCCTCCACGATCGTCGTCGTCTTCCCGGTGCCGGGGCCGGCCAGCACCAGCAGCGGCCCGCCCGGGTGGTCGACGACCGCCTGCTGGGTCGGGTCGAGCCGCGGGCGGACGACCGGCGCGACCTCGGGCTGCACCAGCCGGTAGACCGGCTCCGCCGTCGACCCGATCGCCCCGCTGTCCCCCCGCACCCCTCGATGAGAACACGACCCACCGACGGTTCCGCGGACTCAGGGCTCCTCGGGCCAGCCGACGGCGGCGAGGTCGACCCGGATGCCGCGCAGCGGCACGCCCTCGGCGGCCAGCAGGGCGAGCTGGCGCACCCGCACCGGCTCGGCCGGGGTGCCGTCGGCGCGCACGACCCGGTGCCAGGGCACCGCCCCGCCGCCGGCCGACAGCGCGCGGGCCACCCGCCGCGGACCGACACCGACCAGCCGGCCGATGGCCCCGTAGGTGCTCACCCGGCCCGGTGGGATGGCCTCCACGGCGTCGAAGACCGCCTCGTCGACGTCGGCGGCCGACCGCTCCTCCCCCGCGGACGCCACCGGCTCAGCCCACGAAGTCGCTGTTCTCGACCCACCACTCGTACAGCGCGACGACGTCGTCCTGGGACTCCCCCGGTGCGCTCACCACGCCCTCGGTGAGGAACTCGTCGTCGGTCCAGTAGACGAACGCGGTGCCGTCGGTCAGCCCGCAGGCGAGCAGCCCGCCGACCGCGTCGCCCCGCACCCACTCGCCGTAGCCGTCCTCGGTGCAGTCGGTCGCAGCACCCCACTCCTCGAGGCCCAGCCCGGTGACGTCGGCGGCGAAGACGTCGTCGAGGGTGTCCACGTCGGGGTAGCGGAGGAAGGTCGCGTCGGTCGGTCCGGGCCGGCTCGACGCCGGCCCGCAGGCGGCCGCGGCGACGTCGCCGTCCCCGATCAGGTCGGCCTCACCGCAGTCGGTGAAGTCGGCGGGCAGCGTGGCGAGGAACTCCTCGATCCCGACGGACGGGGCCGCGGTGAAACCGCCGGTGTCCGGTGCCGTCGACGGGGGCGCCGGCCGGGAGGCGGAGGTCGAGGCGTCGGTCGAGGGGGCAGCCAGTGAGGTGGACGGCTCGTCCCCGTCGCTCCCCAGCCACAGCACCAGGCCGACGGCGAGCCCGGCCAGCAGCGCCACCACGGCGGCGGCGGTGATGACCACCGTGCGCTTCCGGTCCGGCTGCGGTGCCCGGGGGCAGCCCCCTGTCCGGGGGCGCCCCAACCGCCGGACGGCCCGGCCGCCGGGCCCCACGCGCCCCCGCGGGCTGCTGGCCAACCGGTGGGATCCCCCAGCCGGTGCCCGGCTGCGGCCCCCACGGTGACTGCCCGGTGGGCTGCGCGTCGTGGGGCGGTGGCCCCTGGGGTGGCTGGCTCATGGGTGCGGACCTCCGGCTCGGCTGTTCGACGACGGAGCCTAGGTGCGTGACCGGCGCCATCGGGCCCGACAGGCCCGCGACCCACCCTCAGGAGCGACGTCCGAACCGGGCCAGCAGCCGGGTCTGCAGGTCTGCGCCGGGCGGTGGCTCGACGGGCGCGGCGAACAGGCCGGGCTGCCCGTCGTCGCCGAGGTGGGCCTCGGCGTACCGGAACGCGGCGGCGGCGAGCTCCGGGTCGAGGTGGGTGTCCCCGCCGACCGCGCGGGCGAGGTCCCACGCGTGGACGGTGAGGTCCGCGGTCATCTCGGTGAGGTAGACGGCGGCGCTGGCCGGGCCGGCGGACAGCTGCACCGTGCGGTCGAGTGCGGCGGGGTCGGCCCACGCCGCCAGCGCGCCGTCGGCCGCGGTCTCCCAGGCGGTGAGCGGGTCGGTGCCGACCAGCGCGTCGGTGTCGGTGGGGATGCGCGGGGCGACGTCGTCGAGCGGCTCGCCGGCCAGCAGTGGCGGCACCCACAGCTGCTCGCTGGTCAGGTGGGCGACCAGGTCGGCGACGCTCCACTCGGGCAGCGCGGGAGCGTCCCACTCCCCCGGTTCGACGGCGTCGACCCGGTCGGTGAACTGCGCCTGGGCCCGCTGGAAGAGCAGCAGCAGGTCGGCGTGGCTGGACTCGGGCATGCCGCCAGTAGACAGCACGAGGGCCCCGCTCCTGGGTGGAGCGGGGCCCTCGTCGTCCGTCAGTACGTGGGGAGCGTCTTGTCGATCCGCGTGGCCCACGAGGTGACGCCGCCCTGCACGTGGACGGCGTCCTTGAAGCCGGCGTTCTTCACCGCGGCCAGCGCCTCGGCGGAGCGCACCCCGGTCTTGCAGTGCAGCACGATCGGCTTGTCGTTGGGCAGCTGGGACAGCGCCCGGCCGGAGAGGATCTCGTCCTTGGGGATGAGCTTCGCGCCCGGGATCGAGACGATCTCGTACTCGTTGGGCTCGCGGACGTCGATCAGCTCGAAGTCCTTGCCGG
This sequence comes from Modestobacter roseus, assembly GCF_007994135.1. Lineage (NCBI taxonomy): Bacteria > Bacillati > Actinomycetota > Actinomycetes > Geodermatophilales > Geodermatophilaceae > Modestobacter > Modestobacter roseus. The sequence continues at coordinate 2,782,987 of NZ_VLKF01000001.1, forward strand.
CGTCCATCATGTCCTTGAGCTCGTCGACGGTGATCGTCGAGCCGGCCGCGGCCTCCTGCGCCTCCTCGGAGACGACGCCGCAGAAGCTCTCGTAGTCGATGAGGCCGGTGATCGGCTCACCCTCCGGGTCCTTGCGCACCTTGATGGTGCGGAAGGTCATCTCCAGGGCGTCGTAGACCATCAGCCGGCCGAGCAGCGTCTCGCCGATGCCCGTGATCAGCTTGATCGCCTCGGTCGCCTGGATGGCGCCGACGGTGGCGCACAGCACACCGAGCACGCCACCCTCGGCGCAGCTGGGGACCATGCCCGGCGGCGGCGGCACCGGGTACAGGTCGCGGTAGTTGGGCCCGTGCTCGTTCCAGAAGACCGAGACCTGGCCGTCGAACCGGTAGATCGAGCCCCACACGTACGGCTTGTCCAGCAGCACGGCGGCGTCGTTGACCAGGTACCGCGTGGCGAAGTTGTCGGTGCCGTCGACGATCAGGTCGTACTGGCTGAAGATCTCCAGCACGTTCTCGTTGTCCAGCCGCGTCTCGTGCAGCCGGACGTCGACGTAGGGGTTGATCTCCCGGATCGAGTCGGCGGCGCTCTGCGCCTTGGACCGACCGACGTCGGACTGCCCGTGGATGATCTGGCGCTGCAGGTTGGACTCGTCGACGGTGTCGAACTCGACGATGCCCAGGGTCCCGACGCCGGCCGCGGCCAGGTACATCAGCACCGGCGAGCCGAGGCCACCGGCGCCCACGGCGAGCACCTTGGCGTTCTTGAGCCGCTTCTGCCCGTCCATCCCGACGTCGGGGATGATCAGGTGGCGGCTGTAGCGGCGGACCTCGTCGATCGACAGGTCGTCGGCGGGCTCCACCAGGGGTGGCAACTGCACGGGGCGCTCCTCACACGGCTGTGTTCGTCAGGGCTGTCCGGCCGGGCCGGCGTCCTGGACTGCGCAACAGCCTGAAACGGGCCGGTAATCCCGGTCCCGAACCCGATCCCACTGACCGGGACGGCCGCCGTCACCGGTCGTCCTCGAACGGCGGCTTGCTCCACCAGTGGCCGGCCAGTCCGGCGAAGACGACGCCGGGGACCAGGAGGAGTGGTGCCCCGATGGCGACTCCGCCGCCGGCTACCGCGGTCCTGATCACCATCACCACCGCGACCCCGATGAAGGCACTGGCCACGACCGCGTACGCGATCACCCGGAACCGCCGGTCGGCACCCTCGTCCACCTCGCGCTCGCGTGGCACCGCGGCACTCGACCGCACCGGGGTGGCACCGTCGTCCGCGGGGCGTCCCGCCGCTCCGGGACCTCGTCGGGCGGCCGTGACGGACGCCGTCGTCGCGGCGATGGCCATGAGCAGCACGAGGCCCTGACCGACCGGTGACCCGTTCCCGTCGTGGGTCACCGAGAGAACGGCCGTGGCGACCCACAGCACTCCTGCTGTCGCGCCCAGCCACAGGACACGCGGCCTCATGTCACCAGACCCTCGCACAGCTGTCGTCCAGCCACCTGCTCCACAGCAGCGGCAGCCGGAGGCGCCTGGGTACGGACCATGGCTCGGCGCAGCCGGGGGACGGAACCTGACGGCGGGGCGATCCGGAGGATCGCGATGTCACGGAGAACGGCGGCGTCAGCCGCCTCAGCGGAGTCGACGCGGGGCCCGGAGGGTCCCCGGCGGGGCCGCTGGGAACGGCTCAACGCACCAGGGGCACGGCACCTGGCCGCGATGCGATCCGGAGGATCGCGACGTCACGGAGAACGGCGGCGTCAGCCGCCTCAGCGGAGCCGGCGCGGGGCCCGGAAGGTCCCCGGCGGCGCTGCTGGCAGCGGCTCAACGCACCAGGGGCACGGCACCTGGCCGCGATGGCGGCCGGAGGCCGCCTACGGGTAGGGCCAGGCGTTCTTGACGCAGCCCTGCAGCCCGAGCGTCTGCTGCTGCATGACCGGGGCGAGCTGCCCCGGTCCGGGGCAGGGCTGGTGGCCGTTGCCGAGCGCGTGCCCGACCTCGTGGTTGACCACGTACTGCCGGTAGGTGGCGATGTCGCCGCCGTAGTCGGGGACGGCGGTCTCCCACCGGGCCAGGTTGATCACGGCGCGCTCGCCGTACCGGCAGGAGGTGTAGCCACCGGTGCCGACCCCGGGGCAGTAGGTCTCCATGCTCCCCGGGCTGACCAGGCTGACCCGGAAGTCGTAGCCACCGGCGTCGGCCTCGGTCGCCCCGACCCGCTGGAAGGACCGCTGCCCACCGGCGCCCCAGGAGCGCGGGTCGCCGAGGATGCCCTCGACGGCGGCGGCGAACTGTGCGCCGTCCACCCCGATGCCGTCCTCGACCTCGACGACGAAGCGTTCCAGCGGCCCGGTGCCGTAGACCTGCGAGCTGCCGTCGACCACCGAGACGGTGCCCGCTCCCTGCTCGACGTAGGTGGGCGGCGCAGCCGCCGGCGGGGGCTCCGCCACCGGCGCACCCTCACCCTCGGCGGGGGCTTGGTCGACCGGCGCCGGCTCGACGGCGGGCGTGCTCACCGCCGGCGGGGCCGCGACCGGGTCGGCCATCGTCGTCCGGTCGGAGCCGCTGAGCGCGACGTCGGCCAGGGTGATCACGGTGGCCAGGGCGAGCACCGGGATGGCGTAGGCGCGCCAGCCGTACCGGCGGACGAGCCGGCGGAACGGGCCGACGGGCGGCGGCGCCGGACGACGGCCCCGGGGCACCGGGTCGCGGCGGGCGACCAGCGGTCCGGTGCGCGCGCCGGGGCCGGCCGGCGGTGCGCCGCGCGCGGACCGGGGCGCCGGGACGGGAGGCCGCGGCGGCCGCGCCGGGGGGCGACCGGGACGGTCGTCGGGGCTGGCCACGGCGGCCAGGTTCTCACGGATGGCGCGTTGCGCGGCAGAGCCGCCGGGCGACGACCCGGGCGCGTGTCCGGCTCAGGCCTGCGCGGTCGGGGAGTCCTGGCCGACGGCCCGCGCGCGGTCCGCCACGTCCTCGGCGAGGGCGAGCACGGCCCGGGCGGTGGGCTCGGGCGCCTCCATCATCGCCAGGTGGCCGATGCCGGGCTGCACCTGGAGCCGGGCGTCGGGCAGCACCTCGGCGAGGCGGCCGGCGACCGCCGGGTCGACCAGCCGGTCGCGGTCGCCGGTGACCACGAGCGCCGGCATCCGCACCGACCTGGCCATGCGCCAGGCGTTGGCCCGGCCGAACCGCAGGTAGGAGGTGATCAGGCCGCGCAGGCTGCGGGTGAGCGCCTGCCCGGCCCACGGCTGCTCGTCGCGTTCGCGCATCTCCTCGACCACCTGCTCCAGGCGTTCGGGCGGGACGCGGCTGGGGTCTCCGAAGCAGGTCTGCACCAGCCCGCGCACCCGCTCCTCCGGGCTGATCCCGGACAGCCGCCGCTCGGCCAGGGACGGCACACCCGGCAGCAGCACGAGGGTGATCGCGCGGTCGAGCGCATCGGGCACCCGGTAGACCGGCATGGCCGCGGAGATCAGCGTCAGGGTCGCGACCAGGTCCGGACGACGGGTGGCCACCCACACGCTGACCAGCCCGCCGAGGGAGTTGCCGACCAGGTGCACCGGCTGCCCCTGGCCCGGACCGGGGCGGGCCGTGACCCACTCCAGCACGTCGATGACGGCCTGCGCGTGCCGCTCGATCGAGTAGCGCCGCGGCGGCCCGGACCGGCCGAACCCGGGCAGGTCCAGGGCGTGCCCCTCGAAGCGGACGGCGAGCAGCGCGGCCAGGTCCGTCCAGTTGGTCGAGGCCCCACCCAGACCGTGCACGTACAGCGCCCGCTCCCGGGGCGCATCGTCGGCCGGTCCCCGCCAGGGGGTGGAGCGGACGAAGACCTCGCCGCCGGTGACCGGAACCATCTCCCCGGACCACGGCGGGAGCAGCCGGGCGAGCCGGGGCAGCGGACTCTCGGACAGCCGTGCGTCGGTCACCCGATCGACGGTAGAACACCGGGGCGACGGCGCGGCGTGGGTCGCCCGACCGTGGGCCGGTACGGCGTCGTCCGCACTACCCGCCGGTAAGCTCGCCGGGCCATGCAGCCCAGCCTCCCCGCCCCCGCGCCCCGGCCGGCCGCCGGACCGCCCGCCTGCCGCGCAGCGCCCGCCGGCTGCAGCTGCTGCGCGCCGCCCAGGACGTCTTCGTCGCCCAGGGTTTCCACGCCGCCGCGATGGACGACATCGCCGACCGCGCCGGCGTCAGCAAGCCGGTGCTCTACCAGCACTTCCCCGGCAAGCGCGAGCTCTACCTGGCGCTGCTGGAGCAGCAGGTCGACGTGCTCACCGACCGGGTCCGGGAGGCGCTGGCCACCACCGAGGACAACCGGATGCGGGTGGACGGCGTGGTGGGCGCCTACTTCGGCTTCATCGACACCGAGGGCGAGGCGTTCCGGCTCGTCTTCGAGTCCGACCTGCGCAACGACCCCGACGTCCGGCGCGTCGTCGACCGGAGCGCGCAGCTGTGCATCGACGCCGTCGCCGAGGTCATCGCCGACGACACCGGGGTCGACCGCGAGCGGGCCCTGCTGCTGGCCTCGGGACTCATCGGGTCGGCCGAGAGCAGCGCCCGCTGGTGGCTGGCCGGCAAGGGTTCGCTGTCCCGGGAGGAGTCGGTCTCGCTGATCTCGCGGCTGATGTGGCGCGGCATCTCCGGCTTCCCCCGCCGCGACGACGGCGACGGGCAGTGACGTCGGGCACCGTCGTTCGCTGACGGCGCATCCGCCGGACCGGCTGGCCCACGGCGGCTGCACTAGCGTGGTCGGCAGCAGCCAGACCTGAGGAGGCATCTCCACGTGGAAGTCAAGATCGGTGTCCAACACTCCCCCCGCGAGCTGGTCATCGACAGCCCGAAGACCCCCGACGAGATCGCGACGGAGGTCTCGAAGGCCATGGCGGCCGACGACGGTCTGCTGACGCTGGTCGACGAGCGCGGTCGCCGCGTCGTCGTCCCGACGTCCAAGATCGCCTACGTCGAGATCGCCGAGGCCGACCAGCGCCGGGTGGGCTTCATCGCCGGCTGACGAAGGACCCCGGTGCCCCCCACGACTCGCTGTCGCGCGTCGCGGGCCCCTGCACCGGAGCCGTTCCATCAGCTCCCCAGGGGGCGTCACCGCAGCCGCGGTGGCGCCCCCTCGGCGTCGGTCAGGGGTTGAGTCCCAGCGCCTTCATGCGCACCCCGTGTGCAGCCGTGAGCCGCTGCAGCAGCTTGCCCACCCCGGCCAGGTCGCCGGTGCCGGTCATCATCAGGTCGGCGAGGTCGTCGTGCTCGGCGATCACCGCCTGCGACTGGGTGAGCGCCTCACCCACCAGCCGGCGGGCCCACAGGGCCAGCCGCCCGGCCTGAGTGGGGTCGGCCGCGATGGCCGCCCGCACCTCCCGGACGGCGAAGTCGGCGTGCCCGGTGTCGGCGAGCACCTCCTCGACCAGCCCGCGGTCGGGCTGCGGCAGGAACGTGGCGACCTCCCGGTAGAAGTCGGTGGCCAGCCCGTCGCCGACGTGCGCCTTGACCAGTCCCTCCAGCCAGCTGCCGGCCCGCGTCTGGTCGTGGAAGCCGTCCAGCGCCGCGACGAACGGGGCCATCGCGTCGGCCGGGTCGACGCCCAGCTCGACCAGCCGGGCGGAGAGCCGGTCGTGGTGGGCGATCTCCGCGGCCGCCATCCGGGCCAGCGCCGCGCGGCCGGCGAGGGTCGGCGCCATCCGGGCGTCCTCGGCCAGCCGGTCGAAGGCGGTCAGCTCCGCGTAGGAGAGCACGCCGAGCAGCTCCACCACCGCCCGCCGCTGCACCTCGACGTCCAGCACGCGCACCTCGGCACCCACTCCGCGCCGCCTCCCGTCGCCGTCCGCCTGCCCCCGCCGGGTGGTCCCGACGGTGTCGCAACGGCGCACCGGCAGGTTAACGGGCTGCCGCAGGTTAGGATGGAATGCGCGGACCGCCAGGTCCGTTCCGCACAGAGCACGACCGCAATGCAATTCCGTGTGCGCTGATGACCGCTGGATGACGCTCCTCGCGGAGCTCTCCCGGGCAGTCTGCACTCGACGCCCGGTCGAACTGGCCACGTCGGCGCTGGATCACCAATCCCGGAACCGACCGGGACCGACGTGCGTCGCCGGCGGCGCCCCGAGACGGGGCCGCACCACGACGCCGAGGTCCCCCACCAGACCGAGGCGAGAGAACTGACCTCCACCGAGAACACCCCCACCGCCAGCACCGACCCCACCGCTCCGGAGCTGGAGCACGCCGAGTCCGGCGCGCCCGCCCCCGAGGAGCTCGAGCAGCAGGTCGAGGAGCTGGGCGGCGCTCCCGTCGCCAGCGACAGCCCGCTGTTCAGCGACTTCGACGTCCACCCCGACATCGTCGCCGCGCTCGCCGAGGTCGGCATCACCCGCACCTTCGCCATCCAGGAGCTGACGCTCCCGCTGGCCCTGGCCGGCAACGACCTCATCGGGCAGGCCCGCACCGGCACCGGCAAGACGCTGGGCTTCGGCGTCCCGCTGCTGCAGCGGGTCACCCCGCCGGCCGAGGGCGCCGACGGCGTCCCGCAGGCCCTGGTCGTCGTCCCCACCCGCGAGCTGTGCGTCCAGGTCTCCCGTGACCTGGCCGCTGCGGGCGCCAAGCGCGGCGTCCGGGTGCAGGCCATCTACGGCGGCCGCGCCTTCGAGCCGCAGGTCGCCGCGCTGCAGGCCGGCGTCGAGGTCGTCGTCGGCACCCCCGGCCGGCTGCTGGACCTGGCACAGCAGGGCCACCTGATCCTGGGCAAGGTCCGCGGCCTGGTCCTCGACGAGGCCGACGAGATGCTCGACCTGGGCTTCCTGCCCGACATCGAGCGCATCCTGGCGATGGTCCCGGAGAAGCGGCAGACGATGCTGTTCTCCGCGACGATGCCCGGCCCGATCGTCACCCTGTCGCGGTCGTTCATGACCCAGCCCACGCACATCCGGGCGCACGGCAACGACGAGGGCTCGACGGTCCCGCAGACCACCCAGTTCATCTACCGGGCGCACAACCTGGACAAGCCCGAGCTGCTGTCCCGGGTGCTGCAGTCCCGCGACCGCGGCCTGGTGATGGTCTTCTGCCGCACCAAGCGGACCGCGCAGAAGGTCGCCGACGAGCTGGTCGACCGCGGGTTCGCCGCGGCCGCGGTGCACGGTGACCTCGGCCAGGGCGCCCGCGAGCAGGCGCTGCGGGCCTTCCGCGCCGGCAAGGTCGACGTGCTGGTCGCCACCGATGTCGCCGCCCGCGGCATCGACGTCACCGGCGTGAGCCACGTCGTCAACTACCAGTGCCCCGAGGACGAGAAGACCTACGTGCACCGGATCGGCCGCACCGGCCGTGCGGGGAGCACCGGCGTCGCCGTCACCCTGGTCGACTGGGACGACATCCCGCGCTGGCAGCTGATCAACAAGGCACTGGACCTCGACTTCGCCGACCCGCCGGAGACGTACTCCACGTCGCCGTGGGTCTACACCGACCTCGACGTGCCGACGACGGCCACCGGCCGGCTCCCCCGCTCCCAGCGCACCCGCGAGGGCCTGGGCGCCGAGACCCTCGAGGACCTCGGCGAGACGGGCAAGCGCCAGCGCACCGGTGCCGGTTCCGGCACCGGCACCGGGCGCGGCTCCAGCGGCAACCACTCCGGCCCCGGTCGTGAGGACGCCGAGCCGACCGCCGGCCCCAGCAAGAGCCGCCCGCGCCGGCGCACCCGGGGCAGCGGCGCGGCGGCCGCCGGCGCGGCAGCCGCACTCGGCACCGACGGGCCGGCCGCGGCCGAGGCCGGCGGCAGCGAGGGCGGCGGCAGCGAGGGCGCGGCCACCGCGACCGCATCGACCGCCGGTGACGGCGGCGCGCCCAAGCGCCGGCGTCGTCGCCGTGGTGGCGCGGGGCGCAGCGGGTCGGGGCGCAGCGGTGGCGGCGCGGCCGACACCGGCTCGGCCGGCGGCAGCGAGCCCGCCGCCGGATGACCGCACGCGGCCGTCGTCTCCGTCCTCGCCCGCCGCTGCGGGTGTGGGTGTGGACGGCGGCCGCCCTCGTGGTGGCCGCCGTCGCCGTGTCGCTGTGGCTGACCTCCGACGTCGCGGCGACCTCCTCGACGACCGCTCCTCCCGCCTCCGTCGCCGACGAGGCGCCGGCCGGGGCGCTGACCGCGGCCTGGTCGGCACCGACCGACGGTGACCTGCGCGGCCGGGTGGTGGAGAGCGGACGGGTCCTGGTCACCGACGAGCACGGCGTCGCCATGGTCGACCCGGCCACCGGCGAGGAGGCCTGGCACTACCGGCGGTCCAACGCCCGGCTGTGCGACGCCACCGCCGTCGACGGTCTCGTGATCGTCGCCTTCCGCACCACCGGCCGGTGCAACGAGCTCACCGGGCTGACCGCGGCGACCGGGGAGCGCGCCTGGTACCGCAACGTGCGCTTCCGCACCGACGTCGACCTGACCAGCACCGAGCAGGTGCTCCTGGCCAGCAGCCCCACGGGGATCGTCACCATCGACCCCACCGGCGACAACACCCGCTGGCGGGTCTCCCCCGCCGACGGGTGCCGGTTCGTCGACGCCGCCGCCGGGAGCACCGGCGTCGCCGTGCTCCAGCGCTGCGGTGCGGGCGCTCCGCTGCAGGTGCTGCTCTACGACGGCATGGCCGGGGACCTCACCTGGACCCGCGAGCTGGACACCGGGACGGCGACCGCGCGCCTGACCGGCGCCGACCGGCTGGTCGGCGTCGTGGTCGGGGACACGGTGACCGTGCTCGCCCCGGCCGACGGCGCCACGCTGCGGACGATCGAGCTCCCCTCCCTGCCCGCGGGCGCCGACGCGCGTGCCGAGCCGCTGCTGCAGGCCGGCGTCGAGGACGTCGCCCTGCTGTGGGCCCGCGGCACGGTCGTCGCCCTGGACCAGGCGACCGGCGCCACCCGCTGGAGCGGGCCGGCGCTGGGGCTGCCCGCGGCGGTGGGCAGCGCCCCGGTCGGCGAGGTGCTGGTGCCCGAGGACGGCGCGTTCGTCCGCCGTTCCCTGGCCGACGGCGCCGAGCTGGAGCGGTCGACGGTGACGGGCGAGCTGCCCACGGGCGGCCGCGCCACCGTCGTGGGGCCGACCGTCGTCCTCGCCACCCCGGGTGAGGTCCGCGCCTTCCGCTGAGCCGGTTCCGCCACCTGTCGGCGGTGCGGTGCACACTCGGGGTCATGGTCCTGCCAGGTGGCTCCGAGCACGTCGCTCCCCACGACCTCCGCCAGCTCGCCGTGCACGACGCCCGCCCGATCGCCTTCCGCGGTGGCGCCGGCCCGATCGCCGGGCTGGACACCGGCGCCGACCGGGACGCCCGCGCCACCGTGCTGCTGGTGGCCGGCTACACCGGCAGCAAGGAGGACTTCGCACCGCTGCTGACGCCGCTGGCCGACGCCGGCCTGCGCACGGTCGCGATCGACCAGCGCGGGCAGTACGAGTCCCCCGGCCCCGACGACCCGGCGGCCTACGCCGTGCCCGAGCTCGCCGCCGACGTCGTCGCCGTGGCCCGCCAGCTGCAGGAGCGCGACGGCCGCCCGGTGCACCTGCTGGGGCACAGCTTCGGCGGCATCGTGGCCCGCGCCGCCGTGCTCGCCGACCCGGCGCTGTTCGCCTCGCTGACGCTGCTCGGCAGCGGCCCGGCCGCGCTGACCGGTCCGCGCGCGGAGCTGCTGGACCACCTCGCCCCGCTGCTGGACGCCGGTGGCGTGCAGCTGGTCAGCGACACGCTGGAGCAGCTGGCGATGACCGACCCGCGGGCGCAGGCGGTCCCCGCCCCGACGCGTGAGTTCCTCACCCGCCGGTTCCTGTCCAACAGCGCCGCCGGGCTGCGCGGCATGGCCGACGCGATGCTCGGCGAGCCCGATCGGGTGGCCGAGCTGGCCGCCACCGGGGTGCCGGTCCTGGTCGCGCACGGCATCGCCGACGACGCGTGGCGCCCGGCGGCACAGGCGGAGATGGCCGCGCGGCTGGGCGCCCGGCACGAGGTCATCCCGCAGGCGGTGCACTCCCCCGCCATCGAGAACCCGGCCCGCACGCTCGCCGTGCTGCTGGACTTCCTGGCCGACCCGGCCGCCTCCACCGCCGCCGCCCGCTCGGCCGACGTGCCCGCGACCGGCGACCACGAGGCGGCGCGATGAGGCCGACGCCGTCCCTGCGCGAGTTCACCGCGGAGGAGGACAGGCTCGGGTTCTTCGGCCCGGACAGCATCAGCTGGCGGATCCACGCCGACCCCGCGTTCTCCGTGGGCGGCATCCGGGCGCTGCTGCTCCAGGCGCTGCACCCGGTGGCGATGGACGGCGTCCACCAGTTCTCCGAGGCGTTCGGCAGCGAGCCGTGGGCCCGGCTGACCCGGACCGCGGAGTACGTCGCCACCCTGACGTTCGGCACCCGCCGGGACGCGCTGCGCGCCGTGCGCCGGGTCCGCGGCATGCACCGCGGCAAGTCGTCGGTGGAGGAGACCACCGGGCGCGCCTACTCCGTCGACGACGCCGACCTGCTGCTGTGGGTGCACTGCTGCGAGGTCGACTCGCTGCTGTCCACCGCCCGGCGCGCCGGGGTACCGCTGACCGACGCCGAGGCCGATCGCTACGTCGCCGAGCAGGTGGTGGCGGCCGTGCTGATCGGCTGCGAGCCCGACGACGTCCCGGCCACCGCCGCGGAGCTGGCCGCCTACCTGGACCGCACGCGGCCCCGGCTGGCGGTCACCCCCGCCGCGCGCACCGCCTCCCGGTTCGTCCTCCTGCCACCGATGCCCGGCTGGGTGCAGCTGTTCACCCCGGCCCGCCCGGCGTGGAGCACCCTGGCCAGCCTGGGTGCCGCGACGCTCCCGCAGTGGGCCCGCCGGCTCTACGGCCTGCCCGGCTTCGGGCTCACCGACGCCGCGGCGACCGCCGCGGTGCGTGCCTTCCGCCAGACGGCGCTGGCGGTGCCGGCCCGGGTGCGTGAGTCGCCGATCGTGCGCGCTGCTCGCGAGCGGGTCGCCGAGCCGCTCGCTGCCTGACCGATCCCGGGTCGCCGGGGCTCCGGCTGCTCAGCGAGCGGCGAGGGTCCTGCGCCACGGGGTCAGCGCGGCGGCGACGAACTCCACGATGACTGCCGGGAGCAGCACCAGCCCGCCGCCGAGGCCCCACACGACTGCCCAGGCCAGCACGGCCGTGGCCGCAGCCGTCGAGGCGAGGCGCACCCAGCGGGACCGGGCGAGGAGCACGGGAACCAGGAGCACCACCACCGGCAGCCCGAGCGCCGCGTACACGAACGGGGTGGCGTCGAGCCAGGTGTCCCGGATCAGCACGGCGCCGCCCAGCGCCGCGAGGAGCGGCGCCACCCAGCGAAGCACGTCCGCCGTCCGGCCGTCGGAGCGGCGCGCGGCTGGCACCGCGGCGACTCCCGCGGCGAGCACCACCGTGACGACGACCACCGCGATCAGCGCGAGCATCCCCGGAGTCTGCCGCAGTCAGGCCGCGACGGTCTGGTCCAGCGCGCGGCGCGCGGCGGTCAGCACGGCATCGGCCACCCGGTCCAGCGCCGGGGAGCGCAGCTTCCACTGCTGCCAGTGCAGGAGCACCTCGACCGCGCCGGCGTCGTCCAGGGCGACCAGCTCGCCCGGCGGCTCCTGCTGCCGCGGGACCATGCCCCAGCCGAAGCCCAGCCGCACGGCCTCGACGTAGTCGGTGGACGACGGGACGAAGTGCGCCGGGACGTCGTCCGGGTCCACGCCACGGGACCGCAGGTAGCGGTGCTGCAGGTCGTCCCGGCGGTCGAAGACGACGACCGGCGCCCGCGCCAGCGCGGCCGCGCTCACGCCGTCCGGGAACCAGCGGGCGACGACGGGGGCGGTCGCCATCGGCCGGTAGCGCATCGCCCCGAGCCGGGTGACCGTGCAGCCGGGAACCGGGTCGGCGTCGGCGGTGACGGCGGCCGTGACCGACCCGTCGCGCAGCAGCGCGCTGGTGTGCTCCTGGTCCTCCCGGCGCAGATCGAAGGCGACCTCCCCGGCCAGCGGGGCCAGCGCGGGCAGCACCCAGGTGGCCAGCGAGTCGGCATTGACCGCGATCGACAGGACCAGCGGGCCGCGATCGGCACCCAGCTCGCGGGCGGTCTCGGCGGCGAGCAGCCCCACCTGGCGGGCCAGGCGCAGCACCGCCTCGCCGGACGGCGTCACCCGCACCGGCCGGCTGCGCACCAGCAGCACCCGGCCGGTCGCCGTCTCCAGGGCCTTGAGCCGCTGGCTGACCGCGCTCGGCGTGACGTGCAGGACGCGGGCGGCCGCGTCCAGGCTGCCGGCCGCGACCGTCGCCTCGAGAGCCCGTAGCTGGCCCAGGTCGAGATCCACCCGATCATTAGAGCAACTGTCGCTCCCGTAGAGACGTGAGCGGAACTGCATCCATCGGCCGCCTAGCGTCTCCGGACGTGCCCACCGCCGCCCTCGCCGCCGCCTCCGGGCTCGGACTCGGCCTGTCCCTGATCATCGCGATCGGCGCGCAGAACGCCTTCGTGCTGCGCCAGGGGCTGCGCGCCGAGCACGTCGCGGCGGTGGTCGCCGTCTGCCTGCTGTCCGACGTCGTGCTGATCGCGGCCGGCACCGCGGGCGCCGGGGCGCTGGTGACCCGGGTGCCGGAGCTGCTGACCGTCGTGTGCCTCGCGGGCGCGGCCTTCCTGCTCGGGTACGGGCTGCTGGCCGCTCGCCGGGCACTCCGCCCGGCCGTGCTGCTGCCCGCCGACGGCGGCGCCCGCGGGTCGCTGGCCGCCGCCGTCACCACCTGCCTGGCGCTGACCTGGCTCAACCCACACGTCTACCTGGACACCGTGGTGCTGCTCGGCTCGCTGGCCAGCACCTGGTCCGAGCAGCGCTGGTGGTTCGCCGCCGGCGCGGCGCTGGGCTCGGTGGTCTGGTTCACCGGCCTGGGCTACGGGGCGCGCCTGCTGCGCCCGCTGTTCGCCCGGCCGGCCGCCTGGCGGGTGCTCGACGGCCTGATCGCCGTGGTCATGGTGGCGCTGGCGGTCTCGCTGGTGGCCCGCGGTCTGTGATCCGCCGGTCAGTCGGCCGCCGGCTCCTCGGGGAGGAAGCTCCACGACTCGCGCGCGGGGACGGCGGCCCGGCCGACCGGACAGCTGGGCCGGAAGTCGCACCAGCTGCACTGCCGCCCGGTGACCGCCGGGAACGCCTCGTCGGGGCTCTGCCCGGCCTCGACCGCCTCGGTGGCCGTCGCGATGTCGGCCGCGATGTCCTCGGCGCGGCGCACGTGGTTGGCCAGCGAGCGATCGGTGTGCTCGAAGGCGGCGACCGTGCCGCTGGGCAGGTGGTGCAGCTCGACCCGGCTGCACGGCCGGCGCAGCGTGCGACGCACGCCGAGCACGTAGGCGGCCAGCGCCGGGGAGCCGCGGGCCTCGTCCTCCGTGCTGGGCACCCGCCCGGTCTTGTAGTCGACGACGACCAGCTCGTCGCCGCGCCGGTCGATCCGGTCGACGCGGCCGGACAGCGCCAGCGCGGGGGTCGTCGTCCCCACCGTGCGCTCGGTGCCGGCCGGTTCGTCGGCCGGGTCGAGCCCGGCGACGTAGTCGGTCAGCCAGGTCGCGGCCTTGGCGCGCCAGCGGTGCGACTGCTCGTCGTCGCGGAAGCCGGTGGGCGACCAGGCGCCGTACAGCAGCTGGCGGACCGCGGCGGTGGTCCGCTTCTCGATCGGCAGCTCCCACCAGCTCCGCAGCGCCGCGTGCACCGCCGAGCCGACGGTGTTGTGCGCCCACGGCGGGCCCTTGGGCGGGCTGGGCCGCTCGACGTAGGCGAACCGGTAGCGGCGCGGGCAGTCGGCGAAGGTGGCGAGCTTGCTCGGCGTGCAGGCGAACAGCCGCTTGGGCATGCCCGGCATCTCCATCTGCACGACGGTCACGCTATCCCGCGGCACCGACAGCCTCAGTCGCCGACGACGGTGCTCCCGGTGCCCGCGGCCACGATCGCCTCGTACTGGTCGGGGTCGGTGGTGCAGGCCGCGATCGGGGTGAGCTTGTTGGTGCCGTGGTAGTCGCTGGACCCGGTGCGGATCAACCCCAGGTCGCCGGCCAGGGCGCGCAGGTGCTCGCGCTGCTCGGGGGTGTGGTCGGGGTGGTCGACCTCCAGGCCCAGCAGCCCGGCGTCGGTCATCGTCGTGAGCGCGGCGTCGTCGACGACCCGGCCGCGGGAGGTGGCGAGTCCGTGGGCGAAGACCGGCACCCCGCCGGCCGCGCGGACCAGGGCGATACCGTCGAGCACGTCGGTGTCGGCCTTGGTCACGTAGTGCGGGCTGCGGTGGTTCAGCACGGTGGCGAAGGCCTGGTCGACCGAGTCGACGACCCCGGCCTCCACCAGCGCGCCGGCGATGTGCGGCCGGCCGACCACCCCGCCGGCGCTGCGGGCCACCACGACGTCCCAGGTGATCGGGTAGCCGGCCGCGGCCAGGTTGCCGACGATCCGCTCGGCGCGCCCGAGCCGCTCCTCCCGCAGCCGCACGCGCTCGGCGGCGAAGCCGGGGTGCTGCGGGTCGAACAGGTAGGCCAGCAGGTGCACGCTCATCGGCGGCTCGTCGGCCGGGAACCACCGGCAGGACAGCTCCATCCCCGGCACGATCGTGAGCCCGGTCGGCCGGGCGGCCGCCGCCGGCTGCCAGCCGGCGGTGGTGTCGTGGTCGGTGAGGGCGATGACGTCGAGGCCGGCCGCGGCCGCGGTGGCGACCAGCGTCGCGGGGCTGTCGGTGCCGTCGGACACCGCGGAGTGGGTGTGCAGGTCGATGAGCACGCCGTCAGCCTGCCGCACCCGGCGCGGCGGCGGGCGACCGGAGGCCGGTGCTCACTCAGGGGCCGGGCTGCGACGGCCGCTGCGCACCCGCGGGATCGGCTCGGTGTCGTGCCGCCGCCCGGAGGTCATCGGTGGGGGCAGGTGCTGCTCGGGAGCGCCGCCGTCCCCGCGGTCGTCGGCGTTCATCGACCCGTCGGCGTCCTCGTCGCTGCTGACCGGGTTCGTGGACGTGTCGCTGCCGAACATCAGCTCGCTCAGCCGCTTGTACAGCGACCCGGCGTGCGGCATGAAGGTGACGACGTCCAGCCCCTGCTGCTGGCCGGCCGACTCGAACCGGAAGGTGCCGTAGCCGAGGATCTGCCCCCAGAAGGTCTCCTTCCAGGTCAGGTCGGTGATCCGGCGCAGCGGCATGACGGCGACGGTGCGGATGATCACCCCGGAGGTGAGCAGCACCCGGCGCCGGGTGACGAGCAGGTGCCGCACCCACCACTCGGCGGTGTGCAGGCCCAGGTAGCTCAACGCGCCGACGGCCACGGCCAGGCCGAGCACCGTGCTCACCTGGTTGTCCGGGTCGAGTTGCAGCAGCCAGACGCCGACGACCAGCGCGGGGATCCCCCGCACGTAGGGGCGCACCAGCACCGCCGGGTGCCGGCGGGTGGCGATCACCGGCGGCTCGTCGGCGAGCAGGTACTTCTCGGCGTCCTTGCCCCAGCGGGGCCGTCGCGGGCCGGACACGCCCCGGCTCAGACCAGCGAGCCCACGAAGGCCGACAGCGACTGCGCCGCGTCACTCAGCGCCCCGCCCGCGCTGCGCACGATGCCGGCCGCGTCCTCCGGCCGCTGGATCACGTAGAAGACGACGAAGGCGATGGCCACCCAGGTGAGCACCTTCTTCAGCACGGTCGCACCGTTCCTCCCATCGGTCAGCAGGCAGGCCACGGCGTCCGCGGACCACGGACGACGGCATGACTCCACCACGGCCTGCTGGACCGCACCCCATGCGTAACAGCAGCCCCACGGGCAGCACCAGTCGCCACGCCGGAGGGCCGGGGGAATCGGCGCCCGGGAATCAGTGCCCGGGGAGCAGCCGCCCGGTCGGTGGACCCAGCGGGAGGTCGGGGTACACCCGCTCGCGCAGGTCCAGCAGCGCCGGGTCCTCGGCCAGCAGCCAGGCGGCCGACGCCGGCCAGGTCACCAGCCACAGCCACACCCCGTAGGCCTCGCCGACGAACGCGGCCCGGTCGTCCCTGGTGGGCACGGTCCACAGCGGCGCGCGCTGACCGGCGGCGCGGACCGCCGCCGCGGACGGACCGTCGATCAGCTCGCCCGGGTCGACGCCGGGCAGCCCCGCGTAGCCGCAGCCCAGGCCGGTGCCCGGCTCCTCGGCGACCAGCACCAGCTCCGCCGCCTCGCCGAGCGGCCCGGGCCCGGCGCAGGCGACCACGATGGCCCGGGCGCCCGGTTCGCCGCCCCAGGCCAGGCCGGTGACCGACCAGCCCGGCGGCATCGGGTCGGGCACCCAGGCCGGCACCTGGGCGTCGGCGCAGACCGCGGTGATGGCGTCGTGCGCCACCACCGCCGTGTGGTGCAGCGGGGTGACCGCGGCGTGCAGGTGGCACCAGCCCTCGGCCGTGGAGCCGGACTTCACCATCAGCGGCTCGCCGCAGCGGGGGCACACCGGGGAGACGCTCATCGCCGCTCACCGTCGGTCCCCGGCGCGGTTTCGTCAAGCGTGAGTTGCCCGGCTGGGCTGCGCCGGCCCGCCCGGGGCCGGTGCGCGCCGCCGTAGCCTCCGGGGGTGCCCGAACGTGACGCGGTCGTCCCCGAGGTGCCCTGCGTGGGCGGCCTCGTGCACGACGCCGCGGGCCGGCTGCTGCTGATCCGGCGCGGGCACGCCCCGAGCGCCGGGCTGTGGTCGGTGCCCGGCGGCCGGGTCGAGCCCGGGGAGAGCGAGCCCGACGCGGTGGTGCGCGAGGTCCGCGAGGAGACCGGGCTGCGGGTGCGCCCGGTCTCGGTGGCCGGACAGGTGCGCATCGCCGGGCCCGGGGTGCTCTTCACCGTGACCGACTGGCGGTGCGACCTGGCCGGCGACGACCAGACACCGGTGGCCGGTGACGACGCCGTCGACGTGGCGTTCGTCGACGCCGCCGGCCTGACCGCGCTGGAGGACGCCGGCCGGATGGCGCCGGGCGTGGTCGCCGCCCTGACCGGCTGGGGACTGCTCCCCCGCCGCTGAACCACCACCGCGGGGCTGCCGGTCAGCGACGGACCGGGTCCGGGCGGCCGGGCTGCTCGCCGCCGCGCTGCTCGGCGGCGGCGCGTTTGGGCACCATCACCTTCCGGCGGAAGGTGCACACCACGGTGCCGTCCTGCTTGTAGCCGATCGTCTCCACGTGCACGACGCCGCGGTCGTCCTTGGTCCGGGACCCGGTCTTGTCCAGCACGGTCGTCTCGCCGTAGATCGTGTCGCCGTGGAAGGTCGGGGCGACGTGCCGCAGCGACTCGACCTCGAGGTTCGCGATCGCCTTGCCCGACACGTCGGGCACGCTCATGCCCAGCAGCAGGGAGTAGACGTAGTTGCCGACGACGACGTTGGCCCCGAACTCGGTGGCCTCCGCGGCGTAGTGGGCGTCCAGGTGCAGCGGGTGGTGGTTCATCGTGAGCAGGCAGAACAGGTGGTCGTCGTACTCGGTGACGGTCTTGCCGGGCCAGTGCCGGTAGACGGCGCCGACCTCGAACTCCTCGTAGTACCGGCCGAACTGCATCTGCTCAGCTCCCGCTCATCGGCGCACGACGACGGGGCGCTGGCGCCTCAGGCGAACCCCGCTCCCCATGCGGAACGCGAGTTGCCCGTGCGGGGCGACGATGACCCGTCTGGACGGCCGCCGATCCTACGATGGGCCGGTGCTGTCGCTGTCCCCTCCCGCCCTGACCACGGAGGACGAGGTGGTGCGGCTGTCCCCCGGTGGACGGCGCGCCCGGCTCGCCGCGGTGGTCGTGGTGCTCGCCCTGCTGCTGGCGGGGACGGTGTGGGGGGACGACGACTCCTTCCCCTTCGGCCCGTTCCGGATGTACTCCACGCGCGCGAACCCGGACACCCCGGTGGTCTCCACCCGGGTGGTCGGGCTGACCCCCGCGGGCACCGAGGTGCGGCTCTCCGGTGGGGAGGTGGGCCTGCGCCGGGCCGAGTTCGAGGGGCAGCTGCCCCGCATCGAGCGGGACCCGTCGCTGCTCGGTCTCCTGGCCCACTCCTACGCCGAGCACCACCCCGACGCCGAGGAGCTGGTGGCGGTGCAGGTCGTGCAGCGCCGCTACGAGCTCGCCGACGGCGTGCGCACCGGCGAGATCAGTGACCGGGTGCTGATCGAGCACCAGCTGGAGGCCGGCGAGTGAGCACCCCGAGCTCCACCCCCTCGGCCACCACCCCCTCGACCACCACCCCTTCGGCGCCCACCCCACCCGCCGCGGCGCCGGTCCGCCCGGAGGAGGCGCCGGCCGTCCCCGGCACCCCGCGCTGGTGGTTCCGCCCGGTGCCCCTGGCCCGGATCGCGGTGTTCCGGGCGATCGCCTACCTGTTCATCCCGGTCGACGTCCTCCTCACCACGTCCTGGGTGCGGGCGCACGCCGACGTGCCCACCGACTGGTACGCCCCGCTGCTGATCGGCCGGCTGCTGCACCTGCCCACCCCGACGCACACCCTCGTGCTGGTCGTGCAGTGGGCGCTGGTGCTCGCCGCCCTGGCCGCGGCCACCGGCCGCGCGCCCCGGCTGCTCGGGTTCGCCGTCTTCCTCCTCTACATGGAGTGGATGGTGATCGCGATGAGCTACGGGAAGGTCGACCACGACCGGATCGCCTTCCTGGTGGCCCTGGCGGTGCTGCCCACGATCGGTGCGGCCCGGTGGCGGGACCGCCGCTCCTCGGAGGCGGCCGGCTTCGCCATGGCGGCCGTGCTGGTCACGGTGATGCTCACCTACTTCCTCGCCGCCTGGGCGAAGATCCGGTTCGGCGGCTGGGACTGGCCCACCGGGTCGACCCTCACCCGCGCCGTGGTCCGCCGGGGCACCGACCTGTCGACGTGGACCCTGGACTTCCCCTGGCTGCTGGCCACCGCCCAGTGGGTGATGCTGGCGCTGGAGTTCCTCGCCCCGCTGATGCTGCTGGTGCGCACCGACCGGGCACGCGTCGCCCTGGTGCTGTTCCTGCTGGGCTTCCACGTCATGGTCTTCGCCGGCGTCGGGATCATCTTCCTGCCGCACTGCATCGCGATCGTGTCGATCCTGCCCTGGGAACGGCTGGCCGCCCGCCGCCAGGACAGGATCCTCGACCGGACCGCACCCCAGGCCCCCGCGCCCGCCCAGGGGTGACCGGCCGGGCGCCCGGCGGTCAGACCATGGCGCCGATCCGGGCGGCCATCTCCGCCTCGTGCTGCTGGTACGCCGCCGCGACGTTGGTGAGCAGCTGCCCCATCCCGGTCAGCGCCTCGCTCAGCCCCTGGCTGGACAGCCGCCACTTCTCGTAGAGCTCGGTGAACTGCACGGCCGCCTGGCTGTCGGTCCAGCCCTCGAGCACCGAGGTGTTGATCCCCGCGGACAGCGCCGTGTGCCGCGCGGTGGTCTCCCCGGCCTCGGCCTGGCAGCGACCGGCCATGCCCTGCAACGTCGCGATGTCGACCTTCACGGTTCCTCCTCCTGACCCGGGCACCTCCCGGTGGAGCAGGACGGTAGGTGCCCAGGGCGGTCGGCGTGACCCGTTGTCCACAGCCCCCGGCGCTGTCCACAGATCACCCTGCCGGGCGCCACGGACGGGGTGTCCGGCGGCACGATCCCCCGGTGCCCACCTCCGCGGGCGCCCCGGGTGGGGCGCCGACCACCAGCCGCAGCTGGACGCTGCACACGGCCCGTGGCGCCCTCGACGTCGAGGTCAGCGCCCCCGGCGACGCCGCGCTGGACGACGTCCTGCCCGCCCTCGCCGCCGAGCTGGGCGAGCCGGGCGGCCCGCTGTGGTCCGGTTCCACGGAGCTGCCCGGCAGCACGCCGCTGTCGGCGTCCGACCTCCGCCACGCCACGGTGCTGGGCTGGGGCCGCCCCGGTCCCCGCGACCCGGCCGTCTGCGGCGCGCTGGAGCTGCAGGTCACCGGCGGACCCGACGCCGGGCGCAGCCTGCCGCTGGGGCGCGGGAGGCTCGTCGTCGGGCGGAGTGCGGCCTGCGGGCTGCCGCTCGACGACCCGGACGTGTCGCGCCGGCACGTCGCCGTCACCGTGGCCGAGGGGCGGGTGACCGTCGCCGACCTCGGTTCCTCGAACGGCACGCTGCTGTCCACGCGCCAGGGCGCCACCGCGCTGGGTTCCACCGAGACCACGTGGCCGGTGGGCGAGGCGATCCAGCTGGGCGCCACCACGCTCCGCCTCACCGGCCCGGCGGGGTCCCCGCTGGAGGGCCGGGAGACCGGTGCGGGACGGGTCGTGGTGCACCCCCTCGGCACCTCCCCACCGCCGGCGGTCCCGGTCACCGTCGCGCTGCCCACGCCGCCTGCCGACCCGCCGAGCCGGCGCCTGGGGTGGGTGGCGGTGTCCCTGCCCGCGGTCGGCGGGGTCGCGATGGCCTGGCTGCTCGACACCCCCGCCTTCCTGTTCTTCGCCCTGCTCAGTCCGGCGGTGGCGGTGGCCGGCTGGTGGTCCGACCGGCTCAGCGGGCGGCGGAACGGCCGGCGGGCCCGGGCCGAGCACGCCGCCGCGCTGGCCCGGGCCGAACTGGAGGTCGCGGCAGCCGTCGCCGCCGACGTGGCCGGCCAGGAGGCGCGCCACCCCGATCCGGCCCGGCTGGTCGCCGCGGCGCGACGGCGGGTGTCGCCACTGTGGTCCCGCGGCGCCCACGACCCGGCCGGCTGGGTGGTGCGCCTGGGCAGCGGCCCCGGCACCACGGCGGTGACCGTGACCGGCCCGGACGGCGAACGCGCCACCGCACCGGCCGAAGCCGTCCCGGTCACCCTGGACCTCGGCTCCTGCGGCGGCCTGACCCTCAGCGGGCCGAGGCCGGCCGTGCTGGGCACGGCCCGCGCGCTGTTGTGCCAACTGGCTGCGCTCCGCCCACCCGGCGCGGTGTCCCTCGAACTGGTCGCCGACCCGGGGCGGCTGCCCGACTGGGCGTGGGCCCGCTGGCTCCCCCACCTGGGCGCCGTCCACCCGGCCGGGCCCGTCGTGGACGACCGGCTCGCCACGTCGACCGCCGCCGGCGGTGACGCCGGAGCCCGGACCCTCCTCGTGGTCGACGGCACCATCGGCGCCGAGGCGCGGGCCGCGCTGGTGGCCGCCGCACCGCGGGTGGCCCTGCTCCAGCTCACCGACCGGCCGGGGGACGCCTCCGGTGCGCACGTGACCGTCACCGGCGAGACCGGCTCTGCCGGCCGGCTGGTGCTGCCCGGCACCCCCGGTCGCCCGGTCACCCTGGACGGGGTGCGGGAAGCCGTGGCCGCGGGGCTGGCCCGCACGCTGGCCGCGCTGACCGCACCGGCGGACGGGCAGGCGATCCCCGACAGCGCCCGGCTGCTCGAGCTCTGCGCGGCACCCGGGCAGAGCGGCGAGGAGCCCGCGCCGGGCTGGGACCGGTCGCGCAGCCGGCTGACGGCCACCCTCGGCGCGACCGCCCGCGGCCCGCTCACCCTGGACCTGGTGTCCCAGGGCCCGCACGCGCTCGTCGCGGGGACCACCGGGTCGGGGAAGTCCGAGCTGCTGCAGACCCTCGTGGCCAGCCTGGCCCTGCACCACCCACCGGACCGGTGCAGCCTCCTGCTGGTCGACTACAAGGGCGGCGCCGCCTTCGCCGAGGCTGCCGCGATGCCGCACACCGTCGGGGTGCTCACCGACCTGGACCAGCAGTCGACCGCCCGGGCGCTGCGGTCCCTCGCCGCCGAGCTCGCCCGCCGGGAGCGGCTGCTGGCCACGCACGGCGCCCGGGACGTCGGTGACCTGCCCCAGGACGTGGCGCTGGCCCGGCTGGTCATCGTGGTCGACGAGTTCGCCACCCTGGTCGAGGACCTGCCCGGCTTCGTCAGCGGGCTGGTGGGCATCGCCCAGCGCGGTCGCTCCCTCGGCGTGCACCTGGTGCTCGCCACCCAGCGCCCGTCCGGCGTGGTCAGCCCGGAGATCAGGGCCAACTGTTCGCTGCGGATCTGCCTGCGCACCACCGACGAGGCGGAGGCCCGCGACGTGCTGGGCAGCGCACTGCCCGCCCAGCTGCCCGCTGACCGGCCCGGCCGTGCGTGGCTGCGCGCCGGTGGCGCGGCGCCGGTCCTGCTCCAGGTGGCCCGGGTGTCCGCCCCGGCACCGGCCGGACCGTCGATCCGGGTGCGCCGGCAGTCCTGGCCCCCGCTGCCCACCCCGGCCCCGGGCGCGGACGGCGCTGACGACGGAAGCGATCTGGCCCGGATCGTCGCCGCCGTCGCACGGCGGACGGCCGCCACGGCGCTGGAGCTGCCGGAACGGCCCTGGCTCCCCCCGCTGCCCGGGCGGCTCACCGTCGGCGACCTGGCCGACGCCGTCGCCGCGGCCGCAACCGGCCCGACCGTCCTCCGGATCGGTCTGCTGGACCTCCCTGATCGGCAGGTGCAACGCCCGTTCGAGCTGGACCTCGCCGCCGGTGGCGGCTGGCTCGCGGTGGGTGGGCCGCGCAGCGGGCGCAGCACCGCCCTGGAGACCGTGCTGACCGAGGCGGCGACCCAGCTGTCCCCGGACCAGCTGCACGTCCACGTGCTCGACCACGGCGGCGGCGCGCTCGCCGCACGGGCCACCGGGCTGCCGCACACCGGCACCGTGGTGCGACGCGGTGACCCCCACCGGAGTGGTCGCCTGCTGCACCGGCTGGCCGCGGAGGTGGACCGCCGGCGTGCGGGGCACCGGGCCGGCCAGCCGCTGATCCTGCTGCTGGTCGACGGCTACGACGGCCTCACGAGCGAGCTCGAGGGCGGCGACCCCACGGGCGGCTCGGCCGACCTCCTCCGCCTGTGCCGCGAAGGAGGGGCGGTCGGGCTGACGGTCGCGCTGACGGCCGACCGCGCCGTACCCGGCAGCCGGCTGGCCGGCGCGGTCCGGGAGCGGGTGGTGCTGCCACTGCCCGACCGCACCGACTACGCCGTCGCCGGGGTGCCCCCGCGATCGGTGCCCGAGGACCGTCCACCCGGTCGCGCGCTGGTCGGTGAGGGCGCCGTGGAGTGCCAGCTCACCCTGCCCCGGGACACGGTCCGCACCTGGCCCGTCCCGGCGGGCGCCGACGGCCCCGTGCGCGTGACCGAGCTGCCCGCCGATCCCGAACTGCCGCTGCCCCCGCCGGGTACCGGGCTCCCGTGGCTGCCCGTCGGCCCCGGCGGCGACGAGGGGCAGGTGGCCCGGGTCGACCTCGCGGCAGGCGGGGGCCTGCTCGTGGTGGGCCCGCCGGGGAGCGGCCGCAGCGAGGCGGTGCGCGCCTTCGGCCGGCACTGTCACGCCGGCGGCGCCCGGGTGCTGGAGCTGGCCACGGCGCCCGCGGGCCCCGGAACCCCGGCGGACCCGTCAGACCCCGGGGACCGGATCGACCGGGTGGACCGCCGGGACGCGGCCGCGGTGCGGGCGTGGCTCGCCGAACCGACGCCCGGCACGCGGGTGGTGCTGGCCGACGACGTCACCTCCCTGCCCGACGCCGTGGCCGACGCGCTCGCGGTCGCCGTCGGGCCGCCGACCGGCGCCCCCGGCGGTGACGCACCGGCTCCCGGCCCCGCGCTGGTGATCGCCGCCGGGGGCCCGGCCGAGCTGGCGGGCAGCTTCCGCGGGCCGGTGGCCGTCCTGCGCCGGTCCCGCACCGCCCTGCTGCTCCGCCCGGGTCCGGGCGACGCCGAGCTGCTCGGGCTGCGGGTGCCGCGCACTCCCCTGCCGGCCCGGCCCGGCTCCGGATGGCTGCTGGTCCGCGGCGAGCCGACCCGGGTGCAGGTGGCACGGCACCGGGTCACCGGCCGGGGACGGTGACCCGGTGCGCAGGTCAGAGCAGCTCGAGCGCCGGCCCGATCTCCTGCGTCGCGTACCAGGCCAGCTCGTGCCCCTCGGCCTGGTCCACGGTGAACTGCGCCTCGTCGCTGCCCAGGTCGGCCTCGAGCACGACGGCCACCGCGGCCGACACGTCCTCCTCGGCCTCGGCCACGTCGAGGTGGGCGCTGGCCACGTCCGCCAGGGAGACGTCGACGGCGATCCGCGCCGCCCCCGGGTCGGCGGCGGGGTCCTCGATCGGGGTGAGCGAGGAGTCCGGCACGTCCGCGGCCAGCACCACCCGGCGCCGGGCAGCGGCCGGGTCGACGTCGATCAGCCGGAGGCTGGCCCGGGCGGCGGCGAGCAGGGCGGCGTACTCCAGCTCCTCGTCGTCGCGGAGACCGTCGCTGAGCTCGTAGTGGCCGCGCAGCTGTGGCGTCACGGCGAACACCGTGAGCGGTCCCTCCAGTCGGCCGTCGTCCAGCAACCGTCGCAGGACGGTGGTCGTGGCCGGCAGGTACACGCGCACCCGGGTCGCCTCCTCAGTCGTGGGACAGCGACCGTAACGTCGCCCGCCACGCTCCCCGTTCCCCGGCCGGGTGGACCACTCGACCGGCACCGCCGCGGACCTGCTCGGAACGGAGAGGAGGGCCGTTCAGCCGGCGGCCTCCCGGAGGTCGCCGACCTCCCGTTCGATGAGGTCGGCGAGCACGTCGACGTCGCTGATGCTGTCCCGGTCGGCGTTCAGCCCGACGTAGACGGTGCCGTCGTAGCTGGTCAGGCCGATCGCCAGGCCCTGCCCCCGCACCAGCGGGACCACCGGGAAGACCTCCACCATCCGGGCCCCGCCGGCGTACAGCGGCACCTGGGGGCCGGGCACGTTGGTGACCACGAGGTTGAACAACCGCCGGGACAGCCCGCTGGCGGCGCGGGCGCCGAGGGCGTGCAGGGTGGGCGGAGCGAAGCCCGACAGCGCGCTGAGGGTGTCCGCCCCGACCGACTGGCCCCGCGGTGCCAGCCCCCGCATCGCGTAGCTGATCCGGGCCAGACGCACCCGCGGGTTCGGCTCACCTACCGGCAGGTCCACCAGCAGCGAGGAGACCTGGTTGCCGGCCGTGTCGTCCTCGGTGCGCACCGACACCGGCACCAGGGCCCGCACGACCGTGCTGCCCACCACCGGCTCACCGCGGGACAGCAGCCACTCCCGCAGCGCGCCGGCAACCGTGCTGAGCAGCACGTCGTTGACGGTGCCACCGAGGGCGCGCCGCACCTCCCGCAGCTCCGCCAGGGACACCCGGGCGACGGCGAACCGCCGCTGCCGGCCGATCGGTGCGTTCAGCGGGCTGGCCGGGGCCGGCGACACCGCGGTCCGGGCCACGGCGGCCAGCAGGCCGGTGGCCACGCCGGCCCAGCGGGCGCCGGTGGCGCGCACGTCACCGACCGCGGTCCGGGCGGTCTCCAGCACGGCGGACGGACGCTGCAGGTAGTCCTCGACCGCCTCCCAGACCAGCGCGGCCGGACCCGGGGGGCGCCGGGGGCGCCAGTCGTCGGGCACCGCGACCGACGCGGCGTCGGCGTGCGGGCTGGGGTCGAGGATGACCTGCCCGATGTCGATCGCCGCGAGGCCGTCGACCAGCGCCGGGTGGGTCTTGGTCACCACCGCCGTCCGGTCGCCCGCCAGCCCCTCGACCAGGTACATCTCCCAGAGCGGCCGGGTGCGGTCCAGCGGCCGGGCGGTGAGCCGGGCGACCAGGTCCAGCAGCTGCTCCTCGGTGCCCGGGCGGGGCAGCGCCGAGCGGCGCACGTGGTAGCTGATGTCGAAGTCCGGGTCGTCGATCCAGGCCGGGTTGGCCAGGTGCCCGGGCACCTCCACCACCTTCTGGCGGTAGCGGGGCACGAGCGGCAGCCGGGCCCGGACGAGCTCCACGAGCGCCTCGTGGTCGAGCCCGCCGTCGGGGCACTCGAGCACGAGCACCCCACCCACGTGCATGGGCGTCGCCGGCTCCTCCAGGTAGAGGAAGGACGCGTCCAGCGCGGTGAGCCGTTGGACCACGGCGTGACCTCCCTCACTGACGGTCGCCCCAACCTACGGGGTGGCCCTCTCCCGGGCCGGGGTGCCCCCGTCGGCCCGACCCGGCGACCGGTCCAGGAGCAGGTCAGCGGCGGCTGCGCCGGCGGGCCGTGGGCGCCGGCACCCCGCTCAGGCCGACGGCGAGGTCGCGCAGCGCGGTCCGCAGCGGCGACGCGGGGGCGACCTCGGCCAGCGTCCGGCCCGCGGCGAGCGCGGCATCGGTCGACCGCCGGTCCGCGGGCAGGAAGCGGTCCACCTCCGCGCCGGTGAAGCGCGTCAGCGCCGCGGCGATCTCGCGTCGCGGGTCCCCGGCCACCGGCCCACGGCGCACCTGGTTGACGACCACCCGGGGGTGCACGTCCGGCAGCACCTCCTGCAGCTCGCCGAGCGCCCGGATCGTCCGCTGCAGGGCGACCGGGTCGGCGCCGCTCACGCACAGCACCTCGTCGGCGGACTCCAGCACGGCCAGGGTCGCCCCGTTGCGCCGCGGCGCCGCCGTGTCGAAGGAGAGCTCCTCGTCCTCCTCCAGGCAGAAGGCGCAGTCGACCACGGTGAGCTCCGCCAGCCGGCGGGCCTCCTCCAGCACCACCGCGACCGCCTGCGGCCGCAGTTCCGGCCAGCGGTCGGCGCGCGCGAGCCCGGTGAGCACCCGCAGCCGCGGGCCCACCGACCCGGCCAGGCGGGACAGCGCGGCGCCGTCGAGGGTCCCCGCGCCGGCCTGACGCGCGGCGGCGGCCAGCCCCGGCGCCTCGTCCAGCAGCCCCAGCACCTGGGCCACCACACCGCCGTAGACGTCGGCATCGACCAGCAGGGTGCTCACGTCCAGCCGGGCGGCCTCGTCGGCGAGCCCCACGGCGACGGTGGTCCGCCCGGGTGCGCCGGTCGGGCCCCAGACGGCGACCACGCGCCCGCGGCCGACCGGCCGGGGCGGTTCCTGCTGGTCAGGCCCGGCCGGGCGGAGCGCGGCGCGCGGATCGGCGACGTCCCGGCCGGCCGGTGGTCCGCCGGCGACCGCGGCCCGCAGCGCACGGGCGATCTCCTCCGGCGGCGCGTCGGCGGGGAGCACCCGTTCGACCCCGAGCTGGCGCAGCCGTTCACCCGCCCGCGCGTCCCCGGGCTCGACCAGGCCGACGACGGCGACGCCCGCGGCGACCAGCCGGGTCACCGCGCCGACGTCCAGCCGGCGCAGCTCCGCAGAGAGCAAGGCGGCCTGGCCGGTACCGGTGCTGGCCGCGGCGAGCAGGTCGGCGACGTCGACGCACCGGCGGACGACGGTGACGCCGTGGTCCTCCCGGTCCAGGGCCCCGACCAGCTCGGACTCCCAGGCCGCCCCGGTGACCGCGGTGAAGACCTGCAGCGACATCAGCCGGTGGGCCCGGGCTCGGCGACGGCGTCGTCCCGGGAGGAGGCGTCGGCACCGGAGGCGGCGTCCACCGAGTCGCGCACCACCACGACCAGCCCGCGGCCGCCGATCGCGGCCAGCACCTCGGGTGCCTCGTCGGCCGGCACGGTGACCACGACCTGCAGGGTGCTGGTGGACGCCGACAGCACCCCGTCGGACCGGCCGGTCACCGCCTGGACCGGTGCGGCGCCGACGACCAGGTCGACGTCACCCCCGGTCTCCAGGGCGGCACCCACGGCCGGGTCGGCCACCGCGTAGACGTCGACCAGCTGACCGCGGGACAACCCCGGCGGCACGAAGCCGGCCTGGACCGGCAGCGCCAGCTGCACCTGTCCGGTCACCTCCTCCAGCGCCGACCGGGGCACCAGCTCTCCGGCGCGGACCGCGCGGGCGAGCACCCGACCCTCGGGACGGGTGCTCGCGGACAGGTAGGCGCCGGCGACGTCGTCCAGCCGCACCGGGACCGGCACCAGGTCCTCCGGCGTGAGCACCGTGCCGGCGGCGAGATCGGTGCCGACGGACCAGACGGGCACGGTGGCGTCGGCGGCGGTCACCACACGGGCTCCGACCAGCACCGACCCGAGCACCAGCAGGACGCCCAGGACGAGGCGCAGGTCCAGCCAGCGCGGCGGCCGGACTCGCCGGGCGACCGGTCCGGCCGGCGCGGGACCGCCGCCGGGGGCCATGCCGGGGGCCACGGACGTGCTGGGCGCACTCATGCCTGGTCGTCCTCCCGGATCAGGGCCGGACGCCGGGCGTCCGACAGCGGTACCGCGACGTGCGGCGGAGGCAGATCATGACCGAGGACGGGGGGCAGTGCAGCCGTTGTCCACACCTTCGGGTGGACGATGCGGCCGCACGTCACCCGACTGACAGACTGGCGGCCACCTTCGACGGGAGAGCGACCCACCTCATGGCGACCCAGCGGTTCTGGACCCTCGACGACGTCGCGGAGATCCTCAACGTCTCCTGGTCGCAGGCCTACGCGATGGTCCGCCGCAAGGAGCTCGTGGCCATCCAGATCGGCGGCCGGGGCCAGTGGCGGGTGGAGAAGGACGAGCTGGAGCGCTTCATCCAGCAGAAGTACGCCGAGGCGCGTGCGGTCGAGCCGGACGTGGCCGGCGAGCAGGTCCCCGCTGGGGAGACACGGGACGCAGGGGTCGACTCCCCCTCCTGACCGGCTGAGCCGCCGCCTCAGGCCGCCGTCGGCGGCAGGGTGCGGACCGCGACCACCGCGGCCAGCACGACCGCCCGGACACCGCTGACCGAACCCCGCCGGCGGGGTCGGTCGACCGCGTGCTCGGCCAGCTCCAGGTGGTCGGCGCCCACACGGTCGACCGTGCCGGCGAACACGCTGCCGTCGTCCAGCAGGCACTGCACGGTCGCCCGGTCGCGGGCCAGGGCGCGCAACGCCCGGCGGAGGTCCAGCCTCGACTGCGCACCGCCGCCGGGGGACTCGACGGTCAGCGCCGTCAGCCCGCCCACGGCCCGGACCGCCCGCGTGGCGACGAGCAGCTCACGCAGCTGCACGTCGGTCAGCAGCAGCCAGTCCCCCCCCCACCTCGACCAGCCGGCCGGTGAGGTCACCGACCCCGGCGCAGGTCAGCACGAGCTCGGTGCCGACGGCGCCGCGCAGCCGGTCGGCCAGGTGCACCCGCCCGATCTCCGCCCGCGACCGGGAGGCCGCCTCGGCGTCGAGCTCGGCTGCCTCCTGGTCGGCGGCTTGCGCTTCGAGGTCGGCGAACAGCTGCTCCCAGCGCATGGCCGGAGCCTAACTCGTCCACAGATCCTTGCGTTTGGTTGCGTTTGCTTGTTTTGATGCTGTTTGGTGGACGAAAAGGAGGTGTGATGTCCACTCGACGCTGGCTGACGACGACGGCGGTGATGGCCGCCGTGGCCTGGTGCCTGGCTGCCCTGGGCGCCGATCCAGCCGAGCTGCGTGCGGCGCTGGCCGATCCCCAACGGCTGGTCGACGGCGCGGGCCCGGACGCGCTGGTGCTCGTGGGCGTGACCGCCGCGGCCTGGCTGTGCTGGGCCTGGGGGGCCGTGGGCCTGCTGCTCACCGCGCTGTCCACCGCGCCGGGGGCAGCCGGCCGGGCCGCCGGCCGGCTGCTCGGACTCCTGCTGCCGGCCGGCGCCCGGCGCGCTGCCGCGCTCGCCGTGGGGCTGAGCCTGGTGACCGCCGGGCCGACGCTGGCCTGGCCCGCCGCGCCTCCGACCGTCGTCGCGACCGTCTCCGCCGGCACCGACCTCGGGTCGCCGGTGTCCGTCGACTGGCCGACGGCTCCCGACGCCGACTGGCCCGGCAGTCCCGGCGCCTCCTCGCCCCGGTCCGGCGACGTCCCGGACGGATCCGCCCCCGACCACCGCCTCCCCGCGCAGCACGTGGTGCTGCGCGGGGACTGCCTGTGGGACATCGCGGCCGCCTGGCTGGCCAGGACCTCCCCTGGCGCCCCGGTCACCGACGCAGCCACCGCCACCGCGGTCGCCGCCTGGTGGCAGGCCAACGCCGACGTGATCGGCCCCGACCCCGACCTCCTGCTGCCCGGTCAGGTGCTGCAGGCCCCGCCCTCCGAGGAGCCCCGATGAGCGCCCCCCAGCACCAGCTGACCCCGTCCGCCCCCGGCCCGGCGGAGCCGGCCGCCCGACCGCGGCTGCACCTGACGGTGGTGCGCACCCCGGGACCGGTGCTGGAGCCGGCGACCGACCCGGTACGGCTGCTCGTGCCCGGTCACCGGCACCGGCGGCCGGCGCCGCCACCGGGGCCACGCCCGCGGTTGGACCGCGCCGCGCAGCCGTTCGCCCCGGAGGAGGTGGAGTTCGGTCCCCGCTGGTCGGGGCGGGCGGAGCTGCCCGACGCGACGTCGGCCGGGCGCCGGCTGGTCACCCTGGCCCTGGAGGCGTTCGCCGGGCGCCGGCCGATGGCGCAGCTGCAGCCGCTGGTCACGCCCGCGCTGTTCACCGCCCTCGGCGAGCGACGCCGTCCGCGCTGGTGCGCCGAGGGCACCGCGCCGCTGCTGGTGGGCCGGGTGCGGGTGTGCGAGCCGGTGGACGGCGTCGCCGAGGTCAGCGCGGTGGCCCGTCGGGCCGGGCGCGCCCACGCGGTGGCCGCCCGGCTCGAGGGGATCGACGGGCGCTGGCGGTGCACCGCACTGCAGATCGGCTGAGCACGACGCCCCGCCGACCGTCGGTCGGCGGGGCATCCGTGGTGTTCTTCACGGCCCCGTCCGGAGGCTCACCCCGAGCCTGCGAGGGGTGAGGGGGACGGGGTCCTTGTTCAGGCGTTGCCGGCCGCGCCGTGGCACTGCTTGAACTTCTTGCCCGAGCCGCAGGGGCAGGGGGCGTTGCGCGGGGTCTCCCTGGTGCCGGTGACCGTCGCGGACTTGGCCGCCTTCGGCCGCCCGGCGTCCTTGGCGGACTGGTCCAGGCTCGGCGCGCTGTAGGTCAGCTGCTCCTGCTTCGGGGCGTCCAGACCCTTGACCTGCAGCTCCGGCCCTCCGTCGGGGGCGCCGGGCACCGCCGCAGCGGCCGGGGCCTCCGGGGCCGTCACGGTGGCGGCCGCCGGCGCGGGCTTGCGGGTGCGGCGGGCCGAGCTCGCCGTCCCCGCCCCGTCACCCGCACCGCCGTCCGGCCCGGCGCCGGTGCCGTTCGCCGACGGCGCACCGTTCCCGTCCGCGCTGGGCGCCGCGGCCGCGGGAGCGGACGCCGCGGGGGCCGGCGCGGCGCCGTCCCCGTCGGTGGACGCCGGGGCCTGCGCGGCCGTCGCGGTGGCGGCCGTGCTGGCCGCGGCCTGGGCGGCCGCGGCGGCGGCCTGCCGGGCGAGCACCCGCTGGGTGCCGGCCTGCGCGCGGGCCAGCGCCTCGGCCTCGGACTGCGCCTGCTTCGCCCGTGCCTCGGCCTGCTGCTGCTCCTTGGTCTTGACCTCGAGGTTGAACAGGAAGCCGACGGACTCCTCCTTGATCCCGTCGAGCATCGCGTTGAACATGTCGTAGCCCTCGCGCTGGTACTCCACGACCGGGTCGCGGTTGGCCATCGCGCGCAGGTGGATGCCGGCCCGCAGGTAGTCCATCTCGTAGAGGTGCTCGCGCCACTTGCGGTCCAGCACGCTGAGCAGCACCCGCCGCTCCAGCTCGCGCATCACCTGCTCACCCAGCCCGGACTCCCGCTCCTCGTAGGCGCGGTGCACGTCGGCGAGCAGCTCGTCCTTCAGCACGTCGGCGGTCAGCGCCGCCTGGTCGCCGTCGGCCACCCGGTCCAGCAGCTCCTGCCGGTCCAGGCCCACCGGGTAGAGCGCCTTGAGCCCGGTCCACAGCTGCTCGAGGTCCCAGTCCTCGGCGTAGCCGATCTCGGTGGCCCCGTCGACGTAGGCGGCGACGACGTCGTCGACCATGCTGCGCACCTGCACGTGCAGGTCCTCGCCGTCGAGCACCTTGCGGCGCTCGGCGTAGATCACCGTGCGCTGGCGGTTGAGCACCTCGTCGTACTTGAGGACGTCCTTGCGGACCTCGTGGTTCTGCTGCTCCAGCTGCGTCTGCGCCGAGCGGATGGCCCGGCTGACCATCTTGTGCTCGATCGGCTGGTCGTCGGGGACGCGCAGCGTGTTCATCATGTTCTCGAGCATCGGCCCGTTGAACCGGCGCATCAGGTCGTCGCCCAGCGACAGGTAGAACCGGGACTCGCCCGGGTCGCCCTGCCGGCCCGAGCGTCCGCGCAGCTGGTTGTCGATCCGGCGGCTCTCGTGCCGCTCGGTGCCCAGCACGTAGAGACCCCCCGCCTCGGCGACCTGGTCGTGCTCGGCCTTGACCTGCTCCTTGGCCGCGGCGAGCGCGTCGTCCCAGGCGGCCTCGTACTCCTCGGGGGTCTCGGTCGGGGTGAGCCCCTGGGCCCGCAGCGCCTCGTCGGCGATGACCTCGGCGTTGCCGCCGAGCTGGATGTCGGTGCCGCGACCGGCCATGTTGGTGGCGACGGTGACCGCGTTGAGCCGCCCGGCCCGGGCGATGATCGACGCCTCCTGCGCGTGGTGGCGGGCGTTGAGCACGTTGTGCGGGATGCCCCGGCGCTTCAGCAGCGTGTCCAGCACCTCGGACTTCTCCACGCTGGCGGTGCCGACGAGCACCGGCTGGCCGGCCTCGTGCCGCTCGGCGATGTCGTCGACGACAGCGTCGAACTTGGCCTTCTCGGTCTTGTAGATCAGGTCGGGCTCGTCGGCCCGGACCATCGGCCGGTTCGTCGGGATCGGCACCACGCCCAGCCCGTAGGTCTGGTGCAGCTCGGCGGCCTCGGTCTGCGCCGTGCCGGTCATCCCGGAGAGCTTGTCGTAGAGCCGGAAGTAGTTCTGCAGGGTGATCGTGGCGAGGGTCTGGTTCTCGTCCTTGATCTGCACCCGCTCCTTGGCCTCGATGGCCTGGTGCATGCCCTCGTTGTAGCGACGGCCGGCCAGCACGCGGCCGGTGAACTCGTCGACGATGAGCACCTCGCCGTTGCTGACGATGTACTGCTGGTCCTTCTTGAACAGCTCCTTGGCCTTCAGGGCGTTGTTCAGGTAGCTGATCAGCGGGGTGTTGGCCGCCTCGTAGAGGTTGTCGATGCCCAGCTGGTCCTCGACGAACTCCACGCCCTCCTCGGTGATGGCGACCGTCCGCTTGCTCTCCTCGACCTCGTAGTGCCGGTCGCGCTTCATCAGCGGGGCGATGCGGGCGAACTCGCCGTACCAGCGGGCACTGGACTCGGCCGGCCCGCTGATGATCAGCGGCGTCCGGGCCTCGTCGATGAGGATCGAGTCGACCTCGTCGACGATGGCGAAGGCGTGCCCACGCTGCACCAGGTCGCCCTTGGACCAGGCCATGTTGTCGCGGAGGTAGTCGAAGCCGAACTCGTTGTTCGTGCCGTGGGTGATGTCGGCGAGGTACTGCTCCCGCCGCTGCTGCGGGGCCTGGCCGGAGACGATGGTGCCGACGCTCAGACCCAGGAAGCGCTGGACCCGGCCCATCCACTCCGCGTCGCGGGTGGCCAGGTAGTCGTTGGTGGTGATGACGTGCACGCCCTCGCCGGACAGCGCGTTGAGGTAGGCCGGCAGCACACCGGTCAGGGTCTTGCCCTCACCGGTCTTCATCTCCGCGATGTTGCCCAGGTGCAGCGCCGCGCCGCCCATGATCTGGACCCGGTAGTGCCGCTGGCCCAGCGTGCGCTTGCTGGCCTCGCGGA
Organism: Modestobacter roseus; assembly: GCF_007994135.1. Taxonomy (NCBI): domain Bacteria; kingdom Bacillati; phylum Actinomycetota; class Actinomycetes; order Geodermatophilales; family Geodermatophilaceae; genus Modestobacter; species Modestobacter roseus. Next base: position 2,816,411 of record NZ_VLKF01000001.1, read on the forward strand.
CCACCGCGAACGCCTCGGGCAGCAGCTGGTCGAGGGTCTCCCCGTCGGCGTAGCGCGCCTTGAACTCGTCGGTCTTGGCCTGCAGCTCGGCGTCGGTGAGGTCGACGACGTCGCCCTCGAGGGCGTCGACCGCATCGGCGATCTTGGACAGACGGCGGAGGATCTTGCCCTCACCGGCACGCAGGATCTTGGAGAACACCACGACCCCAGCGTAGGCGGCCGGGCTGAGAACCTGCTGCGTCCCGGACCGCGTCGGCCCCGCCCGTACCCTCTGAGGACGTGGACGACGCCTACGGACCGGGACTGGTCGCGTTCCTCACCGAGCGCCACCTCGCGACCCTCACCACCCTGCGGGCCGACGGCACACCGCACGTCGTCCCGGTCGGGGTCACCTTCGACCCGGACACCGGCACCGCACGGGTGATCACCTCGGGCACGTCGATGAAGGCCCGGCACGTGCTCGCCGGGCAGCAGCGGGTGGCCGTGTGCACCGTCGACGGACGGCGCTGGGCGACGCTGGAGGGGACGGCGGTGGTGCGCGAGGACGCCGCATCGGTCGCCGACGCCGAGTCCCGCTACGCCCGCCGCTACAAGCAGCCCCGCCCCAACCCGGCCCGGGTGGTCATCGAGATCGCGGTGGACCGGGTGCTGGGCAACGCCGACCGCCTCACCCCGCCGTCGACGGAGGCGTGACGTGCTGGACGTCAGCGGCATCGACCTGACCACCGAGGTGGTGCGCACCGAGCGGCTGGTGCTGCGGCCCTACCGACCCGACGACGTCGACGCGGTGCTGGCCGCCTGCCAGGACCCGGACATCGGTCGCTGGATCCCCGCGGTCGGTCCGGCGTACGGCCGGGACGACGCGGTCGCCTGGGTGACCCGGGAGGCACCGGCCGAGCGCGCGGCGGGCACCGGCCTGACCGTCGCCATCGAGGCGGACGGGGAGTTCGTCGGGTCGACCGGCGTGCACCGCATCGGCCAGCACCCGCTGGGCCCGGAGGTCGGCTACTGGATCGCCGCCGGGGCGCGGGGACGCGGCTACGCCGCTGAGGCGGCCCACGCCATGGCCGAGTGGGCGCTGGGCCTGGGCGCCTCCCGGGTGTACCTGGTCGCCGACGTCGGCAACACCGGCTCGCAGTCGGTCGCCCGCCGGGCCGGGTTCACCCAGGAGGGCGTGCTCCGCTCCTACCTGCACTACGCCGACGGCCGGGCCGCGGACGCCGCGCTGTTCTCCCGGCTGCCCGGGGACTGACGAAGGACCTCCCTGCCCCCCACCACTCGCACGCTCGCGGCGGGCCCCTGCCGGGAGGCCGACGGCGGGCCGCCTCCCCGAGGGGAGACGGCCCGCCGGTGGAGGCCCTTCCTCAGACGGTGGCCGGCTGCCGTTCCGTCGACGCCACGGTGTCCCCGCCGCTCGCCGCGTCGGCGCCGGAGACGTCGGCCCCCGGCACGGTGGCGCCGAGCCGGATCAGCCCGTAGTCGAAGGCGTGCCGGCGGTAGACCACCGACGGCTGCCCGGTGTCGGCGCACAGGAACAGGAAGAAGTCGTGGCCCACGAGCTCCATCTCGTACAGGGCCTGGTCGACGTGCATCGGCGTGGCCGCGTGCACCTTCTCGCGCACGATCCGGCCGGGCAGGTGCTCGTCGAGGTCGGTGACCAGCGGCGCGCCGTTGGGTTCGAGGTCGGGGGCGTTCCCGCCGAGGTCCGCCGGGCTGGCGGTCAGCATCTCCTCCACCGGCGCGTCGGACGCGCCGTCCAGCCGGACGCTCGCCGGCGTCCGGCGGCCGTGGTGCACGCGACGGCGGTCGTTCGCCCGCCGCAGGCGGTTCTCCAGCTTGTCCACCGCGAGTTCGAGCGCGGCGTAGAAGTCGGGGGCGCACGCCTCGGCACGGGCCACGGGGCCCTTGCCGCGGAGCGTGATCTCCACGCGCTGGCAGTTGGCTGCCTGGCGCGGGTTCTTCTCGTGCAGAAGCTCGACGTCGATGCGGATCAACTTGCCGTCGAAGCGTTCGAGCTGGCCGACCTTGTCCTCGACGTGCGTGCGGAAGTGCTCGGGCACCTCGACGTTGCGTCCACGGACCACGATCTCCATGAGACCTCCCGGTGAGCGGGTGTGATCGGACCCACGCTAGTTGCGTCTCGTGGTTCCCGACACCGGAGACACCCCCTTCGGGCCCCCGGGTCAGCCACGCACGGTGAAGGCCCCTGCTGAGGGCACCGCCCCAGGGGTCGCGGTGCGCCGCGGGGTCGCGGCGACGACCGCCGCGAGCACGGGCGTGTCGGCCGACCGGCCGTGCCGTGCCACCGCCCGCAGCGCCCGGGCTGCCTCGGTCAGGGTGGCCCCGCTGGTGACCACGTCGTCGACCAGGACCAGGACACCGGAGGGCGCCGGCCGCCTCCGGGCGGCGAACCGGCCGGCCAGGTTGGCCTGCCGGTCGCGCGCCCCCAGCCCCGCGCTGTCCACGGCTCCCCGGGGTCGCCGCAGCAGCGGGACGGTCGACGCCGGCACGCCTGCGGCGCGCAGTTCGGCCACCGCGCGGCCGGCCAGCTCGCGCACGTGGTCCCGGCCGCGGGCCCGGACCGCCGCCGCCGACCTCGGCACCGGCACGAGCAGGACCGGCGCCCCGGCGTCCGGCGGTCGCGCCAGGCCGGCGAGCACGACGACGACCGACAGCGCCAGCGCGGTGCCCAGCGGTACGGCCAGCTCCGCGCGCCCGTGCTCCTTGAACGCGACCACCGCCGGGCGGACCGGCCCGGCGTAGGCGCCCGCGGCGACGGTGGGCGGGAAGCCCGGGGGGTGCCGACGCGGCTGGGCCAGCCGGGGGCGGGCCAGCAGCACCCGGCAGCGCACGCACAGCACCGGCCCGGGGACCGCGCAGCCGGCACAGGTCCGGGGCAGCACCAGGTCGGCCAGCGTCCGGGCGGCGTCCCCCAGCCGGCCGGACGGCGTCGTGCCCATGCCCGCCAGGCTGCCCGGTGACCACGGGCTCAGCCGCCGGCCACGATGCCCTGGGGACGACCGGCACCACTGGGGACGGCGACCGCCCCCGGCGGCTCAGAGCGGGTAGAAGGGCGCGGCCCCGGCCAGTGGTCCGGCGCTGCGGATCGGCGTCACCCAGGTGCCGCTGACCAGCTGCCAGATGGTGCCGTCGGCGCTGACCAGCAGCGGGCGGCCCGGCGCGGCGGCCAGGCCGGTGCGGTCACCGGGCAGGCCGGCGGTGGCCAGCTGGGTCAGCGCCCAGCCGTCGACGTCGACCGACCAGGGCACGGCGCGCTCCTCCCCTGCGGCGGCGGCCAGGACGACCAGCGCGTCCGCGCTCCGCCACGCCACGTCGGTGACCTGGCGCAGGGAGGGGGCGATCGAGCGCAGGTCGCGGACGCTGACCGCCTCCTCGTCACGGACCACGGTGCCGACGTACAGCCGGCCGCCGTCGGGGCCCTGGATGACCACGGCCGCACGGACGCCGTCCGGCGACAGCTCGAAGGCGGTGGCCCGCCCCAGGCCGGCCAGCGTCGTCGCGCTGACCGTCTGCGGGGCGCCTCCGGCGGCGAGCCGGACCACCTCGGTGCCGTCGCGGACGGTCCAGACCTCCGCGCGCGGACCGGCGCTGGTCGGCGGGGTGAACCCCGGGCCGCCGAGCACCGGCGCCATCTCCCCGCCGTAGGGCCCGGCGAACAGGGTGGCCGGCGCACCCGTCGGGGACACCGTGGTGGAGACCCCCGCCGTCAGCCCCAGCGCGCCCTCCCGGTCGGTGGTGATCGCCGCGGACTGGAGCCCGTAGACGCCCTCCCCGGCCGGGCCCGGCGCCGGCTCGCCGTCGGTGGCCCGGCGGAGCGCGCCGTCGGCCAGGTAGTGCCCGACGGCGTCGGCCGGCGCGTAGTCCGGGTCCAGCCGCACCCAGTCGTCGATGGTCTGGGTGACGGGCAGGTCGGCGACGTCCAGCGGCTGGCCGTCCCGGAGCACCTCGACCGCCCCCAGCCCGGCCCGGACCAGGGTCCAGACCAGCTGGCCGGCCGCGGCCTCCAGCGTCGTGTCGGTGACCTGGTCCGGCCAGGTGAGGTCGACCGTCGCCGTCTGCCCGGACACCTCGACGGCGCTGCGCAGCTCCGCACCCGCCAGCGGGTTCTCCACCCCGGCCGCGAGGGTCGGTGCCGGGCCGGCGATCAGCCGTTCCACCAGGAGGTTGAGCTGGGCGTCCCCGGAGACCAGGTAGCGGGGGTCGGGCACGACCCGGCTGCGCGTGGGGTCGAGGAAGAAGGCGTCGAGCTGGTCGTAGGTGCGCTCGAAGTCCGGCTGCAGCATGACCAGCCCGGGCGGTGGGTCGGTGATCCGCCACTCCCCGTCCTCCTCGACGAGGGTGAACGACCGGTTGTACGGCTCGTCGCCGGCGATGGTGAACACCCCCCGCCGATCGACGGTGCCCACCTGGGACGCGGTCACCTCCACGGTGCCCGGCTGGGTGCGCACCGCCGCGTAGTCGCGGCTGATGATCGTGACGCCGTCGGCGTCGGACCAGGACTCCGCGGCGCCGGCCGCCAGGTACTGCCGAGCCACCGGGTGGTTGCGGGCCGGGCTGGCGCTGGCCTCGATGAACCCGCGGACGACCTCCTCCGGCGTGGCTCCGGCCACCGGCCCGAAGGGCTCCACGCCGACGTCCCCGCTGGGTGGCTGGGCCACCTGGGTGATCCGCACGGTGGGTGAGCTGCTCGGCACGGTGCTGCAGCCGGCCAGCAGGAGGACCGCCAGCAGGCTCAGCAGGGCGGCGCACCGCCGCGGCGCGGTCACGGGGCGTCCTCCGTCCGGCGCGGCGCGGCCGGGCGCAGCGGCAGCGGGCTGCTGGTCAGCGACTCCCCCGCGGTCAGCGGCACGGTCAGCCGGAACTGGGCCCCCTGCCCCGGCTGACCCCAGACCTGCAGCCAGCCGCCGTGCAGCCGGGCGTCCTCCAGGCTGATCGACAGCCCCAGCCCGCTGCCGCCCACGGTGCGCACCCGCGAGGGGTCGGCGCGCCAGAAACGGTCGAAGACGTGCTGGGCGTCGGCGCTGCTCAGCCCGACGCCGTGGTCCCGCACGGTGATCGCCGCCGCACTGCCGGAGGCGGCCAGGGTCAGCTCGACCGGGCGCCCGGTGCCGTGCTCGATCGCATTGCCCACCAGGTTGCGCAGCACCCGCTCGATCCGCCGGCCGTCGACCTCGGCCACCACCGGCGTGGCCGGCAGCTCGACGCGCAGGTCGCAGGCGTGCAGGTCCGCCAGCGCGGTCATCCCGTCGACCGTCTGCTCGACCAGTCGCCGCAGGTCCTGTGCCTCGGCCTCCAGGACCGCCGCACCGGCGTCGTAGCGGCTGATCTCCAGCAGGTCCGACAGCAGCACCTCGAAGCGGTTGAGCTCGGCCTGCAGCAGCTCCGCGGAGCGGGCCACCGCCGGGTCGAACTCCTGGCGGGCGTCGTGCAGCACGGCCGCCGCCATCTGCACCGTCGTCAGCGGGGTGCGCAGCTCGTGCGACACGTCGGAGGTGAAGCGCTGCTGCAGCTGGGACAGCGCCTCGAGCTGGGTGATCTGGCGCTGCAGGCTGTCGGCCATCGCGTTGAAGCTGGTGGCCAGCCGGGCCAGCTCGTCCTCGCCACGCACGGCCAGGCGCTCCTCCAGGTGTCCCTCGGCCAGGCGCTGGGCGCTGCCGGCGGCGCGCCGCACCGGGTCGACGACCAGGCGGGTGACCAGCACCCCGATGCCCACCACGAACAGCACCAGGGCGGTGCCGCTGATCACCACGGTGCTGCGGATCAGGTCCAGGCTCTCCTGCTCCTGGTCCAGCGGGAAGGCGAAGTACAGCTCGACCTGCTCCCCCGCCCCCGCGTCGGTGAGCACCGGCGCGCCGACCAGCAGGGTGGGCACCGGCTCGCCCTCGTCGTTGGGCACCGGCGCGTAGCGGTAGGCCTGCGACCCGGTCGCCACCTCCGCGCGCAGGTCGGCCGGGAGCGCCGGGTAGACGTCGCGCCGGCTGACCGCCGGCCGTTCGAAGTCACCGGAGCGGTAGAGCATCACGACGTTGAAGTCACCCGCGGCGCCACCGCGCTCCTGCAGCCCCCGGACGGTGCGGGCGAGCGCGGACCGCACGCTGGCGGAGTCACTGGTGGCGATCCCGCTGACCTCGGACTGGGCGAACGGGATCCCGTTGAGCGACTGGTCGATCGCCGCCTGCTCCTTCACGCCCAGCAGCTGGTCGGTGATCTGGCGGAACAGCACCAGGCTGACGACGACCACCACCGCACCCGCGACGACCACGGTGATCGAGGCGACCCGCAGCTGCAGCGAGGACCGCCACGCCTGCAGCACCCGGCGGGCCAGCCGCCAGCTGCCGACCAGCGCCTTGCGCCGGAAGCGCCGCGCCCGGCGGGCCAGGCCGCGCCGCAGCCGCTGTGTGGTGCTCGGCGGCCGCTTCGCCGGCACGGTCGCCCGGGGCGCCGGGTCCGGCCCGGTCGCCGGCGGCGCCGTCGGGGCGGGTCGGACGGTGCTCACCGGACCGACGGCCCGCTCACGGTGCCCACGGGCTCGCTCACGGCGCCCACTGGCTCGCTCCGCTCACGGGGGCCCGCTCCGCTCACGGTGCCCACTGGCTCGCTCCCGCGGCCCGCTCCGCTCCTCGCTCGCTGGCGCTCGCTGCGATGCTCACGGCCCGCTGCGCTCACGGGGGCCCGGCCTTGTAGCCGACGCCACGGACGGTCAGCACGACCTCCGGCTTCTCCGGGTCGCGCTCGACCTTGGCCCGCAGCCGCTGCACGTGCACGTTGACCAGCCGGGTGTCCGCGGCGTGCCGGTAGCCCCAGACCTGCTCCAGCAGCAGCTCGCGGGTGAACACCTGACGCGGCTTGCGGGCCAGCGCCACCAGCAGGTCGAACTCGAGCGGGGTCAGCGCGATGGGCACGCCGTCCCGGGTCACCTGGTGCGCGGGGACGTCGATCAGCACGTCGCCGATGGACAGGCTCTCCGCCTGCCCCGTCTCCCCGCGGCGCAGCTGGGCACGGACCCGGGCGACCAGTTCCACCGGCTTGAACGGCTTGGTGACGTAGTCGTCGGCGCCGGCCTCCAGGCCCTGGACGACGTCGATCGTGTCGCCCTTGGCCGTCAGCATGATCACCGGCACGGTCGACTGGGTGCGGATGTCGGCGCAGATCTGCAGGCCGTTGCGCCCGGGCAGCATCAGGTCCAGCAGCACCAGGTCGGGCCGGACCTGCTGGAAGGTGGCGACCGCACGGGCGCCGTCGGAGACGAAGGCGGGTTCGTAGCCCTCGCGCCGCAGCACGATGCCGAGCATCTCGGCGAGGGCGGCGTCGTCGTCGACGACCAGCACGCGGCCGCGACTGGCTCCTGGCATGGGCGCGGAAGGGGGCACGGCGCCATTGTGCGTGACGGAGCCCGGCAATCGTTCCCACCCGGCCGGGAAAGCCACCCGTCCCTCACCCCGGCCGGGGTGAGGGACGGGCAGATGACCTGCTCGAACGGGCCGTCAGTAGCGGTAGTGGTCGCTCTTGTACGGGCCCTCGACCGGGACGCCGAGGTAGTCGGCCTGCACCTTGGTGAGCTCGGTGAGCTTCACACCGAGCGCGTCCAGGTGCAGCCGGGCGACGTGCTCGTCGAGCTTCTTGGGCAGCACCGTCACGCCGGGGGTCTTGCCCTCGTAGGCGGCCCGGTTGTTCCACAGCTCGATCTGGGCCAGCGTCTGGTTGGAGAACGACGCGCTCATCACGAAGCTCGGGTGCCCGGTGGCGTTGCCCAGGTTCAGCAGCCGGCCCTCGGAGAGCACGATGATCGTGTGGCCGTCGGCGAACCGCCACTCGTCGACCTGCGGCTTGATGTTGGTCCTGGTCACGCCGGGCGTGCGGGCCAGGCCGGCCATGTCGATCTCGTTGTCGAAGTGGCCGATGTTGCCCACGATCGCCTGGTGCTTGGTCGAGGCCAGCTGCTCGGCGGAGATGATGTCCTTGTTGCCGGTGGTGGTGATGATGATGTCGGCCTTGCCGATGACCTCGTCGAGGGTGGTCACCTCGTAGCCGTGCATCGCCGCCTGCAGGGCGTTGATCGGGTCGATCTCGGTGACGATGACCCGGGCGCCCTGGCCGCGCAGCGACTCCGCGCAGCCCTTGCCGACGTCGCCGTAGCCGCAGACGACGGCGACCTTGCCGCCGATCATCACGTCGGTGGCCCGGTTGAGGCCGTCGATGAGGGAGTGGCGGCAGCCGTAGAGGTTGTCGAACTTGCTCTTGGTGACCGAGTCGTTGACGTTGATCGCCGGGAAGAGCAGCCGGTTCTCCCGGGCGAGCTCGTACAGCCGCAGCACGCCGGTGGTGGTCTCCTCGGTGACGCCCTTGATGCCCTGACCGATCCGGGTCCAGCGCTGGGCGTCCTCGGCGAGGCTGTCCCGCAGCACCTGCAGGATCACCCCGTACTCCTCGGAGTCGGCGTCGGTCGTGTCGGGGACGGTGCCGTCGGCCTCGAAGCGGGTGCCCAGGTGCACCAGCAGGGTGGCGTCACCGCCGTCGTCGAGCAGCATGTTCGGCCCGATCACGTCACCGTTCTCGTCGCGGAACTCGAACAGCCGCTGGGTGCACCACCAGTACTCCTCCAGGGTCTCGCCCTTCCAGGCGAAGACCGGGACGCCGGCGGGCTGCTCGGGGGTGCCGTCGCCGACGACGATCGCGGCGGCCGCGTGGTCCTGGGTGGAGAAGATGTTGCAGCTGACCCAGCGGACGTCGGCGCCGAGCGCCGTGAGCGTCTCGATGAGCACGGCGGTCTGGATGGTCATGTGCAGCGAGCCGGCGATGCGGGCGCCGGCCAGCGGCTGCTCGTCGCCGTACTCGGCGCGCAGCGCCATCAGGCCGGGCATCTCGTGCTCGGCGAGGGAGATCTCCTTGCGGCCGAAGCCGTGCAAGAAGAGGTCGGCGACCTTGAAGTCGGCCTCGCCGGTCGGGGTGGTCAGGACGGGGGTGCCAGTGCTGGCGGTCATGTCGCTCCAGTGTCCGGCCCACCTGGTCGGCGGGCTGTCGTCGGTCGCTGAGTCGCCTGACGATCGGTCAGGCGGACGCGGTGAGCGAGCATGCCGAGGCTTCGGCGGGGCTCGTGCCGCGTCCCAGGGTAGTGCCAGGCGGGGTGCCGCACCCGCCACCCGCCGTAGGCGGGCGGCCGGCGTCAGCGCAGCGCGGTGGTGCTCCGGTAGAGCACCGCAGGGCCGCGGGCGGTGATCGGGGCGCCGGCCGGCACGAACGCCGACTGCCCCTGCTCCAGGACCAGCTCGCCGTCGGCCGCGGTCAGCCGGGCGGTGCCCTCGGCGCACAGCAGCAGCTGCGGGCCGGAGGTGGTCAGCACGCCGGGGTCGACGTCGACCTGGCACCGGGTCAGGTCGAAGTCGTCGACCGGCACCGGGTACCGCAGGCCGCCGGGGCCGAGCACCGGGTGGATCACCGGGACCCGGCCGTCGGTGAAGTCGAGCACCTCGATCAGCGCGGCCAGGTCGACGTGCTTGCTGGTGAGGCCACCGCGCAGGACGTTGTCCGAGCTGGCCATCACCTCAACGCCGGCCCCGCACAGGTAGGCGTGCAGGTTGCCCGCGGGCAGGAAGACGGCCTCCCCCGGGGCCAGGCGCAGGTGGTTGCACATCAGCGAGATGACGACGCCGGGATCACCGGGGTACGTCTCGGCGAGCGACGCCGCCCAGCGGTAGGTGTTGATGAACTCCGGGTCGTGCGCGGCCACGAAGGACGCCGCCCGCGCGGCCACCGCCGACACCAGCGAGGTCTTGCGCAGCGCCGAGAGCGCCAGCAGCTGCGGGATCGCGGCGCGCAACCCGCCGGTGGCCAGCGCCGCGATCGTCGGCATCAGCTCGGGCAGCTGGAGCTTGGCCAGGCAGTGCAGCGACTCCTCGACCGGGCGGAAACCGCACAGCGCCTCGACCGGGGTGATCGCGAGCAGGATCTCCGGCTTGTGGAAGGGGTCCTTGAAGGTCCGCGTCGGGTCGTCGTGCGGTACCCCGGCGGCCTCCTCGGCGGCGAAGCCCACCTCGGCCTGCGCCGTGGTGGGGTGCGCCTGCAGCGACAGCGGGGTGTCGGCGGCGAGCACCTTCATCAGGAAGGGCAGCCGGGGCCCGAAGCGATCGCGCACCCGGGTGCCCAGCAGCTCGTCGGGGTTCGCGGCGATCGCCTGGTCCAGTCCGGTGCCGTCGGCGAGCCGGCTCGGGGCGTCGGGGTGGGCGCCCATCCAGAGCTCGGCGAAGGGCTGCTCGGCCGGTGAGGGCAGGCCGAGCAGCTCGGGGATGACCGTCCGGCTCCCCCATGGGTAGTGCCGAACCGGGCTGTCCAGCTGCCACATCGCTTCGGAGGCTACCGGTGGAGTGGTCACCTCCGAGCTGTCGGCAGCCTCCCTCGCGGACTGGAGGCCCTCGGCCCCGGTGCTCACCCGGCGGGGGCAGTCGCGTCAGCGACGGGCTGCGGCGCCCGCCGGATGTCGGGCTCGAGGTAGATGACCCGGGCGATCGGCACCGCCGCCCGGATCCGCGCCTCGGCGTCGTCGATGGCCTGCGCCACCGCACCTGCGGTCTCGTCGTGCCGGACGCCGATCTTCGCGGCCACCAGCAGTTCCTCCGGGCCCAGGTGCTGGGTGCGCATGTGGATCAGCTCGATGTCACCCGCGGCCAGTGCCCGCACGATCTGCCGCCGCACGTCCGGGGTCGCCGACTCCCCGAGCAGCAGGCTCTTGGTCTCCACGGCGAGCACGACGGCGATCACCACCAGCAGGACGCCGATGGCCACCGTGCCCAGCCCGTCGTAGACACCGTTGCCGGTGGCGGTGGACAGCCCCACGCCCAGCAGCGCGAACGCCAGACCGACCAGGGCACCGGTGTCCTCGAGCAGCACCACCGGCAGCTCGGGCGCCCGGGCGTGCCGGATGAAGCCCCACCAGCTCTCCCCCGGCTTCCGCACGGTGTTCGACTCCTTGACGGCCGTGCGCAGCGAGAAGGACTCCAGCGCGATCGCCACCACCAGCACGCCGATCGCCCAGGCCGGGGAGGTCAGCTCCTCCGGGTCCTGCAGCTTGTGCACGCCCTCGTAGATCGCGAAGAGCCCGCCGACGCTGAACAGCACGATCGCGACGATGAACGCGTAGATGTAGCGGTCGCGCCCGAAGCCGAACGGGTGCTCCGGCGTCGCCGCGCGCGTGGCGCGCCTGCCGCCGACGAGCAGCAGCACCTGGTTGCCGGAGTCGGCCACCGAGTGGATGGACTCGGCGAGCATCGAGGAGGCGCCGGTCACCAGGAACGCGACGAACTTGGCGATCGCGATGCCGATGTTCGCCAGCATGGCGGCGAGGATCGCCTTGGTGCTCCCGCCGTGCCCACCACCGTCGGAGCCGTGGTCCTCCGGTGCCGGGGTGTCGCTCATGAGCCCAGTGCCCTCTCGTGGTCCAGCGCGAGCGCCAGGTAGACGGCGCTGAAGTCGGCGACGGCCAGCTGCCGGGCCAGCCGGGCCAGCCGGGGGTGGCGCTCGCTGTCGTCCTCATCGGCCAGCCGGCTCACCGGCACGTTGTGCTCCGCGGCGATCCGGAGCACCTCGGCCATCGCCTCGCCGGCCGACCGGGGCTCCCGCTCGTGCGCGCCCTCGGTTGCCCCGGCGCCGGCGTCGCGCAGGGTCAGCAGCCGCAACCGCCGGCCGGCGTCCTCGGCCCGGTCCCGGAAGAAGTCGTCCTGGCCGCCCTCCGGTGCCAGCGGACCGGCGAGCACGGTGCGCGCGGCGACCCGCTGGTCGGGCAGCCGGAAGGTGCTCGCCGGCAGCCCGGCGAGGGTGGCCAGCTGGTCGGCGACCCGGCCGGCCGCGGCGCCGGCCAGCGGCCCCTCCGCGACGATCACCGGCAGCGCGTCGAGCAGCTCCAGCGCCAGGGTCTTCGCCGGGTTGACGAAGGACTCCCGGGCCGGACCGCACTCGGCGGCGACTGCGTCGAGCGCGTCGGCGACCGGCGCGACGTCGGCCGCGTCGGTGGGCAGCAGCCCGAGCTCGGCGGCGAGCAGCAGCATGGGGGTGAGCAGCGACCACAGCGTGGCGTGCCGCACCCGGTTGGCCGGCAGCGGCACGTAGGGGGCGCGGGCGTTCGCGCACGCGGCGTGCAGCGGGGCGTCGACGGCACCGATGCCGACGACCGCGACGCCGCGGCGGGCGGCCTCGTAGGCGGGGGCGACGGCGTACTGGCCCGCTCCGGTCCGGGTGGCGATCACCGCGATGTCCGAGGCGCCCATCCACACCGGCAGCGCCGGTCCGGGCACGACGTCGACGGTGACCGGGCTGGCCGGGCCGAGCAGGCTGCGCAGCACCTCGGCGGCCACCGCGCCCTCGCGCCGGCCGACGATGACCAGGCCGCGCGGGCGGCCGCCCGCGGTGACCCGGCGCAGGTCGGTCTCGCCGGTCAGCGCGGCGGTCTCCCGCATCTGCGCCCCGGCGCCGGCGACCGCCGGCAGCAGACCGCGGGGGTCGCGGGCGCGCAGCAGGGAGAGGTCGTCGAGGACCTCCTCGGCGAGCTCCGGTGAGGTCATGCCCGGCTCCCTCTCGTGGTCGTCATCAGGCCCCGGCCGTCACGACCGCAGCCGCGCCTCGTCCAGCAGCAGCACCGGGATGCCGTCGCGCACCGGGAAGGCCCGGGAGCAGGTCGGGCAGACCAGCTCCGCGGCCGGCACGTCGAGGGCCAGCGGGGTGTGGTGCACGTCCGGGCAGGCCAGGATCTCCAGCAGCGCCGGGTCGATGCCCAGGGTGTCGCCGCCCCCGCCCACCGCGTTCTCGGTCATGCCCGCACCGTCCTCAGCACCTCGTCGCGCAGCTCGGCCATCCGCGCTGCGTCCGCCGCCTCCACGTTGAGCCGCAGCAGCGGCTCGGTGTTGCTGGCCCGCAGGTTGAACCAGGAGCCGTCGGGCAGCGAGACGGTGAGGCCGTCGAGCTCGTCGAAGCTGACGTCGTCCCGCGCGCCGAAGATCTCCCGCACCGCGGCGACCCGGCCGGCGGCGTCGGTGACGGTGGAGTTGATCTCCCCGGAGGCGGCGTACCGCTCGTACCGGGCACTGATCTCCGACAGCGTCCGCGACTGCTCGCCGAGCGCGGCGAGCACGTGCATCGCGGCGAGCATCCCGGTGTCGGCGCGCCAGAAGTCGCGGAAGTAGTAGTGCGCGGAGTGCTCACCGCCGAAGACGGCGTCGGTCCGGGCCATCTCCGCCTTGATGAACGAGTGACCGACCCGGGTGCGCACGGGGTCCCCACCGTGCTCGCGCACGATCTCCGGCACGGCCCGCGAGGTGATCAGGTTGTGGATGATCGTCGTCCCACGGCCCTTGGCGAGCTCGCGGACGGCGACCAGGCCGGTGATCGCCGAGGGGCTGACCGGCTCACCCCGCTCGTCGATGATGAAGCAGCGGTCGGCGTCGCCGTCGAAGGCCAGGCCGATGTCCGCACCGTGCTCGACCACCGCAGCCTGCAGGTCGACGAGGTTCGCCGGGTCCAGCGGGTTGGCCTCGTGGTTGGGGAAGGAGCCGTCGAGCTCGAAGTACATCGGGACGACGTCCAGCGGCAGCCCGGTGAGCACCACCGGGACGGTGAGCCCGCCCATCCCGTTGCCGGCGTCCACGACGACCTTCAGCGGACGGATGCCGGAGAGGTCGACCAGCTGCCGCAGGTACGCCGCGTACTCGGCGACCAGGTCGCGGCTGGTCACCGTGCCCAGCCGCTCGGGCTGCCGCTCGAAGACCGCGGCGCCGTCGACGAGCTGCTCGGCCCACTGGCGGATCTGCACCAGCCCGGAGTCCTGCCCGATGGGGGCGGCGCCGGCACGGCAGAGCTTGATCCCGTTGTACTGGGCCGGGTTGTGGCTCGCGGTGAACATCGCGCCGGGCAGGTCCAGCGACCCGGCGGCGAAGTACAGCATGTCGGTGGAGCCGAGCCCGGCCTCGACGACGTCGACGCCGCGGGACAGGACGCCCTCGGCGAACGCGCGGGAGAGCGGGACCGAGGAGTCACGCATGTCGTGGGCGGTGACGACGCTGGCCGCCCCCGTCTCGGCGTGGACGAACTCGGCGAAGGCGGCGCCGATGGCCCGCGCGACGCCCTCGTCCCACTGCTCCGGGACGAGCCCACGGACGTCGTAGGCCTTGATGATCGACGACAGGTCTGTCACGCGGAGGACCTTAACGGCGCGCCGGACCGCCCGCGCCCGCCGTGCGACGGGGCCCCTCCGTCAGGGGAGGTTCGGGAGCACCCGCAGGTGCCCGCGGCGGGTACCGCTGCCGTCGTCCGCGGGGTTGCGCGGGGGCTCGGGGCGGGCCGCCTCACGGACGGCGTCGGCGAGCGCCAGCAGGTCGTCGCCGGTCATCCCGGCGTCGTCGGCGTCGATCTCGTGCCGCACGACCTCCCAGCCCCGGGGCACGGTCAGCCGCTGGGCGTGGAACTCGCACAGGTCGTAGCTGTGCGGCTCCGAGTACGTCGCCAGCGGGCCGACGACGGCCGTGGACTCCGCGTACACGTAGGTCAGGGTGGCCGCTGCCGGCTGCGCGCAGCCACTGCGCGAGCAGCGACGGGACTGCCTCACCACCGGTTCCTCACGTCCGGCACAGTAATCGCGGATCCACGACTTGGGGAGCAGGCACACCGGGCAGCGCACCGCTGACCCCACCCGCCACCGCAGCCCCGACAGGAGGAACGGATGACCTCGAGCGGCGCTGTGCTGCTCCTCGGCGGGCGCAGCGAGATCGGGTTGGAGGTCACCGAGCGGCTGGTCCGCGCGGGGGCCGGCCCGGTGGTGCTCGCTGCTCGCCGGCACCAGGACCTCGACGACCAGGAGCACCGTCTGCGGGCCGCAGGCAGCACGGCGGTGACGCGGGTGGAGTTCGACGCCGACGACGTCGCCTCCCACGGAGACCTGCTGGCCGGCGTGCTCCGCGACGTCCCGCCCGGCGACGTGGTCGTGGTCCTGGCCTTCGGCGTGCTCGGCGACCAGCGCCTCGCGGAGGAGGACGCCGCGGCGGCGGTGGCCACCGTGCACACCGACCTGGTGGCCCAGGTCTCCGTGCTGACCCACCTGGCTCGGCTGCTGCGGGTGCGGGGCCAGGGGCGGCTGGTGGTCTTCTCCTCCATCGCCGGGTTCCGGGTGCGACGGGCCAACTACGTGTACGGGGCGGCGAAGGCCGGTCTCGACGGGTTCGCCTGCGGCCTGGCCGACGCGCTGCACGGTTCCGGGGTCCAGCTGCTGCTCGTCCGGCCGGGTTTCGTGGTGGGCCGGATGACCGCCGGCATGACCCCGGCCCCGCTCTCGAGCACCCCCGCCCAGGTGGCCGACGCCGTGGTCGACGGGCTCCGCCGTGGGCGGTCGGTCGTCTGGGTGCCCGGGTCGCTGCGGCTGCTCGCCGCGGTGTTCGCCGTCCTGCCGCGGGCGATCTGGCGCCGGCTGCCACGCTGACCCCGAGGGGCGGGGCACCGTAGGCTCTGCCTGCGATGGACCGCCTCCCTGCCCGCCCGCGGCGCGACCGACACGGCCGCGGCCTGCGCGGACGACTGGTGCCGCCGAGCGTCCCGCTGTCCCGCAGCCGGGCCGAGCAGTTCGACGACCTGGTGCTGGACGCGGTGGAGGACCTGGAGCGCCGCTGGGAGCGGGAGCTGGCCGGGGTCGAGTTCGCCGTCGAGGACGTCCCGTGGGTCGACCACTCCAGCCCCGACGACGTGGTGCTGGACTCCGATGTGCTGGACGACGGCAGCGTCCCACTGGCCCGGGTGCTGCCCGGCCGCCGCGAGGGCGGGCGCGAGCACCCGGCGCGGATCGTGGTCTACCGGCGTCCGCTGGAGATCCGCGCCGCGGACCGCGACGACCTCGCCGACCTGGTCCGGGACGTGGTGGTCGACCAGGTGGCGGTGCTGCTGGGCCGCGACCCGGAGGAGATCGACCCCACCGGCTGACGGAGGACCGGTCGAGCTCCACTGCCATGCTGTCCGGCGATGAGCGCACCGGACCGCCGCCCGACCGACCGACGGGACGCCCGGCGCCCCTGGCTGGCCGGCGGGCTGGTCCTGCTGCTGGTGCTGGCGGTCACCGCCGGGGCGCTGGCCCTGCGTCCCCGCGAGACGAGTGCCGCCGCCGCCCTGTCGGTCACCCCCCGCACCGCGGACGGCGCGGCGGCGGCGGTGCTGGTGGCCGACCGGTACGCCGCGCTCGCCACCGCGCCGGAGACCGTGCGCGCCGCCGCCACCGACCTGGCGGTGGCGGCGACCGACCTGGCGGACGGGCTCGCGGTCGAGCGGGTCGGTGACGCGGCGACGATCACGGTGCGCGGCACCCTGCCGGACCGGGCGGACGCCGTCCGGGCCGCCGACGCCGTCGTCGACGTGCTCGTGGCGGAGGGCGCGACGGAGGAGCTGGTGGACGTCGCCCGGGTGTCGACGGCGACCCCCGTCGACGGCGGCGACGGGACCGGGCGCTGGCTGCTGGTGGGCCTGCTGACCGGCCTGGCGCTGGGCCTGGCGACGGCGGCGGTCACCGCCGCCACCCGCCGCGGACCGGCCCCGGGCCCCGCACCGGCCCCCGGCAGCACACCGGGCTCCGGCCCCCCGGTCGACGTCATCGACGACCTGCCCGGCTTCCTCGACCACCCGCCGGGCTCTCCGGCTCCCGCCGCTACCCCCGCCCCCGCCCCCGCTCCCGCTCCCGCCCGGACCGGCAGCACGACCGCCCCGACGATCGGCGCCGGCGGCCGGGCCGCCCGGGCCGGCACCGCAGCCGCCGTCGTCCTGCTGCTCGGCGCCGCGGTGCTGGCCGGGACCGGGCGCACCCCCGCGCCGGCGAACGCGGCGCGGTCGGTCCCGCTGGCCTTCCCGGACTCCGGGCCGGACACCGCCGCCGGGTCGCCGCCGGACCTGGCGGCGGCGGGGGCGAGGGCCTTCGACTCGGTGCTCCCGGGCGAGGACGGGCTGACCGCCCGGGCCACCTTCACCGGCCTCCTGCTGGAGGAGCGTGCGGTCGGGCTGA
The DNA here is from genome assembly GCF_007994135.1 of Modestobacter roseus. Lineage (NCBI taxonomy): Bacteria > Bacillati > Actinomycetota > Actinomycetes > Geodermatophilales > Geodermatophilaceae > Modestobacter > Modestobacter roseus. The sequence goes on from NZ_VLKF01000001.1 coordinate 2,833,446, forward strand.
CGGTCACGACCCCGGCGCTGAGCGTCTCCACCGACGGCGACCGCGCGCTGGCCCACCTCCGGCTGCCGGTGTGGAACTGCCTCACCGCCGAGCCCCCGGCCGATCCGGCGGCTGCCGGTTGCGCCCGCGGGCGGACCGAGTACGCCGACCTGAGCGACCCCGACCTCCAGGTCCGCCGGGACGGCGATCGGGTCGAGCTGACCGGGTCGTTCCCCACCTACACGCGGCCCAACGGCGGTCCGCCCGCGTACACCGGCCGCGCCTACCGGCTGACCGCGACGCTGGCGGCCGACGGCGGAATGCTGCAGCTGGGCCTGGACAGCGCTCCGGCGGACCTCACCGAGGTGCAGTTCCGCGGCTGACGCCGCGCCGGGTCAGGTTCACCAGGCCACGCGAGGCGGTGAGCGACACCGACGGTGAACCGAGCTCGCGGCGGAGCCCCCCGACGTCGCTGACCCCCCACCAGGGCCAGCGCTCCTCCCCCGCCGGTCCGGTCGTCAGCAGCGTGAGCAGGACCGCGGCGGCACCGGCGCCGGCGGGCACCACGGCCAGCTCCAGCCGGCCGATCGCGGCGTGCAGCCGGGCCGCGGCACGCACCGGGACGAACTCCCGGGGTCCGAGCCGCTCAGCCAGCGCGGGCAGCCAGCGTTCCAGCTCCCCGGGGTCGCGACTGCGCCGCACCTCGGCGACCGTGTCCAGCTCGTCGACCAGCCGACGGCTGCGCCCGGTGGCCAGCTGGGCGTCCGGCAGCGCCGCGGCCAGCCGGCGCACGACCGGATCGCCCAGCGGCAACCCCGCCAGCCGCAGGGTCCAGGCACCCCGGACCGAGTCGAGCAGGTCCAGCACGCCCCCGGCGAGCTCCTCGGCGACCTCCGGGTCCCGGGCGAGCAACCGGGCCGGCGGCCGCCCGGCGGGCAGCGGCGGGGCACCCGGGCCGGAGCCGAGCAGGCCCACCACGGCCGTGGGACCGCGCCGGTGCACGGTGAGCAGGGCCAGCCCGTCCGGGCGGGCGCCCACCTCGGGGGCCACCACCACGGCCCGCACCCGCAGAGGCGGGACAGCCCGGGCGCACTGGGCGTTGAGCGCGGCGGTGAGCCACGGGCCACGCGCCGTCGGCGGGGCGACCACCGCGGTCATCAGCGGCGCGGCGGCGCGGATCTCCCGGACCACCCGGGCCCGCCCGTCGGCGACGTACGGCTGCACGGTGTCAGTCCACCACGACCGCCGGGTCCGGACCGGTCACCGGGTCCCGGCGAGGGGAGGGGCCCGGTGGACGCGATCAGCCCGAGCGTGGGGCGCGACGACCTCGCGTCAGCCGGCGCGGCGACGCAGCCGGCGGCGCTCCCGCTCGGAGAGGCCGCCCCAGATCCCGAAGCGCTCGTCGTTGGACAGCGCGTACTCCAGGCACTCGGCGCGGACCTCGCAGCCGGTGCAGATGCGCTTGGCCTCGCGGGTCGAGCCACCCTTCTCCGGGAAGAAGGCCTCGGGGTCGGTCTCGGCGCAGAGCGCACGGTCCTGCCACCCCTGCTCGTCGCCGTCCAGGCCGGGGAAGCCGGGGTCGAAGACGCCGGCCACCCCCAGCACGTCCCGCCCGTGACCGGCCGGTGCGGCACCCCGGTACTCGCTCATCCACGACACCTCGGCCATCACGTTGCGTCCCCTCTCGCTGACTTCCTGTCACCCGCCGGGGCCACTCCGGAGCCGTCGGCGTCTGATGACAACGTCGGAATTACACGCGTGTCGTTGAGTCGAGGTCAAGTTGGGAGGGTGTAACCGCTCGTCACTCTGGTCACTCCCGTGACGAGTTGTCCGTCAGTGGTCACCCAGCACGCGGACACGCCGTGGTTTCCAGCACGATCTGCCCACCGGTACCGACCGGTTTCGTGAAGATCGTCCGGGCGACGACCGGTGCCGAGGTGGAGATCTGCCGAGGGGCAGGATGGGCCGGTGCACATCGTGGTCCTGGCCGGCGGCGTCGGCGGAGCCCGTTTCCTGCGCGGTGTGATCTCCGCCGCTCCGGACGCCGAGATCACCGCCGTGGTCAACACCGGCGACGACGTCACCATGCACGGGCTGCGCATCTGCCCGGACCTGGACACCGTCATGTACACCCTCGGCAACGGGATCGACGACGAACGCGGCTGGGGCCGGCGCGGCGAGACGTGGACCGTCAAGGAGGAGCTCGCCGCCTACGGTGCCGAGCCGACCTGGTTCGGGCTCGGCGACCGCGACCTCGCCACCCATCTCGTCCGCACCCGCATGCTCGACGCCGGCTACCCCCTCTCGGAGGTCACCGCGGCGCTCGCCGAACGCTGGCGCCCGGGGGTGCGGCTGCTGCCCATGAGCGACCAGCGGGTGGAGACCCACGTCGTCGTCGCCGACCCCGACACCGGCCGGCAGCGGGCGATCCACTTCCAGGAGTGGTGGGTGCGCCACCGCGCCGCCCTGGACGCCCGGGCCTTCGTCCAGGTCGGCGTGGACGACGCCCGGCCCGCCCCCGGGGTCGTCGAGGCCATCGGCACCGCAGACGCGGTGCTGTTCGCCCCCTCCAACCCGGTGGTCTCCATCGGCACCGTCCTCGGCGTGCCCGGCGTCCGGGACGCCCTCCGCGGCGCGGCCGGGCGGGTCGTGGGCATCTCCCCCATCGTGGGCGGGGACGTCGTCCGCGGCATGGCCGACCGCTGCCTGCCGGTGGTCGGCGTGGAGGTCAGCGCCGAGGGCGTCGGCCGGCACTACGGGGGCCGGCGCGAGGGCGGGCTGCTCGACGCCTGGCTGGTGCACACCGGGGACGCCGCCACGGTGCCCGGCGCCGACGTGCACACCGTGCCGCTGCTGATGAGCTCGCCGGCGGCCACCCGAGCGATGGCCCGGGCCGCCCTGGACGCCGCGGGTGCCTAGCCCGGCCGGGGCGGTCAGCGTGCTGCCGGTGCCGGGGCTGCCGGAGTTCGTGCCCGGTGACGACCTGGCCGGTGCCATCGCCGCTGCCGCCCCCTGGCTGGCCGACGGCGACGTCGTCGTCGTCACCTCCAAGGTGGTCTCCAAGGTCGAGGGCAACCTGGTGACGATCGAGCCGGGCACCGACCGGGAGACGGCCCGGCAGCGGGCGATCGACGCGGAGACGGTGCGGGTGGTGGCCCGGCGCGGGCCGCTGCGGATCGTCGAGACCCGGCACGGCTGGGTGGTCGCCGCCGCCGGCATCGACGCCTCGAACATCGCCGCCGACGCGCTCGTGCTGCTGCCGGCCGACGCCGACGCCTCCGCCCGGCAACTGCGCACCGCCCTCGCCGGGCTGCTCGGGGTGACCGTGGGCGTGGTGGTCAGCGACACGTTCGGCCGCCCGTGGCGGGACGGGGTCGCCGACGTGGCCATCGGGTCGGCGGGGCTGCCGGCGCTGGTCGACCACCGGGGTTCCGTCGACGCGCACGGCAACCGGCTGGAGACCACCCAGGTGGCCGTGGTCGACGAGCTGGCCGCCGCCGCCGACCTGGTGAAGGGCAAGCTGGCCGGGCTGCCGGTGGCCGTCGTCCGCGGGCTGGCCCTGCCGGTACCCGACCCGGACCCCGGCACCCGCCCGCTGGTGCGCCTGGGCGCCGGCGACCTGTTCCCCACCGGCACCCGGGACCTGGTCGCCAGCCGCCGTCCCGTCGCCGAGCCCGCCGCCCGGGACGGCGCCCTCGCCGCGGTCGCCGAGGCCTTCCGCACCGCGGTCGCCGCACTCCCCGAATTCCCGGTCGTCTTCCGCTACGGCAGCGAGGGGGGTGACGCCGGCGGGGTCGTCGACGTCCACCTGGCCGACCCGGTCACCCCGGTCACGTCGCTGGCCCTCGGCGCGCTCGTCGGCGCGGCCCTGGTGCAGCTGCAGGCCGAGGGGTGGGCGACCCGCTGGGAGCCCGCGGCCACGTTCGGCGGGGCGTCCCTGGCCGGCCGGCTGCATCTGGGCGGGCCCACCTCCTGAGGGGGAGAATGCCTGGCGGACGGCCGCCGGGTCGTTAGCGTCAAGACGTGCAGATCCGAGAGATGGCCGTGCCCGACAGCTACGTCGTCGACCTGGTCGCGCACGGCGACGCCCGGGGACGGTTCACCGAGTGGTACCGGGCCGACCTGCTGGCCGAGGCCACCGGCGCCGCCCTGCCCCTGGCCCAGGCCAACCACAGCGTCTCCGCCCGCGGGGCGCTGCGCGGGGTGCACTTCGCCCTGGTGCCACCCGGGCAGGCCAAGTACGTCTACTGCCCGGCCGGGCGGGTGCTCGACGTGGTGGTCGACGTCCGGGTCGGGTCACCCACCTTCGGCGTGCACGACGCGGTGCTGCTGGACAGCGAGCAGCCGCGGGCGGTGTACCTGTCCGAGGGTCTCGGGCACGCCTTCGTCGCCCTCGCCGACGCCAGCTCGGTCACCTACCTGGTCTCCACCGGCTACTCCCCGGGCCGGGAGTTCGGCGTGCACCCGATGGACCCCGAGCTCGACCTGCCCTGGCCGGCGGACGTCGAGCTCCAACTCTCCGCCAAGGACACCGCCGCCCCCACGCTGGCCGAGGCCCGCGAGCAAGGGTTGCTGCCGACCATGGACCAGTGCCGCGCCCGGTACACCGAGCGGCACGGCTGACCGGCGCCCCGGTCAGGGCCGCAGCGCCCCCAGCTCGGCCAGGCACGCCCGCAGCGACTCGCGCCAGGCCGGCAGCGAGGTGAGCCCGGCCGCCTGCCAGGCCGCCGGGTCGAGCACCGACCATGCCGGGCGCGGCGCGGGCCGGGGGAACTCCGCGGTGGTCAGCGGCAGCACCCGGTCCGGGTCGGCGCCGGAGAGGGCGAACACCTCCCGGGCGAACCCGTGCCAGGTGGTGGCGCCGGCGCCGGTGGCGTGCAGCACGCCACCGATCGACGTCCCCGCCAGCTCGACGAGCCCGCTTGCCAGGTCCGCGGACCAGGTCGGGCTGCCGGTCTGGTCGGCGACGACGGAGACCGTGTCGCGCTCGGCCTCCAGCCGCAGCATCGTCCGCACGAAGTTGCTGCCGTGCGCGGCGTACACCCAGGCGGTCCGGACGACGACGGCGTCGCCCCCCACGGCGGCGACCGCCCGCTCCCCGGCCAGCTTGGTGCGGCCGTAGGCGGTGCGCGGCGCCGGCTCGTCGTCGACGCCGTAGGGGGTCCGCGCGTCGCCGGCGAAGACGTAGTCGGTGGAGACGTGCACCAGCCGACCGGCACCGGCGAGCTCCTCGGCCAGCCAGCCGGGGGCCTCGCCGTTGACCCGCCGCGCGGTGACCTCGTCGGTCTCCGCGGCGTCCACCGCGGTGTAGGCGGCGGCGTTGACCACGACCGGGCGGGCGCCGCGAGCAACCGCGTCGTCCCGCCAGCGGCCGACGACGTCGCGCACCTGCGCCTCGTCGGTCAGGTCCAGCCGGCCGCGGTCCAGCGCGGTGAGGTCGGCCCCGGCGAGCAGGCGCTGCAGGTCGGTGCCCAGCTGGCCGGAGGCACCGGTGACCAGCCAGGCGGTCGGGGCGCTCATCGGCGTGCGGTGGCCGCGGCCGCCTTGAGCGGCTCCCACCAGGCGCGGTTGTCCCGGTACCACTGCACGGTGAGCGCGAGCCCCTCCTCGAACGGCATCCGCGGCGCGTAGCCCAGGGCCGCGGTCTTGGAGAAGTCGACGGAGTAGCGCAGGTCGTGACCACCGCCGCGGGGGTCGACGATCTGCTCCACGGAGCTCCAGTCGCGGCCGGTGGCGGCGAGCAGCTGCTCGGTGAGCTCCCGGTTGGACAGCTCGCGGCCGCCACCGATGTTGTAGATCTCCCCCGGGGCGCCCTGCTCGAGCACCAGCTGGATGCCGCGGCAGTGGTCGTCGACGAACAGCCAGTCGCGCACGTTGGCGCCCTCGCCGTAGAGCGGCACCGTGTGCCCGTCGAGCAGGTTGGTGACGAACAGCGGGATGACCTTCTCCGGGAAGTGGTACGGCCCGTAGTTGTTGCTGCACCGGGTGATCGAGACGTCCAGGCCGTAGGTCTTCGCGTAGGCGCGGGCGAGCAGGTCGCTGGCGGCCTTGGACGCCGAGTACGGGGAGTTCGGCTCGAGCAGGTGCTCCTCGGTCCAGGAGCCGGAGTCGATCGAGCCGTAGACCTCGTCGGTGGACACGTGCACGACGCGACCGACGCCGGCCCGCAGCGCCGCCTCGAACAGCTGCTGGGACCCCAGCGCGTTGGTGAGCACGAAGTCGGTGGCCCCGCCGCCGATCGAGCGGTCGACGTGGGACTCGGCGGCGAAGTGCACGACGGCGTCGTGCCCGGGGAGCGCGGCGTCGAGGTCGGCGGCCGAGCAGATGTCGCCCTGCACGAATCGGTAGCGCGGGCTGTCGGCCACCGGGGCGAGGTTGGCCGGGTTGCCGGCGTAGGTGAGCTTGTCGAAGACCGTCACCTCGGCGTCCTCGAACCCCGGGTAGCCGCCGGTGAGCACGGTGCGCACGTAGTGCGATCCGATGAAGCCGGCTCCGCCGGTGACCAGTACGCGCATGACCACAGACGCTAGGCGACGCCGGCGCCCGGTGGGGCGGCGCCACGGCGGGCCCTCATCCGCCGGGGTGAGCACCCCCTCCCGTTACCGGTGAGGGGCCGCCTACGGTCACCGGGTGCGCGGGATCATCCTGGCCGGGGGAACCGGCAGTCGGCTGTGGCCCATCACCCTGGGCGTGAGCAAGCAGCTCATGCCCGTCTACGACAAGCCGATGATCTACTACCCGCTCTCCACGCTGATGATGGCCGGGATCCGCGAGGTCCTGGTCATCACCACCCCGGAGGACCGGGACTCCTTCGCCCGCCTGCTCGGCGACGGCTCGCGGCTGGGCATGCGCATCGAGTACGCGGTGCAGCCCCGACCGGAGGGGCTGGCGCAGGCCTTCCTCATCGGCGCGGACTTCCTCGGCGGGCAGGCCGCGGCGCTGGTGCTCGGCGACAACATCTTCTACGGCGCCGGTCTGGGCACCGCGCTGTCCCGGCTGCCCGAGCCCGACGGCGGGCACGTGTTCGCCTACCACGTCGCCGAGCCGGCGGCCTACGGCGTGGTCGAGTTCGACGACGCCGGCCGGGTGCTCTCCATCGAGGAGAAGCCCGCCCACCCCAGGAGCAGCTACGCGGTGCCCGGGCTGTACTTCTACGGCCCCGACATCGTCGACGTCGCCCGGGGCATCACCCCCAGCGCGCGGGGCGAGCTGGAGATCACCGCGGTCAACGAGCACTACCTGCGGCAGGGCCGGCTGACCGTCACCGCGCTCGACCGTGGCACGGCCTGGCTGGACACCGGCACCTTCACCTCGCTGCGCCAGGCCACCGAGTTCGTCTCCGTCGTCGAGGAGCGCCAGGGCCTGAAGATCGGCTGCATCGAGGAGGTCGCCTGGCGCAACGGCTGGCTCGACGACGACGGGCTCCGCCGGGCCGCCGAGCCGCTGGCCAAGAGCGGCTACGGCGACTACCTGCTGGGCCTGCTGGGTCAGAACCGCCGGTAGTCGGTCGGGGCCATCCGCGGCCCTCGCTTGGGCGGCATGCTCCCGCCCACCTCCAGCAGCCGGACGACGCGCTGCCGGTGCCCCCGCCAGGGCTCGAGCAGCTCCAGCATGCCGGCGTCGTCGGTCTTCCGGCCGGCCAGCGACCAGCCGACCAGGTTCTTCAGGTGGTAGTCCCCGACGCTCACCGAGTCCGGGCAGCCCACCGCCCGCTGGGCCACCTCCGCCGCGGTCCACACCCCGATGCCGGGCACCGACTGCAGCCGCCGGCGCAGGTCGGCGCAGTCCTCGTGCGCGGCGGCCTCCAGCCGGGAGGCGACCGAGGCGACCGCCCGCAGCGCGCGGCGGCGGGCACCGTCCAGCCCGCAGGCGTGCCACTCCCAGTCGGTCACCGCCAGCACCCGCTCGGCCGAGGGGACCACCCGCATCCCGGCCGGGGCCGGCCCGGGCGCCGGCTCACCGGCCAGCCGGAGCAGCTCCCGCCAGGTGCGGTGCGCCTCGATGCCGGTCACCTTCTGCTCCAGCACCGCGGGCACCAGCGCGTCCCACACCCGGCCGGTGGCGCCCAACCGCAGCCACGGGGCGGCCCGGTGCAGCCGCGCCAGCAGCGGGTGCGGCGCCGGGTCGAACCCGGCCGGGGCGTCGTCGGCGCCCAGCCAGCGCGGGCCGGTGGCCACGGCCCACTCCGCACCGGGCCCCCACGCCTGGAAGCGCAGCCCGCCGGGTCCACCGTTGACCCGCAGGGTGGCGGGGCCCTCCGGCGTCGTCGTGGTGCGCCAGACGCCGTCGTCGGCGTAGCGCAGCGTCGGGTCGCCGGTGCCCCGGCGGTCCCGGGAGAGCACCCGGCGCACGTCCAGCGGCCAGTCCGGCGTCCAGGTCCGGCTGACCGCGCGGGCCGGGGCGGCCGCCGTCACCGCGGTGCCATCCGGAGCGCGCCGTCCATCCGGATGACCTCGCCGTTGAGGTAGCCCTGCCGCACGACGGCCAGCGCCAGGTCCGCGTAGTCCGCCGGCCGGCCTAGCCGGCGCGGGAACGGCACGTTGTCGGCCAGCGCGGTGCGCGCGGCCTCCGGCAGCGCGGCCAGCAGCGGGGTGTCGACGATCCCGGGGGCGATCGTGACGACGCGGACGCCGACCGGCGCGAGGTCCCGGGCGGCCGGCAGCGTCATGCCGACGATGCCGCCCTTGGACGCGGCGTAGGCGACCTGCCCGACCTGCCCGTCGTAGGCGGCGATCGAGGCGGTGTTGACCACCACGCCGCGCTCCCCGTCGGGGCCCGGCTCGGTGGCGGCCATCGCGGCGGCCGCCAGCCGGAGCACGTTGAACGTGCCCACCAGGTTGACCGTCACCGTGCGGGTGAAGGCACCCAGCTCGTGCGGGGAACCGTCGCGGCCCAGCAGCCGGCCGGCGTACCCGATGCCGGCGCAGTTCACCGCGATCCGCAGCGGGCGGCCCTTGCCGGCGGCGTCGGCCACCGCGGCCTGCACGGAGGCCTCGTCGGTCACGTCGGTGCGCACGAACGACGCGTCCCCGCCCAGCTCCGCGGCGAGCGCCGCGCCGCGGTCGGCGTCGAGGTCGACGACGGTCACGGCGGCACCGGCCGCGGCGAGGGCCCGGGCGGTGGCGGCACCGAGCCCGGAGGCCCCGCCGGTGACGAGTGCGGCGACGTCGAGGTCGGTCATGGCAGCGAGGTTAACCACCGGCGGCGACCGCCCGCGTTCAGCTGAAGCGGCGGCCGAACCGCTCCTCGACGGCGGCCAGCAGCTGCTTGACCCGCTCGGCGTCGGCGACCGGGCAGACCATCGTCACGTCGGCGGTGTGCACCACCACGCTGTCGCGCACCCCGACGAGGGCGACCAGGTGGTCGGGGTCGTCGCTGAGCACCACGTTGCCGGCGCTGTCGGCGAGCACCGTCAGCCCCCGGGTGGCGTTGCCGGCGTCGTCGACGGGGAGCGTGTGCGCCAGCGCCGGCCACGAGCCGACGTCGAGCCAGTCGACGTCCAGGTCGACGACGACCACCCGGCCGGGCTCGGTGGCCGCGGGCTCCAGCACGGCGTAGTCGACGCTGATCTTCGGGAGCGTCGGGAACACCTCGGCGAGGACGGTGTCGCGCTGCGCCCCGGCCGGGGCGCCCACGATCCTGGCCAGCCCCGCGGCCGTCTCGGGCAGGTGCTCGGCCAGCGCGTCCAGCACGGTGCGGGCGCGCCAGACGAACATGCCCGAGTTCCAGACGTAGCTGCCCGAGGCGAGGTAGGCCTCGGCGGTGGCCCGGTCCGGCTTCTCCTTGAACGCCGCCGCCTCCGCCGCGCCCGGGACCTCGGTGGGCGCGCCCTTCTGCACGTAGCCGAAGCCGGTGGCCGGCGCGGTCGGGGTGACCCCGAGGGTCACCAGGGCGCGCGGCCGGGCGGCCAGGACGGCGTAGGCGGTGCGCAGGGCCGCGGCGAAGCGCGCCACCGGCCGGATGACGTGGTCGGCGCTGACCACCGCGAGCTCGGCGTCGGGGTCGACGTCGGCGACCAGCGCGGCGGCCAGCCCCACGGCGTTGGCGGTGTCCCGGGCCACCGGCTCGAGCACCAGCCGGTGCGCCGCGAGATCCGGCAGCACCGCTCGCACCGCATCGGCGTAGCCGGCCGCCGTGCACACCCAGATCTGCTCGGCCGGCAGCACCGCCCGCAGCCGGTCGAAGGCCTCGGCCAGCAGGCTGTGCGCGCCCTGCTCCTCACCGGCGGCCCCCTCCTCGGCGACCACGTCGAGCAGCTGCTTGGGCCGCGCCGCCCGGGACAGCGGCCACAGCCGCGTGCCCGAACCACCGGCCATGATCACCGCGTGCTGCACGTCAGTGCTCCGTTCGGTCGAGGTCGTCGGCGCCGCGCTGGAAGCGGGCCCCGGCGGCCACCTGGCCGCTGACGAAGGACAGCAGCATCCTGGCGCCCAGCCCCGCTCGGAGAGCGGCCCGCAGCGGCGCGTTGCGCGCGCCGGGGTGCCGGGCGGCGAGGTACCGGAGCGCACTGGTGTGGTGCACCCGCGCCATCCGGTGCGGCTGGCGGCGGGTGGCGTGGCCGCCCTCGTGCACGACGACGGCGGAGGGGACGTAGACGTTCAGCCAGCCCCGGCGGCCCAGCCGCTCGGCGAGGTCGACGTCCTCGAAGTACATGAAGTAGCCGGGGTCGAAGCCTCCCACGGCGTGGAAGGCGGCCAGGTCGACGAGGAGGCAGGAGCCCGACAGCCACCCGGCCGGGCGCTCGCGGGGCGCCTCCCGTTCGCGCCGGTAGCGCGCCGTCCACGGGTTGGCCGGCCAGAACCACCCGAACGCCGCGTGCCCGATGCCGGTCGAGAGCCGGGGCAGGTCGCGGGCGGACGGGTAGAGCTCGTCCTCCGGCGTCCGGATGGCGGGGCCCAGCGTGGCCGCCCGCGGCCAGCGGTCGGCGGCGGCGAGCAACGCATCCACGGAACCGGGCTCGAAGCGGACATCGGGATTGGCCACCAGCGCCCAGCCCTCGGCGACGTCGGCCAGGCCGGCGTTCACCGCCGCGCCGTAGCCGACGTTGCCGCCGGTGGGCAGCAGCCGGACGTGGCCGTGCACGGCCGCAACCCGCTCCGGCGCGCCGTCGGTGGAGCCGTTGTCGGCGAGCACGACGTCGGTGGGCCGGGTGGTCGCCCCGCCCAGCGACTCGACGAAGCCGTCCAGGGTCTTCCCGGGTGAATAGGTGACGGCCACCACGCGCAGCGAAGAGATCGGGACCGTGGAAGACACGGGCCGACCTTAGAGCCGTCCGCTCCCGCAGACGTGGACCGGTCGGTCTCCTCGAGATGCGGACCAGGCGGTCCGGGCCCGTATCTTCACCGGTGCGGAGCAGCCCACCCTGTCGGGAGCCCGCCCCAGGAGGACCGTTGTCCACCAGCACTGCCGATCCAGGGGCCGCCGGGGCCCCGACCGGCGAGTCCGCCAGCAGCACTCGCCTCACGACGTCGCGCGGCGACCTGTGGTGGGCCGTACCCGGAGCGGTCGTCGGCGCTCTCGCCTTCTGGGCGGCGCACCGCGGTCTGATCGACGACGCGTACATCACCCTGGACTACGTCCGGAACGTCGCTCGCGACCTCCACTGGGGGTTGATCCCGACCGAGGAGTCCAATGCGGCCACCTCACCGCTCAACGTCCTCATGCTGTCGCTGAGCACGTGGCTGCTCTCGTTCGTCACCGGCGACGTACGGCCGGTGCTCGGCCTGGGTCTGCTCACCGTCGTGCTGTCCGCGGCGATGGCCGTCTGGGCGGCCCGGACCGCTCGGCACCTGGGGGTCTCCACGGCGTGGGCTCTCGCGGTCCTGGCGGTCGTGTTCGCCAACCCCTTCGTCAACTCCGCCCTCGGTCTCGAGGTGCTGCCCATCTCCGCCTTCCTGATGGGTCTCACCGCGCAGGCGGTGCGCGGCCGTCAGGTCGCCTTCGGGGTGCTCGCCGGCCTGCTCGTGCTGACCCGCCTGGACCTGGGCGTCATCGTGGCGGTCGTCTACCTCCTGACCCCGGCGCTGCGGCGGCGGAGGTGGGTCGCCCCTGCCGTGGCCGCTGCGGTGTCCCTGCCCTGGTACGCCTTCAGCTGGTGGCACTTCGGCTCGGCCATCCCTGCCACCTTCGTCATCAAGACCCTGCAGGAGTCGTTCGGGGACCAGACCTTCTTCAACGGCCCCTGGACGCTGTGGGCCGGCCGTGGGGGGCTCCCGTTCGCGCTGGCCGCCGCACCGGCCGCCATCGGTCTGGTCACGGTGCTGACGTTGCTGACCGGGGGGCTGCGCCGCCGGCTGGCCGGTCACCTGTGGCCGGTGGCCGCCATCGGCCTCGGTGGCGTCGCGTACTACGTGGCGTACTCGCTGCTCGGCGTGCCGCCGTACCAGTGGTACTACGTGCCGAGCACCGTCGCACTGGGGGTGGCGGGCGTGTTGGGCCTCGCGCTGGCACTCCGTCAGGTCACGCCGATCTCCCCACGGGGTGTCCGGTGGGCCGGACCGGCGGTCACCGCGGCGCTGCTCGCCGCCCTGGCCGTGACCTCGCTGGACGGCAGGCCCCTGCCGTGGCAGTACCCCGTCTACTTCGGTGCCTGGGCGCTGCCGTCCGAGTACCGGGACATCGGAGCGGCCGTGCACGACGAGATCGGCGACGGCACCGTGCTGGCCCCGCCCGAGATCGGGACGCTGGCCTTCGGCTGCGACTGCTCGATGGTCGACGTGTTCTCCGACCCGGGCACCACACTGCCGCTGATCGAGCAACGGATCGACCAGGCCGGCCCGGTCGGCCGGTTCCTGCTCGAGCTCAACTTCGCCCGGCTCGACCGCGACCGGGAGCCGCGGGACCCGGACCACCGGCTGGTCTGGACGCAGGGCGAGGTCCCCGAGGGAGTGCCGAGCTGGCCCACCCACTCACCTGCGACCGGTCCTGCGACCCTGTACCTCGAGCCGGTGGGCTGACCGCGCATCAGCGACGCAGTAGCGTCGGGCGGGTGCAGGCCCTGGACAACGACCACGCCGTCGACGAACGGACCACCCGGCGACGACCGGCGCGACGACGGCACCTGGTCTCTGCCGCCGCGGGTGGTGCCGCCGCCTTCGTGGTCTTCCTGCTGGTCCGGGGCAGCCTGATCGACGATGCCTACATCACCCTGTCCTACGCCCGGAACCTGGCCGAGCACCTGCACTGGGGGCTGACCGAGGGGCGCACGGCGAACAGCGCCACCTCCCCGCTGAACGTCCTCGTGCTGGGCGCCGGCGCCTTCGTCGTGCGCGACCCCATCTGGGGTCTCGGACTGGTGTTCGTGCTCCTCACCGCGGCTCAGGGCTGGGGGATGTCCCGCCTGGCCGAGGCAGCGCGGCTGGGGACGGTCACGGTGGTGCTGGGGGTCGGCATGGTGTTGCTGTCCCCGCTGATGCTCTCCGTCGTCGGCATGGAGATGGCCCTGGCGGCTGCCCTGCTGGTGTGGCTGACCGTGGCCGCCCTGGACGACCGCCCCGCCCTGTTCGGCGTCCTCACCGCACTGCTCGTGCTGACCCGGCTGGACCTCGGGGTCTTCCCGCTGGTGATGCTCATCGCGATCGGCACGATGCGGCGGCGCGCCGTCCGCATCGTGCTGGTGGCCGCTGCCACCGCCGCGCCGTGGTTCGTGTTCAGCTGGGTGGCGCTGGGGGCCCTGGTGCCGGACACCCTGGTGATCAAGACCGTGGCCAGCGCCGGCTGGGGTCCCTGGGAGTTCGGCAACGGGCCCCGGCTGTACCTCGACGCCTATCCCACGGCCACCAGGGTCACGACCCTGCCCGTCCTGCTGGGTCTGGTGGCGCTGCTGGCATGGCCGATCACCCGGGCGTGGCGGCGCCCCCGCTGGACCGGCCTCGCGCCGGTGGCGGCCCTCGGCCTGGGCGGCGTCCTGCACTACGCGGCGTACTCCCTGCTGGCCCCGCCGCCCTACCACTGGTACTACGCCCCCTCGGTGATCGCGCTCACCGTGGTCGCGGCCGTGGCCGCCGGGACCGCACGCCGGGCCGGACCACGGCCGGGCAGCTCTCCTGAGTCCGCGCACCGGGCCACCGTGCCCGCGAAGGTCTGGGCCCTCGCCGGCGCGCTGGTGCTGGTCCTCGACGTCGGCTACGCCGCGCAGCGCCCGGTCCCCTGGACGCAGGTGCCGATCATGACCAACTGGGCGACGGCGGAGCAGTACCAGGAGGTGGGCGAGGCACTGGCCGATCGGATCGGTGACGAGGTGGTGAGCAGCCCCGGCGAGATCGGGACCCTCGCGTACTACTGCCGCTGCGACATCGTCGACCTGTTCTCCGACCGCGGGACGCTGCAGCCGTTCATCGACCAGCGCGAACGGGAGGCCGGTCCGGTCATGCGCCGCCTGCTGCAGCTGAACTTCGCCAACCTCGAACGGCAGCCGGCGGCCGAGCCGACGCAGGCCGTGGTGTGGGTCGGTGGCCCGGACGCCGAGGCGGCGCCGTGGCCGGTCGAGTCCAACTGGCGGGGCCCCGGCGCGTTCGACCTGGTGCCCGTCGCCCCCTGATCTCGGCCCCGTCGCACCGCGGTCCGTCCGGATCCCGGTGTCCCCTGGTGTCGGTGTGACGGAACGGGTCACCACGACCGCGCCGCGCCCGGCATCCAGTCGTGGGGACGGCGCCGTGCCAGGTACCGTCGGTCCCCGTGACTGGTGCCCCCCCTGACCTGATCGTCGTCGGCTCCGGCTTCTTCGGTCTCACCGTGGCCGAGCGTGCGGCCACCCAGCTGGACAAGAAGGTCCTGGTCCTCGACCGCCGCGACCACATCGGTGGCAACGCGTACTCCGAGCCGGAGCCGGAGACCGGCATCGAGATCCACCGGTACGGGGCCCACCTGTTCCACACCTCGAACAAGCGGGTCTGGGACTACGTGAACCAGTTCACCGCGTTCACCGGGTACCAGCACAAGGTGTACTCGACCTACTCCGGCCAGACCTACTCCCTGCCGATGAACCTGGCCACGCTCTGCCAGTTCTTCGGCAAGAGCTTCTCCCCCACGGAGGCCCGGGCGCTGGTCGCCGAGCAAGCCGGGGAGATCGACACCGCCGAGGCGGCGAACCTCGAGGAGAAGGCGGTCTCGCTGATCGGCCGCCCGCTGTACGAGGCGTTCATCCGGGGCTACACCAAGAAGCAGTGGCAGACCGACCCGACCGAGCTGCCCGCCGCGGTGATCGCCCGGCTACCGGTGCGCTACACCTTCGACAACCGCTACTTCAACGACACCTACGAGGGTCTGCCGGTCGACGGCTACACCGCGTGGCTGACCCGGATGGCGGAGCACCCCAACATCGAGGTGCGTCTGTCCACCGACTACTTCGACGTCCGCGACGAGCTGCCGGCCGACGTGCCGACGGTCTTCACCGGACCGATCGACAAGTACTTCGACTACTCCGCCGGCGAGCTGGGCTGGCGCACCCTGGACTTCGAGACCGAGGTGCTGCCGATCGGTGACTTCCAGGGCACCTCGGTGATGAACTACGCCGACGAGGACGTGCCCTACACCCGGATCCACGAGTTCCGGCACTTCCACCCCGAGCGCGACTACCCGGCCGACAAGACCGTCGTCGTCCGGGAGTACTCCCGGTTCGCCGAGAGCGGCGACGAGCCGTACTACCCGATCAACACCCCCGAGGACCGGGCCAAGCTGGAGACCTACCGGGAGCTGGCCGCGAAGGAGGCCGCGGAGAAGCGCGTGTTGTTCGGCGGTCGCCTGGGGACCTACAAGTACCTGGACATGCACATGGCCATCGGGTCGGCACTCAGCATGTTCGACAACCGCATCCGACCCTTCTTCGACCAGGGCGGCGCTCTCGACGGCCGCCTTGACGACTGAGCACCGACGACTGATCAACGAGGACTGAGCGTCACCATGACGACGACCGAACCCATCGCCCCCGAGGACGCCCCGGTCTCGCCCGAGGTGGTCAGTGACCCCGCGGCGGAAGACCTGGCGCCCGGCAAGGCCGTCGAGCTCCTGCAGCGGGTGCTGATGCCCCGTCCGGCCGACCAGCTGAAGGTCCGGAGCCTCTACCTGGACGAGGTGAACGCCGGCCGGGTCAAGGCGCAGGACCGGTTCAGCGCGGTCATCGGCCCGGCGTCCGAGCTCTCCTTCGCCACGTACTTCAACGCCTTCCCGGCCAGCTACTGGCGGCGGTGGAGCGTGCTGGACAGCGTCGTCCTGCAGGTGACGGTCGCCGGCACCTGCCGGGTCGACGTCTACCGCTCCAAGGCCGACGGCGAGTCGATGCACGTCACCGGGGCGACCCACGAGGGTCACGACGAGCGGACGCTGGAGTTCGAGCTCGACCTCGGCCCGTTCATCGACGGCGGCTGGTACTGGTTCGACGTCACCACCGAGGACGAGACGACCGTCCGGCGGGCAGGCTGGTACGCCCCGCAGGCCCCGGCCGAGCAGCCCCGACTGGGCATCGGGATCTGCACCTACAACCGGCCGGTCGACGCGGTCGCCGCACTCACCGCCCTGGTCGAGGACGACGTCGTCCGCGACGCGCTGCACCTGGTCACCGTCGCCGACCAGGGCGGCAACCACGTGCGCGATGCCGCGCTCTACCCGGCCGTCGCCGAGGCGCTCGGCGAGCGTCTGCGCATCGTCGAGCAGCCCAACCTGGGCGGCAGCGGCGGCTTCGCCCGGACGATGTACGAGTCCTTCACCGCCAGCGACGTGACCCACCACATCCTGCTGGACGACGACATCCAGCTCGAGCCGGACAGCATCCTCCGCGCCCGCGCCTTCGCCGCGTACGCGGAGAAGCCGATGCTGGTCGGTGGGCAGATGCTCGCCCTGCAGGACCGCTCGGTGCTGCACACCATGGGCGAGATCGTCGACCGGTCCAACTTCTTCTGGCGGAACGCCCCGAACACCGAGTACTTCCACGACTTCGGCGAGAAGACGCTCCGCGAGTCCCCGGACCTGCACCGGCGCATCGACGTCGACTACAACGGCTGGTGGATGTGCCTGATCCCCCGCACCGTCTTCGAGGCGATCGGCATGCCGTTGCCGGTCTTCATCAAGTGGGACGACGCCGAGTACGGGCTGCGCGCGTTCGCCGCCGGGTTCCCCACCACGTCGCTCCCGGGCACCGCCATCTGGCACCTCTCCTGGGGCGACAAGGACGATGCCAGCGACTGGCAGGCCTACTTCCACATCCGGAACCGGCTGATCGCCGCCGCGCTGCACTCGCCCCACAAGCACGGCGGCAAGCTGTTCCGGGAGATGCTCAAGGCGGACCTCCGCTTCCTCATCACCCTCCAGTACTCGACCGCCGAACTTCACCAGATGGCCTACCGGGACTTCCTGGCCGGCCCTGAGCGGCTCTTCGAGGACATGCCCGGCTCGGTGGGCAAGGCCCGCAAGACCCGCAGCCTCCACCCCGACGGCCGGGTGCTCGGCAACTCCGGCGACCTCCCGCTGCCCTCGATGAGCACGGCGGAGGCGCTGTCGTTCCGGCGCATCCCGGTCGGGGCGGCGCAGATCGGCAAGACCCTGGTCAAGGCGATCGCGCACAACGCCACCAAGGTCGACCCGGGCGCCCGGGAGGTGCCCCAGCTGAACCTGGCCTTCCAGGACGCGCAGTGGTTCCTCCTGGCCCGGCTCGACAGCGCCACCGTGGGCACCGCTGACGGCCGGGGGGTGACGTTCCGGCAGCGTGACCCGGAGGCGTTCCGCCGACTGTTCGGCAGGTCCAGCCAGCTGCTGCGCCGGCTGTACACCGAGTGGCCGGAGCTGCAGCGGCGGTACCGCGACGCCGCCGGCGAGCTGACCTCGGTCGAGCGCTGGGGCACGGCCTTCGACTCGTGGGGCTCGACCCGCTTCTGAGCAGCGCCCACCGGGTGCACGGAGGCCCCGGTTGCCGGACAGGCGACCGGGGCCTTCGTCCGTCCGGGCTCAGGGCCGCGTGAACCGCTCCCGCCGACCGGCGCGGGTCAGCCGCAACCACTCGCGGAACCCCGCCGGATCGCGCCGGGACACGAGGAAGAACCAGCCGAAGCGGACCGTCTCCAGCGGGCGGAGCCAGCGCATGCCCGGCTGAGCCATCAGGTAGCCGCGATTGCGGTAGGTGAAGTACCGCTTGACCTCGTTGGCCGGGTGCTGCGCCGACAGACGCCCCCCGAGGATGGGCTGGAACTCGGTGGTGCCCTCGGGATGGAGGTAGGCAGCGGCGGTGCAGGTGCCGAACGGCAGCCCGGAGCGGACCAGCCGGCGGTGGACCTCGGTCTCGTCGCCGCGGAAGAAGAGCCGGTAGTCCGGCACTCCTACGACGTCGAGGGCGTCGGCGCGGAAGAGCGCGCCGTTGAACAACGAGGCGTAGCCGTGCAGCACCTCGATGCCGGTGAAGTCGCTGCGCCTCCGCCGCCAGCGCAGACCCCTTCGCAGCGGGAAGGCCAGCCGGTCCGGGTCGGCGAGGTCGGCGACCAGCGGCGAGACCTCAGCCAGCCCGTGCCGGGTCGCGCAGTCCAGCAGGGTCGCCAGCGTCGTCGCGTCGGACGGGCGGCCGTCGTCGTCCGCGCACCACACCCAGTCGGCCCCGAGGGCCAAGGCGTGCAGCATGCCGAGGGCGAAGCCCCCCGCGCCCCCCAGGTTCCGCTGGCTGGGCAGGTAGGTGACGGGGAGCCCGCTCGACCGCACCACGTCCTCGGCGGGCTGGTCGACCCCGTTGTCCACGACGAGCACGTGATCGGGTCGACGCGTCTGCCCGGCCAGGCTCTCCAGACTCACCCGTAGCTGCTCGGCGCGGTGGCGCGTCACGACCACGGCCACGACGACGCCACCGGTCACGCGGCGGCGCCCTTGTACGAGCGGAGCACGTCGTCGAGATCGCCGTGCTGGACGATCCGCCCGTGCTCCATCCAGATGGCGGTGTCGCACAGCTCGCGGAGGAACTCGTCCGAGTGGGAGGCGAAGACGAGCAGACCCGAACGCTCGACCAGCTCCGACAGCCGCCTCTTCGACTTCTCCAGGAAGGCGGCGTCCACCGCCCCGATGCCCTCGTCGAGCAGCAGGATCTCCGGGTCGATGCTGGTGACCACGCCCAGGGCGAGGCGGACCCGCATGCCGGTCGAGTAGGTGCGCAGCGGCATCCGGAGGAAGTCGCCCAGCTCGGTGAAGTCGGCGATGTCGTCCACGCGCGCTTCCATCTGCTTGCGCGTCATGCCCAGGAAGAGGCCCCGGACGACGATGTTCTCCAGCCCGGAGACCTCCGGGTCCATGCCGACGCCGAGGTCGAACACCGGCGCGACCCGGCCCCGGACGACGGCAGAGCCCCGGGTCGGCTCGTAGATCCCCGACAGCAGCCGCAGGAGCGTCGACTTGCCAGCGCCGTTGTGGCCGACCAGCCCGACGCGCGCCCCGTGCCCGAGCTCGAGGGTGATGTCGCGCAGCGCCTCGATCACCGGCACCCGCGCCTCGCTGGCGATGTTCCCCCCGACCATGCCCATCACGGTCTTCTTGAGCGAGCGGCTCTTCGCGTCGAAGATGGGGAAGTCGACGCAGGCGTTCTCGGTGGTGATGCTGACCAGGGGTCTGTCCTCCGACACGGTCACACCCAGTAGGAGATGCGCGACCGGTAACGGCGCAGCACGACCAGGGTCGCGGCCCAGCCGACGACGGTGATCACCAGGACCACGATCCAGTGCCGGATGTGCTGGTCCTGACCCAACATGGGCTGGCGGATTATCTCGATGAAGTGCAGGAACGGGTTGAACTCGGCCAGGCGCGCCCGTTCGGCGATGCGCGGGTCGGGGCTGTTGAGCAGGTCGCTGTAGATCCAGACGATCGGGGTGAGGAAGAACATCAGCTGGACGATGCTCTGGGTGATGGGCGTCAGGTCGCGGAACCGGGTGGTCACCATGCCGAGCGCCAGTGCGACCCATGCACCGTTCACGACGAGCAGGACCAGCGCCGGCAGCGCGACGAGCGACGCCCACGTGAGTGGCTGCGGGAAGATGATCAGCATGATCGCGTAGACGATCAGGTTGTGGCCGAAGAAGAGCAGTTGGCGCCAGACCAACCGGTACACGTGCACCGACAGGGGCGAGGGCAGGTGCTTGATCAGGCCCTCGTTGGCGATGAAGACCTCTGAGCCCTCGCTGATGCAGCCACTGATGAAACCCCAGACGATGAACCCGACCAGGATGTAGGGCAACTGCACCGAGATCTCGTTGCCGAACAGGCCGGCGTAGAGGATGCCGAGGGCGACGGCCGTGACGGCCATCGAGATGGTGATCCAGATCGGCCCCAGCAGCGACCGGCGGTAGCGCTGACGGATGTCCTGCCAGCCGAGGTGGCCCCAGAGCTCCCGCTGACCCCACCCGCCGACGAGGTCGTCGGTTGCGCGCCTCCAGCTCCTCGCGCCGGCGACGGCGGTGACGGTCATGGCGCCCACGCTACCTGGGCCCATCGGCCGCTCAGCACCACCGCTGCCCACTGCGCGGGGCATCACGGCCCGATGTGCACGGTGGCCACACCCGTCCCGCTCGCCACGTCGATCCAGCCGCGCTGGAAGTCGGTCCGGGTTCCCCCGGCGACCGGCCGCTCGTCCGACGTGGGATACCCGAGCGCCCCTCGTTCCCAGCCGGTGCCGGCCCAGGCGCGGACCACGTCGTTGCCCAGGACCCGGGCGCCCGTCGCCGCGGTGGAGTAGACCGCGCCGCCCTGGAAGTGCGCGTACTGGCCCACGCCGTCCGGGGTGCTGGTGACGTCGGTCAGCGGGTAGCCGAGGACGCCGGTCTCCCAGCCGCTGCGCGCCCAGGCGTCGCGAACGACGCCGCGGACCGCGTGGGCGCCGGTCGCCCGGGTCCAGTAGACCGATCCGCCCTGGAAGTGCTGGTAGCGGCCGAGCCCGTCGGGCGTCGTGGAGACGTCGGTCGTCGGGTAGCCGAGCGGGCCGTTCTCCCAGCCGGTCAGCGCCCAGGCATCCCGGATGACGGTGGGCAGCGCGCGTGCCCCGGTCGCGGCGGTGACGTAGACGGATCCGCCTTCGAAGTGCTGGTAGGTGGCCTTGCCGTCGGGGGTGCGTGCCGCCGCGGAGACGGGCAGCCCGAGGGCGGCCGCCTTCGCGGCGCCCAGCACGGCCGTCGGCACGATTCGCGCCCCGGCGGTCGCCGAGGCGTACACCTCGCCCCCCTGGAAGGCCTGCACCTGGGCACGCCCGTCCGCGGTCGTGCTGGCGATGCCGGTCGGGTAGCCCAGCGGACCACGCTCCCAACCCGACGCCGCCCAGGCATCCCGGATCGCCGTCGGCACGACGCGTGCGCCGGTCGCGGCCGTCGCGTAGATCGATCCCCGCTCGAAGTGCTGGTAGCTCGCGACCCCGTCCGGGGTCTTCCCGGCACCGCTGACCGGGAACCCGAGCGTCCCGGCCGGCCCGCCCGCGACGCCGTAGGCACCCAGCAGGGCGGCGGGCACGCTGTGGCCGCCCGTGGCCGCCGAGGCGAAGACCTGCCCACCTTGGAAGGACTGCACCTGGCCCCGCCCGTCCGACGTCGGCACCGCTGCCGACGTCGGGTACCCCAGCGCTCCACGCTCCCAGCCCGCGGCGGCCCAGGCGTTCCGGACGACCGTCGGCAGCACCCAGGTGCCGGTCGTCGTCGCGTAGACGGAGCCACCCTGGAAGTGCTGGTAGGTGGCCTTGCCGTCCGGCGTCGTGCCGGAGGCGCTCACGGGGAAACCGAGCGGGCCACCGGCCCCTCCGGCTGCTTGGTAGGCGCCGAGCAGGGCCGCCGGCACGGCCCGCCCACCAGTCGCCGCGGAGGCGTAGACCTCACCGCCCTGGAAGGACTGCACCTGCCCCCGCCCGTCGGCCGTCGCCACGGCAGACGCCGTCGGGTACCCCAGGGGCCCGACCTCCCAGCCGGCAGCCGCCCAGCCGTCCCGGACGGCCACGGGGACCACCCAGGTGCCGGTTGCCGTCGAGGAGTAGACGGAGCCGCCCTGGAAGTGCTGGTACGTCGCCTTCCCGTCGGGGGTGCGGCCGGGGCCGGCGACCGGCAGCCCGAGCGGTCCGTTCTCCCAGCCGCTGGCGGCCCAGGCGTCCCGGACCGCACCGGAGACCGGGTGCGCACCGGTGGCCGCCGACGCGTAGAGCGAGCCGCGCTGGAAGTGCGCGTACTGGGCCTTGCCGTCGGGGGTGGTCGCCGCGTCGGAGACCGGGTAGCCCAACGCGCCCGCTTCCCAGCCGGTGGCGGCCCAGCCGCGGTACAGGTCCGCGGAGAGCGCCCGGGCACCGGTGGACGGGGTCCAGTAGATCGAGCCGCGCTGGAAGTGGGCGTACAGGCCCACCTTGTCCGGTGCCACGGCGAGGTCGGTGACCGGCAGGCCCAGCGACCCGTTCTCCCAGCCGGAGGTGGCCCAGCGGTCGTAGACGACACCCCCGAGCACGTGGGCGCCGGTCGCCGGCGACCAGTAGACGGACCCGCCCTGGAAGTGCGCATAGGCCGCGCCGCCCCCGAGGATCGCCGTCTGGTCGGTCACCGGGTACCCCAGGAAACCGCCCTCCCAGCCGGTCGTCCCCCACTTCTCGCGCACCTGGCTGCCGACCGTGTGCGCACCCGTCGATGGCGACCAGTACACCGATGCGGTCTGGAACTCCTGAAAGCACCCGCCGCCGGGCAGGCCGCACAGCGCGTCCCGGACCGGCCAGCCCAGCGGGCCGGCCTCCCAGCCCAGCGAGCCCCACTTGTCCCGAACGGCGCCCAGCAGGACGAAACGGGCACCGGTCGCGGGGGACCAGTAGATGGCCCCGTTGGCGTAGGGCTGGTAGCACCCGCCGCCGGCGAGACCGCAGACGACGTCCCCGGTGAGGTTGCCGAGCCGGCCGGTGGCCCCGCCCAGCTCGGCCCACCGCCCCGTCACCTGGGCCGCCCCCGGGATCTGGGTCGAGCCGAACCAGTCGGTGTAGTAGATCCAGAAGTTGCGGTTGCCGTAGGCGGAGCACCCGTCGCCGGTACCCTTCCCGGCGTTGAGGGCGGCGGCGTTGGGCTGGTAGGGCGTGTAGTTGTACAGGCCCGCCGTCGCCTGGTTCTCGATGAAGACCGGCGCGCTCCCGCAGTCCGCATTCGGGTGGTAGCGCAGGTTGTTCACGAGGCCGGCCCGGTAGTTGTAGCGGGTCGGGTTGGCCGCGTAGTTCCGGTACTGCCACGCGGCGCTGTACACCTGGTTGAAGAAGCCGTTGTACTCCGGCCTGCACGGCGCGGTGTCCGGGCAGGCGAAGCCCATCGCCTCCCGGTACCGCCGGGGGTACAGGCTCGAGCCGCTGGCGGTGACCAGGCTCTGCTCCTTCTGCAGGATGACCAGCAGCACCCGCTGGCTGATCCCGCACGCCCGCCCCACCTTCGCGATGATCGCGGCGGCCGTCTCGGCCGGCGCACCGGCGTACGCACCGGGGCACCGGTCGTCCGCGGGCTTGGCGTAGGTGTCCGCGCGGTAGTCCTTGAGGCACGCCGTCCCGTCGTTGCCCACCTTGCAGGTGGGGTTCTTCGAGTTCAGGAACGCCTGCACCGCGCCGGCGTCCATCGCGTTGCCGTCGAAGAACAGCTGGTCGCTGATGATGTTCCCGGGGCGGAACTGGCCGGTGTCCGCCGCCTCGACCGGGTCCACCGAGGGGACCTGGGCACCCCCGCTGACCAGTCCGGTGACGACGACCGCACTGCAGAGCACCACGAGCACCCCGGTCAGCAACCGGCGCAGGCGGTTCACCGGGTCACCTCGACGGACAGCGCCGGGGAACGACCGGTCGACGTGCCGGAGCGGTAGCTGATGACCCCGGTCCACTCGCCGGCGCGGAGCTCCGCGCCGGGGACGGTCAGCTGACCGCAGGAGGTGGTGGTGGCATCGGCGAAGGCCGCCGAGGTCGTCGTGGCCGTCTCCCCGTCCCGGGTCAGTTCCAGGGTGCAGGTGCCGCCGTCCTCGATGACCGGGCTGACCCACCCGCTGGCGAGCACCTCGCCCTCGGCGCCGTCCCACACCAGGTAGCTGATCGCCACGTCGGTGGCGCTCGGTCGGGGGGCGTCGGTGGCCACCGGTGCGTCGTCGTCGGTGACGGCGCCCGGCGGAGGCGACGGCGTCGCTGCGGCAGCTGCCGCTCCCCCGGACCCCGCCGGCGCACGGCCGTCCCCCTCGACGTCCTCCGACGGCCCGCTGTTGGCCGCACCGGCCGTGCAGGCGGTCAGCACGGAGAACAGGGCAGCGCACAGCAGCAGAGCCCCGCGACGGGACGGGGGGAGATGGGACGGCATCGCAGGGTCCTCCACGGTTCTGCTCCTCAGCGGTAGTGGCGGTTTGAGGAGCGGAACATCACCGTACGGTCACGACCGCTTGACCCGTGGCAGTCGACACGCTGATGTACCCGCCCTGGAAGTCGGTTCGGGTGCCATCGGCGACCTGCCGGGTGGCCGAGGTCGGGTAGCCCAGCCGCCCCTGCTCCCACCCGGTCCTCGCCCAGGCGTCGAGCACCGCCCCACGCAGCACGTGGGCACCGGTCGACGCACTCCAGTAGACGGCGCCACCCTGGAAGTAGGAGTAGGCCCCCCGACCGTCCGGGGTCACCGTGTGATCGGTCGTCGGGAAGCCGAGGGCCCCCTGCTCCCATCCCGCGGCCGCCCAGGCGTCCCGGATGGGCCCTCGCAGGGTGTGCGCGCCGGTCGGCCGGCTGTAGTAGACGGAGCCGCCCGCGAAGTGGACGTACTCCCCCAGCCCACCGGGCGTGGACTGCACCGTGGTCACCGGCAGGCCCAGGGGTCCGCGCTCCCAGCCGGTGCGTGCCCACGAGTCACGGACCGCGGTCGGCAGGGCGGAGACCACGGCCTGTGTCGCGTAGACCGATCCCCCGGCGAAGTGCTGGTACCTAGCCTGACCGTCGGGGGTGGTGAGCTGTGCGCTGGTCGGAAAACCGAACCGCGCCGTCCCACCAGCACCTGCGACGGCCGCCTGGACCGGGCCGGCCACGATCGTCGTGGCACCCCCGACCGTGTAGAGGGCACCTCCCTGGAAAGACTGGACCGTCCCGGTCGTCGGGCCGGTGGCCGCGGTACCGGCCACGGTCACGGTCGTCGCCACGGGTCCGGAGGTCGGGTAGCCCAGCGGTCCGCGCTCGAAGCCGGAGGCGGCCCAGGCACCGAAGGCCGCCGCGGGGATCACGTGTGTGCCGGTGGCCGCCGTGGCGTAGATCGAGCCGCCCTGGAAGTGCTGGTAGGTCGCCTTGCCGTCCGGCGTCCGCCCGGCGCCGCTGACCGGCAGACCGAGCGCCCCGGCCACCCCGCCGGCGGCCTCGTGGGCGATCATGAGGGCGGCCGGCACGGCGTGACCGCCGGTGGTGGCGGACGCGTGCACGACACCGCCCTGGAACGCCACCGTCATCGCACGCCCGTCGGGCGAGCGGACGGCGTCGCCGACGGGGTAGCCGAGGGGGCCCACCTCCCAGCCGGAGGCCGCCCAGCCGTCCCGGATCGCGGTCGGCAGCACCCGCGTGCCGGTGGCCGTGGTCGAGTAGATCGACCCACCCTGGAAGTGCTGGTAGATCGCCTTGCCGTCCGGCGTCCGACCCGAGCCGCTGACCGGGAGGCCGAGGGCCCCCGCCTCCCACCCCTGGGCCGCCCACGCAGCGAGGACGTCACCGGTCAGCGCCCGGGCGCCCGTGCTCGCCGACGCGTAGACCGATCCCCGTTGGAAGTGCGCGTAGTCGGCCTGCCCGTCCGGGGTCCTGGTCACGTCCGTCACCGGGTAGCCCAGCGGACCGGCCTCCCAGCCGGTGGCCGCCCAGGCCCCGTAGACGGCCTTGTCGAGCACCCGGGCACCCGTGCTCGGTGTCCAGTAGACGGAGCCGTGCTGGAAGTGCGCGAAGAGGCCGACACGGTCCGGCGCCACGGCCAGGTCCGCGATCGGCAGACCGAGGCGGCCGTTCTCCCACCCGGAAGCCGCCCAGCGGTCGTAGACGACGCCACCGAGCACCCGGGCACCGGTGGCCGGCGACCAGTAGATCGACCCGCCCTGGAAGTGCACGTAGGCGCCGCCGCCGCCCAGGATCGCCGTCTGGTCGGTCACCGGGTAGCCCAGGTAGCCGTTCTCCCACCCGGTGGTGGACCACTTGTCCCGGACTGCGGCGGCCACGACGTGCGCCCCCGTCGCCTCGCTCCAGTAGAGAGACCCTCCCTGGAAGTGCTGGTAGAGGCCCGTCCCGTCCGGGGTCGCCGACGTGTCCGTCGTCGGCCAGCCCAGTGAGCTGTTCTCCCAGCCCAGGGCGGCCCACTTGTCGCGCAGTACGCCGCGGACGACGCGCGCACCGGTCGCGGGCGAGGCGTAGATCGAACCGTTGGCGTAGTGGGCGAAGGCGCCACCCGGGATGACCGTCACCGGAGTCGCCGGTGCGCCCAGCAGCTTCCTGGCGGCGGCGTCGGAGTCGTACCGGCGCTGCACGAGGGGCGCCGACGAGCCCAGCTGCGCGGACACCCGGTCGCGGATCTCCCCGAGCCGGGCATAGCCGTACCTGCCCGGGCAGGCCGTCGCACCGACGTCCCGGTGCCCGAAGATGGTCGGCAGGGTCACCTTCGTGCCGGCGGGGTACCTCGAGGTCCCCCCGCCGCCGGAGGTGAGCACGGTGCTGCCCCGGGGGTCGACCCCGAAGAGCGAGAACTTCCAGGCGATGACCGCCGCGACGGCGTCGACCGTTGCCTGCGGGACGGGCACCGCGTCGTAGTTCCCCAGCATCGAGACGCCGAAGGTCGACGTGTTGAACCCACCCGCATGCGCTGCTATGACGGTGCTGGCCAGACCGCCGGCCCGCCCCTCGAAGAGCCGGCCGTACTTGTCGACGATGACGTTGTACCCGATGTCGCCCCAGCCGAGGCTCTTCGTGTGGTACTGGTAGATCGAGCGCATGATCGCCGGGACCTGGTCAACGGTGTAGTTGTTCGAGTCCGCCGTGTGGTGCAGCGTCGCGGCCTTGATCGTCGAGGCGTACTGCGGGTCCCAGGTTCGGATCGACTCGTCGGCCCCCCACTGGGCTCGGGAGTAGACGGCCGGCATGGTGGCTGCGGCGTGCGCCTGATCGGTGATGTCCGGGGCGCCGAGTGAGCTGTCCGCCGGCGACTCCCCCGGGTCCACGAGGTCCAGCGCGACGCCGGTGGGCTGCGCACCGGATCGGGTGACCAGTTCGACGTCGACCGCGGTGCTGGGACCGGTCCACAGTGGCTGGGTGCCGCCGCGCAGCTCCTGACCTCGCGAGGACGCCGTGCCCTGCTCCGCGGCCTCCGGGGTCACCTCGGTCCACGCACCCCAGGTGCCGCCCTCGTCCACGACCCGGACCTGCACCACGGTGTCGGTCACCCCTGGGTCGAGGTCCCAGGTGACCCCGACCAGCGAGAACGGCTCGACGTCCGTGCGCGTCACCCGCAGCGCTCGATCGGTCTCCTCGACTCCGGGGACCGGGTCGGTCGTGCCCTCCTGCACCTCCGCAGCCGGGGCCGGTTCCTCCACCGAGCCCATCACGACGGTCTCGGTGCTGCCGGTGACCGGCTCGGGTTCAGGGACCGGCGCGGCGTAGACCGGGAGGACGAGGATCGTCCCGGTCATTCCCAGGAACGCGGTCAGGCCGGTGACGAGGCGACGCACGAGGTTGCCCTCCAGGAGTCGGTGGTGCAGAACCGCCAGGGCGACTCACTTCCACCTCTGTCCTTCGACCACGTCACGGCGGTCTTGAGCCGACCCGCCCGACCGGATGGCGGGTTGCGGTGCGACGCCGGGGGCAGCTGAGGGACGAGAGCCGGCAGGACCGCTGACCTGCCGGGGCCGCACAGGTGCGCGACGTAGAGTTCGCGCCGATCACGCCGCTGGACGGCTGGCCTCCCGGGGGCAGCGCACCGACGTCGGCACGTCGACGTGAGGACCACTGATGAGCACAGACGACGACCGCCGTCGCAGGGGGGCGTCGCGCCCCCTCCCGGCGCGACTGGACCCTCGGGCCGGCCGCGCGGCGGGCGGCGCCAGCGACGGTGCGTCGGGCGACCGGCGGCTGGCCTGGACCGGGCGGCTCGTGGCGCTGGTGGTCTCCGTGGTCGTGCTGGCCACCAGCGGATGGGGCTGGTACCTCGGGCGGGTCGCCGACGCGACGGTCAACCGGACGGACGCGATCCCCACCGACGGCAACGACGAGACGGTTCAGACCGGTGAAGCGATGAACCTGCTGCTCGTCGGCAGCGACAGCCGGGCGAACCTCACCGAGCAGCAGCTCGCCGAGCTCCAGGCCGGGGAGGACTCCGGCCTCAACACCGACACGATGATCCTGGTGCACGTCCCGGCCGACGGGTCGAAGGCGTCGTTCGTCTCCTTCCCCCGCGACTCGTTCGTGCAGATCCCCGGGTACGGCAGGGACCGGCTCAACGCCGCCTACGCCTATGGCCGGCAGAACGCCCCGGACGGCGCCTCCGACGAGGCGAAGAACGCCCAGGGCGCTCAGCTCCTGGTGCAGACGATCAGCGGCCTCACCGGGCTGCGGATCGACCACTACGCCGAGGTCGACCTGCTCGGCTTCTTCGAGCTGAGCTCCGTGGTCGGCGGTGTCGAGGTCAACCTGTGCGAGGCGGTCGACGACTCTCGCTGGTCCGGTGCGGTGTTCCCGGCAGGGGTGCAGACCATCAGCGGCGCCGACGCCCTCAAGTTCGTCCGGCAGCGGCACAACCTGCCGCGCGGGGACTTCGACCGGATCGTCCGCCAGCAGGTCTTCATCGGCGGGGTGCTGCGCAAGATGCTCTCCGAGGACGTCCTCCTCGACCTCGGCAAGCAGCGGGAGCTGGTGGAGGCCGCCGCGGACTCGCTGACGGTCGACCAGAACCTGAACCTGCTGCAGCTGGCCCAGCAGATGCAGTCGGTCACCGCAGGCGGCATCGAGTTCCAGACGGTGCCCAACCGGGGCACCGCCAACGAGGACGGCAAGTCGATCGTCCAGCTCGAGGACACCGACACACTGCACGCCTTCTTCGCCGAGCTGAACGCCGAGCCCGAACCGCCCGCCGACGCCACCGCCGAGCCGCCGGCCCCGGTGGCGCCTGCCCAGGTCACCGTCGAGGTCTACAACGGTTCCGGAGTCGGCGGCCTGGCCGCCAGCGCGGCCGCCGAGCTCGAGGGCGCCGGCTTCCCCGTGGCCGGGACCGCCAACGCCGACTCCTCCGACTACTCGGTGACCGAGATCCGCCACGCCGCCGGCGACGAGGGCCTGGCGGCCACCCTGGCCGCCGCGGTCCCCGGCGCAGTCACCAAGCAGGTCGGTGACGCCACCAGCGGCACCGTCCAGCTGGTGCTGGGGTCGGACTTCAACGGGGTCGGCCAGCCGGTCACAGCCTCACCGGCCGCCCCGGATGCTCCGGCCGAGGCGCCCCGGACCGCCGCCGACACGAGCTGCATCTACTGATGGGGTGCGGTGGGGGCCGGACCCCCGCCGCCCTCGACGACCCGGGACGCTAGATGGGCAACCGTCGGAACACCGGTCGCGGGACGTGCCGCAGCACGCTCATCACCACTCGCATCAGGCCGGGTACCCAGACCGTGTGACGACCGCTGCGGATCCCGCTGACGATCGCCTCGGCCACTGCCTCGGGCGTGGTCGCGAGGGGTGCGTCGCCCAGGCCCTCGGTCATCTTCGACCGGACGAAGCCCGGCCGGACGACGAGGACGGAGACACCGCTGCCGACCAGGGAGTCGGCCAGCCCGGAGTAGAAGGCGTCCAGCCCGGCCTTCGTGGAGCCGTAGACGAAGTTGGACGCCCGCGGCCGCTCTCCCGCCACCGAGGAGAGTGCGACGATCACCCCGTGGCCCTGGCGGCGCAGCTGGTTGGCCAGCTCCGTGCCCACCACGGTCGGGGCGACGTAGTTCACCTGCGCCAGCCGGGCCACCGCGGTGGCGTCACTGCGCAGCTGGTCGGCGTCCCCCAGCAGCCCGAAGGCCACCACGGCCACGTCGATGTCTCCCCCGGCCGCCACCTCGGCGACCATCCGGGCCGGGGAGGACGGCTCGTCGGCATCGAAGTCGACGACCTGCACGGTGGCGCCGGCTGCGGTCAGCTCGGCAGCCACCGCGCTGCGGCGCGGGGTGTCCCGGGCAGCGACGATCACCCGCAGCGGCCGCTCGGACAGGTACCGGCGGGCGGTGGCCACCGCGATGTCGGAGGTGCCGCCGACGAGCAGCAGGGAACTGGGCGAGCCGAGCGCGTCGATCACAGTGCGAGCCTCCGGGCCAGGTCGGACATGAACACGCCGGCCGGGTCGACCTGCTTGCGCACGGCCCGGAAGTCGTCGAGCCGGTCGTACATCTTCTCGAAGGTCTCCGGACGCACCCGGGAGTCCTTGGCCAGGTAGGTGCGTCCCTCGGCGGCGATGACCACCTCGTCGAGGGAGTCGAGCAGGCCGGCCAGCCCCTTCATCACCGGGATGTCCAGCGCCAGCGTCCAGCCTGGGGAGGGGTAGGACAGCATCCCGGGGTTGTCCGGGCCGAACCGCTTGAGCACGGCGAGGAAGGACGCGGTCCCGAAGGCGCTGAGCCGGTCCAGCAGCTCGCGCATGGCCTCCTCCTGCCCGAAGGGCACGGTGACCTGGTACTGCACGAAGCCGCGCGGGCCGTAGATCCGGTTCCAACCGCCGACGGCGTCGAGCGGGTGGAAGAACGTCGGGATGCTCTGCAACTGGTCCCGCTTGCGCGTCGGCGCCTTGCGGTACCAGACCTCGTTGAACGCCGCGACCGTGGCCAGGTTGAGCAGCCCGGGAGGGAAGACGTCGGGCACGGATGCCTTGACCGAGCCGTGGTACTCGAGCGGGTCGGTGCGCCGCTTGGCCGGCAGCTCGTCGAGCTTGGCGAACCGCCCGCGGGTGACCACCGACCGGCCCATCCGCTTGCCCTTGGCCAGGGTGTCGATCCAGGCCACCGAGTACTCGTACAGGTGGTCGGTCTCGGCCAGCAGGGACATCAACGAGTCGAGGTCGGGCGTGCGGTCGGTGTCGACCAGGCAGCGGGAGGACTCGATCGCCTTCATCTGCACCTGCGCCCGCAGGATGACGCCGGTCAGCCCCATGCCCCCGACGGTGGCCCAGAAGAGGTCCGGGTCGGACTCCGGGCTGACCCGGCGCACCTGCCCGTCGGCGGTGAGCAGGTCCAGCCACCGGACGTGCTGGCCGAAGCTCCCCGCGACGTGGTGGTTCTTGCCGTGGATGTCCGCGGCGATCGCCCCGCCCACCGTCACGAGCCGGGTGCCGGGGGTGACGGGGACGAAGTAGCCCTGCGGCACGAACCGGTTCATCAGCTCGTCGAGGGAGATGCCCGCCTCGACGTCGACCAGGCCCGTCTCCAGGTCGGCCTGCAGCACCTGGTTCGCGCTCGTCATGTCCAGCACGGTGCCGCCGGCGTTCTGCGCTGCGTCGCCGTAGCTGCGCGCCAGTCCACGGGCCACGACACCCCGACCGGTCGCGGCGAGCACGGCGGCGCGGACGTCGTCGTCACCACGTACCGGGGTGAGCGTGGCGCGGGTGGGCGCGGTGCGGCCCCACCCGGCCAACGGGACGAGCGGCGCGGCGGCGTCCGTGGTGGCGGCCTCAGGCACCGAAGACCCCCAGACCGACGGTCAGCGCCCACAGGGCACCGAGGACGAGCAGGACACGGTCGTGCACGACGATCTCCTCCGGGGCCCCCGCCGATCCCTTGTCGACGTCCCGCGCGTACCGCAGGATGGCGAGCACGAAGGGCGCGATGGAAATGGTCGCCCAGGGCACGCCATCCTGGGTCTCGGCCATCTCGAAGGCCCACAGGCTGTAGGCCGTGACGGCCACCCCGGCCGACAGGCTCCAGACGAAGCGCAGGTAGCTGGCCGAGTACTCGCGCAGCGTCTTCCTGGTGGCGGCCTCGTCGCCGACGAGCACCAGCTCCGAGTACCGCTTGCCGGCCACCATGAACAGCGACCCGAAGGCGGCCACCAGCAGGAACCACTGCGAGAGGAACAAACCAGCGGCGACGCCGCCGGCGATGCCGCGCAGCAGGAAACCCGAGGCCACCACGGCCAGGTCGATGACCGGCTGATTCTTCAGGAAGAGGCAGTAGGCGAGCTGGATGACCACGTAGGCGCCCAGCACCCCGGCCAGCGCGGGCCTGGTCAGCAGCACCGCGGTGGTGAGGGCCACCGCGAAGAGGACCAACGCCAACCCGACGGCCAACGGCCGGGGGACCAGGCCGGCGGCGATCGGGCGGTGGCGCTTCCGCGGGTGCCGCCGGTCCTCCTCGACGTCGATCGAGTCGTTGACCAGGTAGACCCCGGACGCCGACAGGCAGAACAGCAGGAAGGCCACCCCGGTCGGAGCCATCACGTCGGGGTCGAACACCGCCCCGGCGGCCAGCGGCACGGCCAGCACCAGGACGTTCTTCACCCACTGCCGCGGGCGGAGGGCGCGCACCACACTCCAGGCGAGGGAGCCGCGCCATCCGGTCGGCCGGGGTACCGGACCCGGCGCCACGGCGTCCGCGCTCGGCTCGGCGTCCGGGTCGCGGACCACCGACGGCGCCACGGCCGCCTGGTCCGACTCGAGCGGCAGCAGGGGCATGACGGCGTTGGGACGCCGGAACTGCGCCTCGAGCTCGGGATCGCCGTGCACGGCTGGCCTCTGTGGGGTGGTCACGGCGTTCCTCCATGGTCGACTGCTCGCCGGACACCGGCGGCCACGCCGGCGCCCAGCAGGGCACCACCGACGACGTCAGTGGGCCAGTGCACTCCGAGGAGCATCCGGGAGACCGCCATGGCGGACAACGCGCCGAGCATGACGGGGCCACCGACCACGGGGCCGTAGCCGATGACGGCGGCCGCAGTGGAGGTGGTGTGGGCGCTGGGGAAGGACAGCAGGCTGTGCACCGGCCCCAATGGCGGGACATCGGTGAGGTCGGGGCGGGTCCTGCGGACGACGCGCTTCAGCCCGACCGCACTCGCGTGGGCCAGGGCGACGCCGACGGCCCCGGTCGCCCACTCGCGACGGCGGCGACCGGTGGCCCAGCCCACCGCACCCAGGGCGAGCCAGCCCAGGGCGTGCTCGCCGAAGGCGGACAGGCCGCGGGCCACGGGGACGGCGGGAGTTCCCCCGAGCCCCCGCCGTACTGCGGCGAGCACGGTGGTCTCCACGCGCTGGACGCCGCTCGTCGTTCTGCTCATCGCGCATGACCATAGGCGCCAGCACGGCAGTTCACCTGGCCGGTGCTCCGCCGTTGCACCCGTGCGGGCGACGCCGCCCCGGACGGACCGGTCCGTTTCTGGCGGTCCCCCGCGAGCCGCTGACCCCGCGACGGGTGTGGCCGGTGTGACTGACGGGTCACGGCCGGTCGAGTCCCGGCGCGCCACACACTCAAGTCCAACTGCAGAGAGTGTCCGGATCGTTACCCTCGCCCGGCGCGAGCAGCTCTCCCGCTGAACCGCGCGACCAGTTGACGAGGACCGCCACAGGCGACCACGAGCGGACACCGGCCCACGGGCCGGGCCGGATGCGAGACGAGGGAAGCGTGACGGGTCAGCACACGACGACGATGGCCGCGGTCCGGGCGGGGACGGCGACCGCCGTCGACGAGGCCACCGAACGGGTCCCCCGGTCGGACCGCCCCAGGATCGGCCTGCCCCCCGTTCCTCCTCTGCCGTCGACCACGAGGGCCCCGGTCCCGCGGGAGAGCTCAGGCATCCGGGTCGAGATCCAGGCGCTCCGCGCGCTCGCCTGCGCGCTGGTCGTGCTGTACCACGTCGTCCCGCTGCGCCTGCCCGGCGGCTACGTGGGCGTCGACGTCTTCTTCGTGGTCTCCGGCTTCCTCATCACCGGCCACCTGCTGCGGGAGGTCGAGCGCAACGGTCGCGTCCGCCTGGGCCACTTCTGGGCCCGGCGGGCCCGGCGACTGCTGCCTGCCGCCCTGCTGGTGCTGCTCAGCACCGCCGTCGCGACCTTCCTGTGGGTCCCGCAGACCTACTGGCAGTCGTTCCTCCGCGAGATCGGCGCTTCGGCGCTCTACGTGGAGAACTGGCTCCTGGCCGGCGACGCGGTCGACTACCTGGCGCACACCAACGCAGCCTCCCCCGCGCAGCACTACTGGTCGCTGTCGACCGAGGAGCAGTTCTACGTCCTCTGGCCGCTTCTGATCGTCGGCTCCGTGTGGCTGGCCGCCCGGATCCGCGTGCACCGGCTGGTCGTGGTCGGCGGGCTGCTGAGCGCCCTCACGGTCGCGTCCTTCGGCTACTCGCTGTGGACGACGAGCACCAGCCCGCCCGAGGCCTATTTCACGACCCCGGCCCGCGCCTGGGAGTTCGGCCTCGGCGGGCTGCTCGCCCTGCTTGCCGCCAGCCCGCTCGCCGGCCGCCACCGGCTTCGCACGATCGTGTCGTGGCTGGGGTTCGGTGCCATCGCCGCCAGCGCCTTCGCCTTCACCGCGGCCACACCCTTCCCCGGGACGGCGGCGCTGCTGCCCGTGCTCGGCACCGTCGCCGTGATCTGGGCCGGCGCACCGCGCAACGACTGGAGCCCGACGAAGGTCGCCGACTTCGGCCCGGTCCGCTTCCTCGGGGACGTCTCGTACTCCGCCTACCTCTGGCACTGGCCGCTGGTCGTGATCGTGCCGTTCGCCATCGGGCACGAGATGGGCACGCTGTCCAAGGTCGGCGTACTGGTGGCCACCGTCGCGCTGGCCTGGGCGACGAAGGTCTGGGTGGAGGACCCGGTCCGCACCGGGACGCCGCTGGCGCGCCGTGGTCTGGGCGCAACCGCAGCAGCGACCGCGCTGGCCACGGCCCTCGTCGTCGCCGTCGCGTCGGGGGGCTGGCTGTACGTCAAGCACGAGGTCGAGCAGGCGCGCGCGGTGGCCGAGGCCTGGGCCACCGGCGGCGACCCCTGTTTCGGCGCCGGTGCACTGGACCCGCAGCGCGGGTGCGGTGATCCGTTCGCCTACACGGAGACGGTCAACACCACCTTTGCCAAGGCCGACGGGTCCCGGGGCATGAGCTGCCTGTCGGTGCTCGCCGAGACCGAGGTGCAGACCTGCCGCTTCGGCAGCGACGACCCGGACGAGACCGTCGCCCTCTTCGGCGACTCGCACACCGCCAGCCTCTACGAGGCGATGGAAGAGGTCGCCGAGGAGCGCAACTGGGCCGTGGTCACCTACCTCAAGGCGGGCTGCCCGCCGCTGGCCACGGCACGGATGCCCGCGGTGAACCAGCCGTCGGACGAGCCGCCGGCCTGTGCCGAGTGGGGTGCAGAGGCCCTGCGGCAGATCACGGCGGACCCGGCCATCACGCAGGTCTTCACCAGCTACCGCTCGGACGTCTACAAGTACCGGGACGACCTGGGCGCCCTGCACGATGAGATCCCGGCCGAGGTCGCGCAGGCGCCGATGCGTCTGCTGGCCGACGCCGGCAAGCAGGTGCACGTCGTGCGGGCGGTCCCCACCACCAACGGGGTACACCTCGGTCCGGAACTGGTGAGCCTGGAGGTCAGCGCGCCGGACTGCATCGCTGCCGCCGGTGAGGTGGACGATGCCTGCGCCGGTCCCCGCGAGGTGCGGCTGACACCCGATCGACTCGCGGAGGCCGCGACCGCCCTCCAGGACGGCCGGGTGTCGGTTCTCGACCTGACCGATGCGTTCTGCGACGAGAAGACGTGCCACTCGGTGATCGGGGGGACGGTCGTGTACTTCGACGGCAGCCACCTGTCGGCCACGTTCTCCCGCTCGCTGGGACAGCTCATCGCCGCGCGGGTCTGACCCACGACGGACGAGGGCCCCTCCCGCCGACGGCGGGAGGGGCCCTCGTCCGTCGTCTCTCAGACGGGGGCGCCGGTCGCCTCGAACGCCGCGAGCTCCTCAGGGGTGCCGAAGCAGTAGAAGTCACCGTGCGCGAGGCCGACCCGGCGGCCGGCGTCGATCAGCTCGTTGAAGACGAGCGAGACGTAGTACTCGGGCATGGCGGCGTCGATCTGCCGCGCCATCAGCCGATCGGCGGCGTCCAGGAACACCCGGGTCGTGGCGAACGAGTAGACGCCCATCAGCGCGTCGGAGGAGATCGCCTGCTTCTCCGCCGTCCGGGTCACAAGGCCTGCGTCGTCGACCTCGGCGAAGCTGTAGCGCGGCTCGGAGGACCGGAAGGACAGCAACAGCCCGTCGACCGACTGCGCCTGCACCGCCCGCTCGAGCACGCGGAACCACTCCGGGCTGTCGAAGGCGATGTCGCAGTCCATGATCACCAGCGGCTGGTCCGGGTCGAGCCGGTCCCGGGCCACCAGGCAGGTCTCCACCGCGCCCCGGGTGTCGTGGTCGAGCAGCACGATCTCCGCCGACGGCTCCACGCCGCGGACCCGGGCCGCCAGGTCGAACTCCCGGTCGTTGTCCTCGCGGACGACGACGGTCACGGTCTTCGGCCCCTGCCAGGGGTCGAAGGAGCGCAGCGCCCGCTGGAACATCGGGACACCGCCGACCTCGATCAGCGGCTTGGGCGTGGTGACCCCGACCTTCCGGAAGCGGGTCCCCAGCCCCCCCATCGGCATCAGCACCTGCAGGGTGGCCATCACCGCACCTCGTCCCACTCGTAGTCCCGGCCCTCGGCCGGCTGGGTCGTCCGGCGGCCGAGCCGCCACAGCGCCAGGTTGCGCAACGCGGTGCGGAAGACGTTCCAGTTCCGGGCGTTGGAGACCTGGTCCTCCTCGCGCCAGGTGATCGGCACGTAGGCGAACCGGACCCCGCGGGAGACCAGGTCCAGGATCAGCTCGTAGTTGAACGTCAGCTTGTCGGCGAACCGCAGGTACGTGGCCGGGTCCAGGTCGCGAAGGGCGAACAGGTTGAGCCCCGAGCCCAGGTCCTCGAGCCGGCGCACGGCGACGACGCTGTACACCGCGTTGAGCACCCGGTTGCCCCAGACCCGCTTCGCGTCGTAGCCATGCAGCCGGGAACGGCGACTGAACCGGGAGCCCAGCACCGTCTGCGTCTGGGGGTGCGCCTGGGCGTGGTCCAGCAGGAGGGCGACCTCGTCGCTCCTGGCCTGGTTGTCGCCGTGCAGGATCACCACGTGGGTGTGCCCGGCAGTCCGGGCGTGCTCGAAGGCGACCTTGTGGGTGCCACCCAGGCTGTTGTTCTGCCGGTTGCGGAACACCCGGAGCCCGGGGAGGCGGCCCGATCGGCGGTACTCCAGGGCCCGCTCGAGGGTGTCGTCGGTGCTCTGGTTGTCGATGACCCAGATCTCGGCGACCCGGGCGGCCACGTCGTCGCTGATCTCGTCGAGCACCCGGCCGATCTGCGGGGCGCAGTTGTACGCCGGGATGGCGATCACGGCATTCACGTCGTGGCGACCTGTCCTTCTCTCGATCCGGTGCTGAAGACGTCGTCCCGCGGGTCGTCGCGGTGGGGCTCGTACTGGTCGAGGAAGCGGTTGAGCGCCTGGACGCAGACCGCGTAGTACTTCAACGCCGTGCCGGGGTTGATGACCACCCGGTGGGTGAGCATCCGACCGTAGAACAACCCGACGTGGAACAGCACCGAGCGCTGCTCGGCGACCGACAGGTGCTTGGGCATGACGACCGTGCTGACGTAATCGGCGAGCTCGGCGTACCGTGCCGACCGGTCATCGCGGTAGGTGATCTCCGGGGAGCCCTGCGACCAGCCCAGCAGCACCGGCGTCTCGTCCTCGTTGAGGAACTCGTAGCCGTAGAGCAGTGACTGCATGTGCCGGCCGAAGTCGATCACAGGCCCCCGGACCTGGTTGTCGTCGGAGGGGTCGATGACCAGGACGTCCCGGGACGGCAGGTCGACCAGGATGTTGTCCACCGTCAGGTCGCCGTGGATGTGCGAGGACGACGCGAAGGTCGCCAAGTCCCGCCAGGCGGCCTCGGTGGACTGGATCCGGTCCAAGATCCGGTCGAAGTTGTCCAGCAGTTCACCGTTGACGACGATCTGCTCGCCCTTCATCGCCTCGGCCAGACCGGAGTGCTGCTCCGCGGCGGCGCGAACGCGGAGCACGAAGCGCTCGCCCACGTAGTCGTCCCGCAGCTGGGTCTGCAGCTCCACCGGCCCCAGCTGGTACACCCGGCCGTACATGTAGTCCCAGACGTCCGCGAGCTTCGCCTTGCACTCCTCGAGCGGGTTCTCGTGGACGTACTCGAACAGCGGGACGCTGCTGGGGCGGTACTCGAGATCGATGGCGTAGTGGTCCTCCGCCGAGGTCTCCCGGAGCACGGTGACCAGCTGGCTGTGGTCCGCGCGCTCGGCGAGCCAGTCGTGCTGGTTCTTCAGCCGGTGCGCGTGCTCCAGCGGGACCATCTTCTTCACGAACAGCTCGGTGCCGTCGGTCGCCAGCAGCGTGACCGCGTTCGAACCGCCCTTGAAGAACTGCACGAGGCTCACGTTGCCGCTGACCTCCAGACGGTGGAGCACCTGGCTGAGGTGCTGGCGCTGGAAGTAGGCATCGAGGAAGTGCGTGATGGACCCCGAGATGTCCTGGTCGCGTCCCAGCTTGTTGACGTAGCCGTCGGCCGGGGCGAGCTCCGCGCCGGAGAGCGGGTCACCGGTGCGCCGTGCCCAGTTCACGAACAGCGCGACGACGGCGACGAGCAGCACCGGGACGTTCGTGACCACCCATGCCGCGGCGGCGAACGTGACGACCGACGGGCCGCTGAGCGAGCTGCTCCCCTCGAGGAAGGACGTCGCGCCGTCGATGTAGGCGGCCGGGGCCCCGTTGCCCAGGGAGGGGCTGATCTCGGCCGAGGGGGTGGCGGTCGCGGCGACCCCGTCGCGGAGTGACAGCTGCGGGAACACGGCTGCGGCGATCATCGCCGCCGCACCCAGGTAGCACGCCCACGAGGCCACGGCGAGCAGTCCATAGCGCACCAGCTGCCGCCGCTGCCGGAAGAAGCGCTGGAACCCGAAGATGGCCGACCACAGCTTGAAACGCGCCCGGTTCTCCAGGTCGTGGTTGAGCCAGCCGGTGGCCTTCCAGGCCAGCCGCATGAGCACGGTGTTCTCCCGCACCAGCGCGGCGAAGGAGGCGATGAGGGCAACCGAGACGACCAGCGCGACGACCGCGGCGGCTGGGACGACCCCGTTGAGCGGCGCGCCCACGACGGCGACGAAAACCAGGAAGGCGACCGACACCAGCACGACGTCGATCAGCCGCTCCAGGACGATGGCCAGCAGGGTGTACAGGAAGCTGATCCGGACCGTCTTGGCGATCAGCCAGGCGCGAACCACCTCGCCCACCCGCAGCGGCCAGACGACGTTGAAGAGGTAGCCGATCGTCAGGTGCCGGAACTGACCGGCCAGGCTGCCGCGCCGGACGTTGTCGATGGGCACCTTGGTGCGGGCCGCGCGCAGCACGTGGCCGGTCAACTGGACCACCGAGGCACCGGCGAGGACCAGCCAGCCGCCGCCGTCGAGGGCGTCTGCCAGCCGGGAGGTCAGGTCCTGCAGCGACGACCAGGTGAGCGCGACGAAGCCGGAGAGGGAGGCCAGCGCGACCACGATCAGGACGACGCGACCGCGGGAGTAGCGGGGAGCGGACATCAGAAGTGCGGCACCTGGAGAACGGGGAGCCCGGCAGCGAGCGCCGCCTGGCGGCCGGTCTCGGAGTCCTCGAAGGCCAGCGACGACGCCGGGTCGGCGCCGAGCATCTCGAGGGCGCGCAGGTACCCCTCCGGGTCCGGCTTGCTCCGGCCGACGTCGTCCCCCCAGATCACGACGTCGAACAACGGGGTCAGGCCGTGCACGTCGAGGATCTGCCTCCCGTTGCCCGACTTCGCCGTGCTGACCAGCGCAGTGCGATGGTGGGGGGCCATGAGCCGCAGGAACGCGATCAGCGCGTCGTTGGCGGTCGTCCGGTGCAGCTGCTGGGCGTAGAGCCGGCTCTTGGCCTCGCGGATCGTGTCGACGCTCCGCTGGCCGATGTCGGGCAGCAGGTCCGGGATGAAGTCCCGGGAGTCCCGCCCCCACGTGGTGGCGAACGTCGCCTGGGTCAGCTCGTGCCCGGACTCGGCGAAGGCGTCGCGGTAGGCGAGGTAGTTCGCCTCGCGCGTGTCGACGAGCGTGCCGTCGAGGTCGAAGAGGAGGGCCTGCACGGCGCCCGCTGTCCTGACCATCGTCCCGCGTTCCTCCTCTGCTCCGGGCCGGTCCCCCGGTCCGTTCTGCTCCCCGACCCCTGCCTGCCGCACCCGCTCGCCGAGCGGGGCGGCACCGTCCGCCGATGGCATCAGGCCGCCGGGTGCCGCGCGGGCGGAGTGGTGGGTGCCGGCCGGTGCCCCGACCCTCCGGCGGGCGTCGCGGGGCCGTCCCCGCGACGCCCGAAGAGCACCTTGCTGGCTCCGAAGTTGGCGGCGAACGACAGGGGCAGCGACACCAACTTACAGACGAAGGGCAGCCACCCCGTCGCCCCGTGCAGGACCTCGATCAACACCGAGAAGATGACGATCGACGTGACGTACCAACCGACGAACAGCAGGAACGACGTGCGCGACCGCTCAGCGGAGAAGGCGTACTTGGTCACGAAGAGGTAGACAACGACCACCGCGCAGCCCGAGCTGATCGCGTTCGCCACCCCGGGCGTCGCGCCCAGGAGGACCGCGGCCTGGAAGACCGCCAGGTCGACGGCCAGCCCGAGGCAGGAGCCCAGCAGGAAGCGGACGACTTGGTGCAGCAGCCCCGTAGGCCCCCCGCTCACCGGGCACCCCGTCGCCGGGCGACCCCGCCGGCCACCGCGGCCAGCGCGATGACGGCCAGGCCGGCCAGCGTGGCCGGCACGACCGCCCCGGCACCGGCCGGCGCGTAGGAGAGGTCCAGCCGCCCGCGGTCGATGCCGGACGGCAGCCCGACTGCCAGGGCCGCCCCCTCCACCGTGGTCACCGGCAGCGGCCGACCGTCCAGGGAGGCGGTCATGCCCGGGTAGTAGGGGATGCGCAGGGCCAGGGTGCCGCCCTGGTCGCCGGTGGACACGACGTAGCTGTCCATCGGCTGGTCGACCCGGGCCAGACCGGAGGTCCAGCCCTCCCCCGAGACCGTCACGCCTTCCGCGGCGGTGATCCGGCCCGGCAGGCCGTCGTCCCGCTCGTACCGCAACCAGGTGTCGTCGGCAGACACCTGGGTCCAGGCGGCGGCGAAGTGGTCGAGGACCTCCTCCGGGGCACCGGTCGACAGCAGGACGGTGTCCGAGGACATCAGGTCCAGCCACGGCGACCCGGTGTCGCCGGCCTCTGCCAGCAGCTCCGCCGGCTCCGAGCACGTCGCGCCCCACACGCCCCGGCACCAGTGGTCGTTGAGCGCGGCCTGCCAGACGGCGAGGGATGCGTAGCCCGGTGCGAGGCCGGCGACGA
The DNA here is from genome assembly GCF_007994135.1 of Modestobacter roseus. Taxonomy (NCBI): domain Bacteria; kingdom Bacillati; phylum Actinomycetota; class Actinomycetes; order Geodermatophilales; family Geodermatophilaceae; genus Modestobacter; species Modestobacter roseus. The sequence goes on from NZ_VLKF01000001.1 coordinate 2,874,803, forward strand.
CGTTTCCGCTGCCGTTCACCACCCCGTCCTCCCATCCCCGGTCGCCGTCGAAGCCCCAGGTGATGACGGTCAGCTGCTCGTCCGGCGCGTAGGACTCCGCCCGGTAGTCGTCCACCGTGGTGCCGACGTCACGTCCGGCGTCCAGCGCACGGAGCGGAGCACCACCACTGGAGGGGGCCCCGGCGAGGGCGTCTGCCCGGTCCTGGAGCGAGACCATCATCTGCTCCCCGATCGGAAAGGCCGCTGCCACGGCCAGCACGAGGACCGCGGCGGCGACCGACCGGACCGGACGCCCGGTGGGTCCACCGGTCAGGCTGCCACCGGTCCCTGCCCGGAGGAGCAGCACGACGGCGGCGAGTGCGATCAGCTCGACCACCAGGGTGAGCAGGTGCCACTTGAGCAGCACAGGGGCACGGGAGACCGCGACGGCGACCTGGGCAGCGACCAGGCCGACCGCCCAGCCGAGGCGCGGACGGCTCAGGCGCGGGGCGACGGTGAGTGCGATCAGGACGGCGAGGGGCAGGAACACCTCGACGTAGACCAGGTAGCGCACCGGGTACCGGAACACCGACACCTGGGTCGGCAGCTGAGTCGCGAGCACCGCGGCGCCCCAGACCAGCAGGCCGGTCAGGACCCCGGGACAGCGCCAGGCCCGCCGCCAGTCGACGAGCGCGGCCAAGGGCAGGGCGACCAGCATGGTCGCCATCGCCGGGACCAGGCCGATGGTGCCGGTCCAGGCGTTGGTCTGGCCGAGGAGGGTGGCTCCGCCGAGCAGGACGTCGGCCAGGTTGGGCACCGCAAAGCCGTCGTTGCCGATGAGCTCACCGGGCTGCGGCCGGCCCATCACCTCGGAGAGCTGCAGGGTCGACAGCAGCGTGGGCAGCGCGATGATCAACCCACCGGCGCAGGCCGCCACCCGGCTCAGCGCCCGGACGTTGAGCACGCCACGCCACGAGCCGTACTCCCGGCGGTACTCGAGGAGCTGACCGACGATGACCAGCCCGGCGAACGGGAAGGCGTAGGGGTTGCCGGAGGTCAGCAGCGCCCACGAGGCCAGTCCGGTGACGAGGACGCCGAGGGCGGACCGGCTGCGCAGGCCGACCCAGAGCCAGGGCAGGCACGCCGTCGCCCACAGCAGGGGCCACCAGGAGCTGCCGTACCAGACGACGAAGCCGCTCGAACCGATGCCGACGGCGCCGGCCACGGCGAGCGCTGGTCGCACCCGGTGCTGGAGAAGCACGAGCAGCGACCCCGACCCGAGCAGCAGGAGCATGCCGGCGCCGTACGCCCAGGAGATCGTGAGGAAGTCGTCCGAGGAGGCGACCAGGTACTGCAGGGCCCAGTGCAGCGGGTCGAGCACCCCGTACTGCATGTCCGCGACCACGTTGCCGCCCATGCCGAGGTCGGGGTCCATCAACGGCGGGCGGCCGCCCTCGAGGTTCTGGCCGAGCCACCAGGCCATCGGGCCGAACTGCGCCTGGGAGTCGTCGAACCAGAAGAACCGGGGCGCCCAGCGGCGGACGAGGAGCAGCTGCAACCCGGCGACGAGGAGGTAGGCGAGCAGCGGCCCCAGCCAGCGCAGGGCCGGCCGGCCGGATCCGGTCACGAGAGCGCCGCTGCCCTGTGCCCCCGCCGGCGCTTCGTGCGCACGCTGGAGGACGGCGGCCTGGGAACCGGTTCCTGTCATCATGTGTCTCGGCTTCCTCGTCCGGGGCGGGGCGGCTGACCAGCCTGCGCCGCGGCACCGACCACCCCGGTGGTGCGGGCGCGCAGACCCGACCGGGCTCACGGGGCGTTCCAGGAGCGACTGTAACCACGCGCGGTGGGGTACCGGCGCATGCAGGACGCGTCCGGTGCCACCCTGTGCTCGTGCCCCCCACTCGTCCCACCGGCCCCGCTGACCTGCTCGCCGCCGCGGTACGGCGTGACCCGGCTGCGCCGCTGGTCACCTGGTACGACGACGCCACCGGGGCCCGCGTCGAGCTCTCGGCGACCACGCTGGCCAACTGGGTGTCCAAGACGGCGAACCTGCTGCAGGAGGAGTTCGACACCGCTCCCGGCAGCACCGTCGCGGTGGCGCTGCCGGTGCACTGGCAGACGACGGCCGTCCTCCTCGGTGTCTGGAGCTGCGGGGCCGCGGTCCTCGACACCGCCGTCGAGGACGACGGCCGGCTCGCCGACGCCGACGTCGTGCTGGCCGCCCAGGACCGGCTGCCACCGCTGGAGGAGCAGGACCTGCCCGAGCTGCTGGGTCTCTCGCTGCACCCGCTGGGCATGGGGATGACCGGCTACGCCGGCCCGGCGCGGGACTTCGCACTGGAGGTCCGCGGGCACGGCGACGTGTTCACGCCCTGGCAGCCGGTCGACCCCGCTCGACCGGGTCTGCTCGCCGGCGGCGCGCAGTTCAGCCTGGGCGAGCTCGTCCGCACCGCCGAGGAGCTCGCCGCCAGGCTGGGCCTGGTCGCCGGCGACCGGGTGCTGGTCGACGAGCGGGCGGCGACCGAGGCCGGGCCGGTGGCGTGGCTGCTCGCGCCGCTGGCGGCCGGCGCCTCGCTGGTGCTGGTCCACGACGCGGCTTCCGCCCAGTTGCAGAGCCGGGCCGAGGCCGAACGGGTCACCGCTACGCTCGGCACGAAGCTCGACGGGATCCGCGAGCTGGGCCACCCCGTCTGACTCGTCGCCGGCCCAGCCGACGAGAGACGGTGGTCAGCCGCATGGACAAGGTCGTCCCCAGTGCACGCGAGGCCGTGGCGGACATCCCCTCCGGGGCCACGCTGGCGGTCGGCGGGTTCGGGCTCTGCGGGGTGCCCATCGCCCTGATCGAGGCCCTGCTCGACCAGGGCGCCGACCGGCTGACCACGATCAGCAACAACTGCGGCGTCGACGACCAGGCGCTCGGCGTGCTGCTCTACGCCGGGCGGATCGCCAAGACGATCAGCTCCTTCGTCGGCGGCAACAAGGAGCTGGCCCGGCTCTACCTGTCCGGGCAGCTGGAGGTCGAGCTGACCCCGCAGGGGTCGCTGGCCGAGCGATTGCGCGCCGGTGGCACCGGCATCCCGGCCTTCTACACGCCCACCGGGGTGGGCACGCTGGTCGCCGACGGCGGCATCCCGGTGCGCTACGACGCCGACGGCACGGTGATCGCGACCAGCCCGCCGAAGGAGACCCGCCGGTTCGGCGACACCGACTACGTGCTGGAGACGGCGCTGACGGCCGACTACTCCCTGGTCCGCGCCGCGGTGGGCGACCGGCACGGGAACCTGGTGTTCCGCGAGTCGGCGCGCAACTTCAACCCGCTGGCCGCGATGGCCGGTGAGGTGACGATCGCCGAGGTCGAGCGGCTGGTGGAACCCGGGCAGATCCCGCCCGAGGCCGTGCACCTGCCCGGGGTGTTCGTGCAGCGGGTGGTGGCCGTGGGCGCGGCCGGCAAGAAGATCGAGAAGCGCACCACCCGCCCCCGCCCGAGCGCGGCCACCCCCGCGGCCGCCGGCACCGAGACCACGGAGGCCTGACCATGGCGCTCTCCCGCGACCAGCTCGCCGCCCGCGTCGCCGCCGACCTGCGCGACGGGCAGTACGTGAACCTGGGCATCGGCATGCCCACCCTGGTGCCCAACCACGTGCCGGACGGTGTGCACGTGGTGCTGCAGAGCGAGAACGGGATCCTCGGCGTCGGCCCCTACCCGTACGAGGGCGAGGAGGACGCCGACCTGATCAACGCGGGCAAGGAGACGGTCACCGTCCTGCCCGGCGCGAGCTACTTCGACTCCGCGCTGTCCTTCGGCATGATCCGCGGCCACCACATCGACCTCGCCGTGCTGGGCGCGATGCAGGTCAGCGCCACCGGCGACCTGGCCAACTGGCTCATCCCCGGCAAGATGGTCAACGGCATGGGCGGCGCGATGGACCTGGTGCACGGTGCCCGCGAGGTGATCGTGATGATGGAGCACACCGCCCGGGACGGGTCGGCGAAGATCGTCGCGGAGTGCTCGCTGCCGCTGACCGGCAAGGCCTGCGTGGACCGGATCGTCACCGACCTGGCGGTCATCGACGTCACGCCCACCGGGCTGGTGCTCCGCGAGACCGCCCCCGGGGTCAGCGCCGCCGACGTGGTCGCCGCCACCGGCGCCCCGCTGGAGGTCCCCGCCGATGTGCCCACGATGATCCTGCCGGCCACCGTGTGAAGAAGGACCCCCCTGCCCCCCACCCCTCGCACGCTCGGCGTGGGCCCCTGCAGGGGGGCCGGCAGCGCAGCAGGAACACGAGACGATGACCTTTTCCGTCATAGCCCGGGACCCGGGCAGCGGCGACCTGGGCATCGCCGTCTCCTCCTGCATCCTCGCCGTCGGCCGCGCCGTGCCGACCGTGCGTCCTGGCGTCGGGGTGGTGGCCGTGCAGGCGCGCAGCCGGCGCGGCCTGGGCACCTCGTTGCTGGCCGGGCTGGCGGCCGGCACCTCGCCGCAGGACCTGGTGCGGCACGCCTCGCACGCCGCCGAGGACGTCGACCGGCAGATCGCGGTGCTGGACGCCACCGGGCAGGTCGCCGCCGACACCGGACGCGGATCGCTGCCGGCCAGCGGGCACCTGCTCGGGGACGGGTTCAGCGTGCAGGGCAACATGCTCACCTCCCCCGACGTGCTGCCGGCGATGTCGGCCGCCTTCGCCTCCGCGGGCGGTCCGCTCGCCGACCGGCTGCTGGCCGCGCTCACCGCCGGCCAGGACGCCGGCGGCGACCTGCGCGGCCGGCAGTCGGCCGCCCTGCTGGTGGTCGGCGGGGAGGCCGCCACCGAGGACGACGACGGGGTGCGCATCGACCTGCGGGTCGACGACTCCGGTGACCCGGTGGCCCAGCTGCGGATGCTGCGCAACCTCCAGCGCGCCTACGACGAGCGCGACTACGAGACCCTCGCCGTCTTCGCTCCCGAGGGCGCGCGTGACCTGTACGCCGCGCTGGCCGCCTCGCGGCGGGGCGACCGGGCCGCCGCGCGCAGCGCCCTGGAGGCAGTGCGCACCCGGCCCGGCTGGGCGACCTGGCTGGCATCGATGGCCGGCGACGCCCGGCTGTCAGCGGTTTCCCGGCTCCTGGACTGACGTGTCCACACGACCGGGCCCGCAGGACGGCCGTTCAGTCCGCGCCGTCCCCGCCCGACCGGACGGGCTCGAGCACGTAGCGCCGAGCGCCGTCCACCTGGTCCGCCGCCCGGTGGAACCCGGCGGCCTCGAAGACCGCGATGCTCGCCGCGTTGTCGGGCTTGACCTCGGCCAGCAGCCCCCGCCCGCTCGCCGAGACGTAGAGCGCCGAGGCCTCGGCGACGACCCGCCGTCCGTGCCCCTGTCCGCGCTCGCCCGGCGCCACCTGGACCGACACCCGGGCCCGATCGCCGAACGGCTCGAACCGGATGGAGGCCACCGCCCGACCGTCGCTCTCGAGCAGCCACAAGGCTCGTTCGGTGTCCGCGAGCAGGGCGGTGAACCACTGCAGGTGGTCGGACCAGGTGATCGCGGTACCGGAGAAGGACCGGGCCCGCGTCTCCGGGTCGTTCGCCCAGGAGAAGAGGAGCTCGGCATCGGCAGCGGTGGCAGGTCGGAGCACGTCCGGCAGCCTAGGGCGGTGCGGCCGACGTCCGGCGGCCCGTGCAGCGTCGGCACGAGGTCATGAGCCGGGGCGTCCTGCTGCTCTGCGAGGCGGCACGGGCGACCGGGCTGGGCCACCTGGTCAGGTCGCTGGCCCTGGCCACCGAGCTGGCCGGACGCGGCCGCGAGGTGACCATCGCCCTCCGCCCGGACGCCCTGCCCGAGGCCCGGGACCGGGTCCGCGCCGCGGGGCTGACCCTGGCGACCGGCGGGTGGGTGGACCCCGACCTGCGCGCCGGTGCTCCAGGGACCGTCGTGGTCGACAGCTACCGGGTCACTGGTGCGGAGCTGACCGGCCTGCACCGGCGTTGTGGCGAGACCGCGGCGCGGCTTGTCGTGATCGACGACCTGGCGGACCGGTCGTTCACCGCCGACGTCGTGGTGAACCAGAACGTCGGCGCCGAATCGCTGTCCTATCCCGGCGCGGGCACGGTCCTCCGCGGCCCACGTCACGCACTGCTCCGCCCGGCCTTCCCGGCCGCCCGGACGGCCGGACTGCGCAGCGCGGCCGAGCTGCCGGACGTGCCGCGCCGGGTGTTCGTGCTCTTCGGCGGCACCGACGCCGCCGGGATGGCCGGCACGGCCGCCGCGGCCGCCCTGCGAGCGTTCCCCCACGCCCGGGTCCGGGTGGTGGTGCCCGGAGCGGCTCCGGTGCCGGTGGAGGTGACGGCCAGTCCGCGGGCCACGGTCCTGCCCCCGGTCGACGCGGTGCACGAGGAGATGCTCGACGCCGACCTGGTCGTCTCGGCCGGGGGGACGTCGCTGTGGGAGCTGTGCTGCCTGGCCCGCGCGACCGCGGTGGTGGCCGTGGCGGAGAACCAGCTGCCCACCTACGACCGGCTGACGGCGGCCGGGCACGTGCTGGGGGCCGGCCGTCACCCGGGGGCCACCGTCGGAGAGCTCGCCGACCGACTGCGCACGCTCACCGCGCCGCCGGGCACGCTGGGACGGGTGGCCCGTTCGGCGGCGACGGTGACCGACGGCGCCGGCTGTGCCCGGGTCGCCGACGCGCTGGCCGGCTGACCGGCGGGCTCAGCGCAGCAGGCTGCGGGCGATCACCATGCGCTGCACCTGGTTGGTGCCCTCGTAGATCTGGGTGATCTTGGCGTCGCGCATCATCCGCTCGACCGGGAAGTCCTGGGTGTACCCGGCTCCACCGAACAGCTGGACGGCGTCGGTGGTCACCTGCATCGCGACGTCGGAGGCGAAGGCCTTGGCCGCGGCGGACACCCGGGTGACGTCGGGGCTGCCGGCGTCCCCGGCGGCTGCGGCGACGTAGACCAGGTGCCGCGCGGCCTGCACCTTCATGTCCATGTCGGCGAGCATGAACTGCACGCCCTGGAAGTCGCTGACCGCGGAGCCGAACTGGCGGCGCTCCTTGGTGTAGGCGACCGCGGCGTCCAGCGCCCCCTGCGCCACGCCGACCGCCTGGGCGCCGATCGTCGGGCGGGTGACGTCCAGCGTGCGCAGCGCGGTCGTGAAGCCGGTGCCGGGCTCGCCGATGATGCGGTCGGCCGGGATGGTGCAGTCGGTGAAGTACAGCTCGCAGGTGGGCGACCCCTTGATGCCCATCTTCTTCTCCTTGGGCCCCACGGCGAAGCCTGGGTCGTCGCGGTGCACGACGAACGCGGAGATGCCCTTCGCGCCCCGGTCCGGGTCCGTGACCGCCATGACCGTGAACCACTCCGACACGCTGGCGTTCGTGATCCACGCCTTGGCGCCGCTGAGCACCCAGCTGTCGCCCTCGAGCCGGGCGCGGGTGCGCATGGCGGCCGCGTCGGAGCCGGCCTCCCGCTCGGACAGGCCGTAGCTGATCATCGCCTCGCCCGAGGCGATCGAGGGCAGCACCCGCTGCTTGAGGTCCTCGGACCCGGACAGGATCACCGGCACCGAGCCGAGCTTGTTGACCGCGGGGATCAGCGAGGCGCTGACGTCGACCCGGGCCACCTCCTCGATCACGATGCAGGTGGCGATCGCGTCGGCGCCCTCGCCGCCGTACGCCTCCGGCACGTGCGTGGCGTGGAAACCCGCTGCGGTCAGCGCCTTCTGCGCCTCCACGGGGTAGCGCGACTCGGCGTCCACCTCCGCGGCGAAGGGCGCGATCTCCCGCTCGGCGATGTCGCGGACGGCGTCCCGGATGGCCTCGTACTCGTCGGTGAGCGCGTAGGGCCCAGCGTTGTTACCCACGAGTACAGATTAGGCCGGTCCGCCGCCGGACAGAAGGCGACTCACCCGTGCGGGAGGCGCTCCTGCAGCTGGGCATCGCGGTCCAGGACGGACGCCGCCAGGTCGGCCTGGAACCGCTCGACCCGCGCCCGCAGCGCGTCGTCACCGGCGGCCAGGATGCGCACGGCGAGGAGGCCGGCGTTGCGCCCCCCGCCGATCGACACCGTGGCCACCGGCACGCCGGCCGGCATCTGCACGATCGACAGCAGGCTGTCCAGCCCGTCGAGGCGGTCCAGCGGCCGGGGCACGCCGATCACCGGGAGCGGGGTGGCGGCGGCGACCATGCCCGGCAGGTGCGCGGCTCCCCCGGCCCCGGCGACGACCACCCGCAGCCCACGGCCGGCGGCCGACTCGGCGTAGTCGAGCATCCGGCGGGGGGTGCGGTGCGCGGAGACGACGTGCGCCTCCCAGGGGACGTCGAACTCGGCCAGCGCCTGGGCGGCGGGCTCCATCATCGGCCAGTCGGAGTCGCTGCCCATGACGATGCCGACGACCGGGTGGGTGCTCGGTGCCATGGTCAGTGCTCCTGGTCGGGGAAGGCGAAGGCGGGGTCGACGACCCCGTCGGCCAGGTAGCGGGCCGCAGCCACGGCGCGGGCGCGCACCTCGGTCAGGTCGTCGCCCAGCGCGGTCACGTGCCCGAGCTTGCGGCCGCGGCGCTGGCCCTTGCCGTACCAGTGCAGCTTCACGTCCGGCCAGTGCGCCATCAGGTGGTGCACCCGCTCGTCCAGGCCGGGCCCGGACCAGTCGTCGGCCGCGGCGTCGCCGCCGAGCACGTTGGCCATCACGACGACCGGTGCGGTCATCGCCGTCGAGCCGAGCGGGTAGTCCAGGATGGCGCGCAGGTGCTGCTCGAACTGGCTGGTGCGGGCGCCCTCGATGGTCCAGTGCCCGGAGTTGTGCGGGCGCATGGCCAGCTCGTTGACCAGCACTCCCCCGGTGGTCTCGAACAGCTCGACGGCGAGCATGCCGACGACGCCCAGGGAGTCGGCGATCCGGACGGCCAGCTCCTGGGCCGCGGTGGCCTTCTCCTCGCTCAGGCCGGGCGCCGGGGCGTACACCTCGTTGCAGACGCCGTCCCGCTGCACGGTCTCGACCACCGGCCAGACCGCGACCTGGCCGAACGGTGAGCGGGCCACCTGGGCGGACAGCTCCCGGGTCATCGCGACCCGCTCCTCGGCGAGCAGGGTGCCGTGCCGCTCCAGCAGGTCGGCCACCTCGTCGGGCCCGGACACCACGAACACGCCCCGGCCGTCGTAGCCGCCGCGCGGGGTCTTCAGCACCACCGGCCAGCCGACCTGCTCGGCGAACACGGCCGCGTCGTGCACGGTGCGCACCTCGGCCCACGCCGGCTGCGGCTCGCCGGCGGCGGTGAGCGCCCGGCGGAGCACCAGCTTGTCCTGGGCGTGCACGAGGGCCGCGGACCCGGGGGCGACCCGGTGGCCGGCGTCCTCCAGGGCGCGCAGGTGCTCGGTGGGCACGTGCTCGTGGTCGAAGGTGACCACTGTGGCGCCCTCGGCGAGGCGGCGCAGGTCGGCGAGCTCCCGGTGGTCACCGAGCTGGACGTCGGCCGCCACCAGCGCCGCGGACTCGGCCGGGTCGCCGGCGAGCACCCGCACGGACTGCCCCAGCGCGATCGCAGCCTGGTGGGTCATCCGGGACAGCTGCCCACCGCCGACCATCGCCACCACGGGCAGGCCGGTTCGGGGGTCCAGGGAGGTGGCCATCGGGCGCAACGCTATCGGCCTGTCTCCGGGCCGCCGCCAGTCGCTCCGTGCACGAGCGCCTCGTGCAGCTCCCGGCCCACCGCGAATGCGACCTGCTGGGTGGGATGCACCCCATCGGACGTCGCGCCTGGTCGGTAGACACCCTCGAGAGCGACGTCGGTCCAGGGGTCGACGAACTCCCATCCCTCGAGCTCGGCGAGCTCACGGAGCCGGTCGTTGAAGACCACGACCTCATCGGGGAGGACGTCCAGCGGCGGGATCGCCGCCAGCACGACCCGGTCGACCGACGCTGTGGACACGATCGCGCGGATGTTGTCGCGCGTGTCCGCCCACGGCACGTCCCGCTGCAGGTCGTTCGTCCCGCCCATGACCACCAGCACGTCGGCGTCCAGCCGGCGAACACCGTCGCGCATCTCCCCCGTCGAGGCACCCGGGACGGCCCACCCGGCGCCCAACTCCAGCGGCGGCAGGTCCGCGCCGGTGAGCCAGGACTGCCCGCCGGGACTCTCAGCGTCGTCCCCCGGCGCGACACCTGCGGTGATGGAGTCCCCCACCACCGCGACCTCGAGCCCGGCGGCACCCGCCTCCGGCGCCGACACGGTCGAGGGCGCCGCCGGGGAGTTGCTCGGCGGGGTGGCCGCACCGCTGCCCGGCCCGAGACCTCCAGCAGGACCGCAGCCGGTCAGCGCAACGGCCAGCAAGGCGGACACCGCCACCCGGCGGGCGACGAACGCGGTTCGCTCGATGGGGGACACGCCCTCCATCATCTCCGAGCCCGATCCGGTAGCCGCGCAGCGACCGTGACGAGTCGGCCACGTCGACGATCGGGCGAGTCCCGATCCGTACAGTCGGACCGTGCTGATCGCCGGGTTCGTCCAGCGTCGCCTGGGACCCACCTGGCGGGTCCTGGTCAAGGAGCTCGGTGCCTTCGGCGTCGTGGGGGCCGCCTGCTTCGTCCTCGACGTCGGCCTCTTCCAGCTGCTGTACACGCAGACCGCGCTGGACGCCGTGGCTGCGAAACTGGCCTCGACACTGGTCGCGATGACCGTTGCCTACGTGGCCCACCGCCACTGGTCGTTCGCCCACCGCGCGCACACGGGGGTGCGTCGCGAGTACCTCCTCTTCGCCGTGGTCAACGGCGCCACCCTGGTGCTGGGCCTGCTGGTCGTCGCCGTCGTCCGGCACGTCCTGCACCAGGACGACCCGCTGGTACTGCAGGCGGCGAACGTCGCCTCCATCGGCCTCGGAACTCTGTTGCGCTTCCTCGGGTACCGACGCTGGGTCTTCCCCGCCGAACCTACGGGAGTTCCCGCGCCCGAAGCCCCGGCACCGGCACAGCCGCCGCCTCTGTCCCACGCTCCCCAGCCCCCCCGCGCAGGAGCCCGGACAAGAGGCGGCCCCAGGTAGCGTGTGGACCGTGTCTCAGGTGTCCGCGAAGCGGCGGACCCAAGTCCGCGACCTGGCCGCCGCTCACGCTCAGAACTCTGCTGTCCGCACCGTGGCGGTGGTCGGGAACAAGCCGCTGGAGCCCTCGGCCGATCGCGCCGCGGCCGTCGACGGCTGCGACCTGGTGGTCCGGGTCAACGGTTTCCGGCTCGACGACCCCGGCAGCGCGGCGACCTACGGCCGGCGGGCGGACGTGGTCTTCTTCAACCGCGCACTCCGGGCGACGCCGTGGTTCTTCGACGACTACCAGGACCGGGTCTACCTGATGGTCGAGCCGGGGCGCCTGCACTGGGAGCCGGACCTGGTCCCCAGTTGGTGGCCCGCCGACCTCGGCCAGGTGCACGTGGACAACGAGGACCTGACCATCCCGCTGTCGGAGGACCTGGGGCTGGACTCCCGTGCGGAGGGCCTCTGGGCCACCACAGGGACGATGGCCGCCTGGTGGGCCCGCACCACGTTCCCCGACGCCGAGCTGGTGCTGGCCGGCTACTCCTTCGTCGACGACCCCGACCAGACCAGCTGGCGGCACGCCTCCGGAGATGACTGCATCGTCGGCCCCGAGCACCGCATCGCACTGGAGTCCCGGCTGTTCCGCCGCTGGGCCGAGGCCGGGCGCACGGCGATCTGGCCGTGACCGGCGACCGCCGACCCACCGATCCACTGGAGGAACGACCATGAAGCTGCCCACCCGGTTGAGCACCCGGGTCGATGAGGCCGTCTCCTGGCGGGTCGCCCGCCAGTTCGAGGAGGTCCACGGCCGGCTCGGTCACCTGGAGGACCAGGTGCGGGGCCTGGCGGAGCGGCTGGACCAGCTGGACGGCCGCGACGGCGAGCTGGACAAGCGCCTGGGTGAACTGGAGCGCCGACTCGACCCGGTCGAGCGCGAGTCCTCCTGGTCGGCCAACGAGCTGGCCCGGCTGGCGCCGCAGGCCGCCGCGTTCGAGGAGCGCCTGGAGCGCCAGCAACGCCCCATCGTGCTGACCGGCGAGCTGGCCGACCTGCCCGAGGCGCGCCTGCTGGTGGACGTCGTCCGCGAGGAGCACGCCCGCGTTCGCACTCGGCTGGCCCTGGTGTCCGCCTACGAGGAGCGCCTGCGCCGGCTCGAGCAGCGCCTGCGGGAGGAGCCGCCGGCATGACCGTCGTCACCGAGCTGCTGGCGCAGGCTGCGGCGGGCCGGCCATGGGTGATCGCCGAGCTCTCGGCCAACCACGACGGCAGCCTCGACCGGGCGCTGGCCACGATCGACGCGATCGCCGGCACGGGCGCGCAGACGGTCAAGTTCCAGACCTACACCGCCGAGTCGATGACGCTGGACTCCGACCAGCCCGCCTTCCGGGTCACCGACGACCACGGGCTGTGGGGCGGCCGCGGACTGTTCGACCTCTACCGCGAGGCCGGCACGCCGTACGAGTGGCACCAGGAGCTGTTCGACCGGGCGCGCAGCCACGGCCTGACCCCGTTCTCCAGCCCCTTCGACGGGTCCGCGATCGAGCTGCTGGAGGGGGTGGGCTGCGAGATCTACAAGATCGCCTCGGCCGAGCTGCTGGACCTGCCGCTGATCCGGCTGGCGGCCTCCACCGGCAAGCCGCTGGTGATCTCCACCGGGATGGCCTCACTCGGCGAGATCGACGCGGCGTTGTCGGCGGCCCGCAGCGGAGGTTCCGGCGAGGTGGTGCTGCTCAGTTGCACCGCCGCCTACCCAGCCGACCCGGGGCAGAGCCATCTGGCGAACATCGCCGTCCTGCGCGAGGCTTTCGGGGTCCCGGTCGGTCTCTCCGACCACACGCCCGGCATCGGCGTGCCGGTGGCTGCGGTCGCCCTGGGCGCGGTGGCCGTGGAGAAGCACGTCACCCTGGACCGGGACGGCGGCGGCGTCGACTCGGCGTTCTCCCTGGAGGTCGACGAGCTCGCGGCCCTGGTCCGCGAGTGCGCGGCCGCGCGCGCAGCGGTGTCCGCCGGGCCGTCGTTCGGGGTGCGCCCGGGCGAGGAGGAGACCGCCCGGTTCCGGCGGTCGCTGTGGGTCACCAGGGACGTCGCCGCCGGGGAGACCGTCGGCCCGGGCACGGTGCGCGCCCTGCGGCCGGCCGGCGGCCTGCCCCCGGGCACCTGGGACGACGTCGTCGGCCGCCCCTTCGCCCGTCCGGTACGCCGGGGGACGCCGCTGGGCTGGGACCTGCTGGACGCGCCGGTCAGGCCCTGAAGAACCCGCGGACCAGGTCGCACACCCGGTCGACGTCGTCGTCGGTGACCCCGACGAACAGCGGGAGCGAGATCTCCTGCCGGTACCAGCGCTCGGCGACCGGGCAGCTGCCCCGCTGGTAGCCCAGGTCGGCGAAGACCGGATGCCAGTGCGCCGGCAGGTAGTTGACCTGCACGCCGACGCCGGCGGCGCGCAGGTGCTCGAACAGCGCCCGCCGGGCGTCCTCGGGCACCCGTGCGGGGTAGAGGTGCCAGGCGACGTCGGCGTCGGCCGGGCGGGCCGGCCGCGTGACCTCAGGGACGTCGGCCAGCGCGGCGTCGTACCGGGCGCTCAGCTCGGCCCGCCGTTGCTTGAACTGCGACAGCCGGCGCAGCTGGCTGGAGCCGAGGGCGCACAGCACGTCGGGCAGCCGGTAGTTCAGGCCGAGGGCGTGCACCTCCTGGTGCCACGGGCCCTCGTCCGGCTCGCGTTGCTCGGCGGGGTCCCGGACCAGGCCGTGGTTGCGGAAGCGGGCGGCCCGCGTCAGCAGCTCCGGGGAGGTGCTGACCACTGCCCCGCCCTCCGCGGTGGTCAGGTTCTTCGTGGCGAAGAAGCTGAAGGTGGTGAGGTCAGCCAGGGAGCCGACCGGGCGACCGCGCCAGGTGGTGCCGATGGAGTGGGCGGCGTCCTCCAGCAGCAGGGCGCCTGCGCCGGCGGCGACCTCGCGGAGGGCGTCCATGTCCGCCGGCGCCCCGGCGTAGTCGACCGAGGCGACCACCGTGGTGCGACTGGTGACGGCCGCCGCGGCGGCACCCGGGTCCAGACAACCGGAGGCCTCGTCCACGTCGGCGAAGACGACCCGCGCGCCCAGCAGCGCAGCGGTGGCGGCAGTGGCGACGAAGGTGAGCGGCGGGACCACCACCTCCTGCCCGGGGCCGACGCCGGCCGCGGCGTAGGCGGTGTGCAACGCCGCCGTCCCGGAGGTGACCGCGACCGCCGGGTGCCCACCGGTCCAGCCCGCGAGGTCGTCCTCGAAGCGGGTCACCGCCGGCCCGGTGGTCAGGAACGGGTCGGTGATCGCCGCGGCGACGGCGGCGACGTCGGACTCGTCGACCGACTGCCGGGCGTAGGGCAGCACGTTGGTCAGTCCAGGGCGGCGACGAGCTCGCGCAGCTCGTCGACGCCCAGCAGCAGGTCGTTGGTGTCCGACCGGTAGGCGAACCCGTCGGGCAGCGGCTCCCCGGTCGGCGGCTCGTAGCCCCAGCCGGCGAGGTAGGGGGTGATGACGTAACGGTCGCCGGTGCGCAGCGTCCGCCGGGAGTCGTCGGCGGCGATCATCTCCTCGTGCAGCTTCTCCCCGGGGCGGATCCCCACCTCCTCGGTGGCCGCACCGGGCGCGATGGCCTCGGCGAGGTCGATCAGCCGGCTGCTGGGGATGCGGGGCACGTAGAGCTCCCCGCCGGCCATCTGGTCCAGTGAGTCGACGACGAACTCGACGGCCTGCGGCAGGGTGATCCAGAAGCGGGTCATCCGGGCGTCGGTGATCGGCAGCGGGCGCCCCTCGGCGGCCAGCCGGCGGAAGAACGGGATCACGCTGCCGCGGCTGCCCAGCACGTTGCCGTAGCGCACCACGCTGAACCGGGTGGGCTGGTGGGCGGCGTAGTGGTTGGCCGAGATGAACATCCGGTCGGCGCACAGCTTCGTCGCGCCGTAGAGATTGATCGGGCTCGAGGCCTTGTCCGTGGACAGCGCCACGACCTTCTGCACGCCGGTGTCGATGGCCGCCTCGACGACGTTCTCCGACCCGTTGACGTTGGTGCGGATGAACTCGACCGGGTTGTACTCGGCGGTGTCGACCTGCTTGAGCGCCGCGGCGTGGACCACGATGTCGACGCCGTCCATGGCTCGGCGCAGGCGCTCGCGGTCCCGGATGTCGCCGATGAACCAGCGCAGCCGGGCCTCGCCCGGGAAACGGCCGCGCATGTCGTGCTGCTTGAGCTCGTCCCGGCTGAAGACGACCACGCGCCGGGCACCCAGGTCCAGCGCCCGCCGGACGAAGGCGGTGCCGAAGGAACCCGTGGCTCCGGTGACCAGGACCGACGCGCCCTCCAACGAGGTCCGGCCTGTCAGCTCTGCCACGTGTTCCCCCGCTCGTCCGTCGACCTGACTCCGGATCGTGTCACAGCGCCTGCCGAGCCCGTCTCCGGGTCGGGCAGGATGGCCGGGTGCGGGTGGTCGCGGTGGTGCAGGCACGGATGGGCTCGACTCGGCTGCCGGGGAAGGTGCTGCGCCCGCTGGGCGGGCGGCCGGTCCTGTCCTGGGTGTTGCGGGCGGTGCACGAGAGCGGCTGCGCCGACGCGGTGGTGGTCGCCACGAGCGACCTGCCGGAGGACGACCCGGTCGCGCGGCTGGCCGCGCAGGAGGGCGCAGCCGTGGTCCGCGGCTCGGCCGAGGACGTCCTGGACCGTTACCTGCTGGCGCTGCGTGAACACCCGGCCGACGCGGTGGTCCGGCTGACCGCCGACTGCCCGCTGCTCGACCCGGCCCTGCTGCGCACGGTCGTGGCCGCGTGGCGGGCGGCGCCGGAGACGACCGACTACGTGGCGACGACGCTCGAGCGCACCCTGCCGCGTGGGCTGGACGTCGAGCTGGTGACGGCGGCAGCGCTGCGGGTGGCCGGCCGTGCGGCCCGGGGCCACGACCGCGCGCACGTCACCTCCTACGTGTGGAGCCGGCCGGCCGACTTCCGCCTGCTGGGCATCGTGGTGCGGCCGGGCGCCGCCGAACTGCGGGTCACCCTGGACACCCTCGAGGACGCCGCGCTGCTGGACGGCGTCGTGGCCACCACCGGCGACCGCGCGCCTGCCTGGCGGGAGGTGGTCGAGCTGCTGCGCTCCCGACCAGACCTCGTCGACCTCAACGCCGCGGTGCAGCAGAAGGAGCTCGAGGAGGGCTGACCCCCGGCGGCCGCCCACCCTCGGCGGGTCCTGCTCCTCAGCTCGCCAGCCGGGACCCCTCGCGGCCGGCGACGACCTCCAGGCGGCTGGGGATCCGGGTGCGCAGCTCCTCCACGTGGCTGATCACCCCGACCGTGCGTCCGCCACGGCGCAGCTCGTCGAGGACGGTCATCACCGCGTCGAGCGCCCGCGGGTCGAGGGTGCCGAAGCCCTCGTCGACGAAGAGGGTGTCGATCTGTACCCCGCCGCTCTCCGCGGTGACCACGTCGGCCAGCCCGAGCGCGAGAGCGAGGGAGGCCATGAAGCTCTCGCCGCCGGAGAGCGTCTTGGTGGGCCGCCGCGCCCCGGTGTACTCGTCGAGCACGTCCAGCCCCAGCCCGCCGCGGGCGCCGTGCCGGCCCAGGGCGTCACTGTGCAGGAAGCGGTAGCGCCCGCCGGACATGTCGGCCAGCCGTCGGCTGGCGACCTCCGCGACCTGCTCCAGCCGGGCGGCGAGCACGAAGGCCTGCAGCCGCATCCGCAACGTGTTGGCCCCTCGCCCGTTCACCAGGTCGGCCAGGCCGGTCACCTGGTCGGCGACCGCGCGACGCTCCTCCAGCTCCAGCTCCACCGTGGTGAGCTCCGCGGTCAGCCCGGTGAGCGAGGCCAGGCAGCTGCCCGCCGCGGCGAGCTCGGCGACGGCGGCCTCCCGGGCAGCGGTCGCGCCCTGGCAGGCACCGGTCAGTGCGGCCAGGTCGGCCCGCGGGGGCAGGTCGGCCAGCTCGGGTTCGGCGAGCACGGCGGTCGCCACGGACCACTGCTGGTCGTGCTCGGTGACGCGCCGCTCGAGGGCGGCCGCCCGGGACCGGTCCAGGAGCGCGTCGGCGGCGGAGAGCAGGTCGGGGAAGCCGGCTCCGGCCACCCGCTCGGCAGCCAGCCGGCGCGCGCGCTCGGCTGCAGTACGGGCCCGCAGCTCCGCCGCCTCGGCGTCGACCACCGCCTCGCAGCGCTCGGCCTCCGCGGTCAGCCGGCGGATGCGGGCGGTCAGGTCGCGGTCGTCGCCGCGGGCGGCGGCCAGCCGGTCGCGCACCTCCACCAGCGCGCGCTCGGCGGCGGTGCGGTGGGCCTGCCGGGTGACCAGCTGCTCGCGCTGCTCGGCCAGCGCGGTCGCGGCGGCGTCGCGCTCCGCGGACCGCTGGACCAGCTCGCGCCGGGCGGCGTCGAGCCCCTGCGCCCGCTCGCGCAGCTCGCGCGCGGCCGCGGTGGCGGCTGCGACCGTCTGCTCGTGCCCGGCCGGCGGCAGCTCACCAGCGCGAGCCAGGAGGACGGCGAGCTCCCGCTCCCCCTCCTGCAGGGACCGCTGCAGCTCGAGGTGGTGTGCCTCGCGCTCGTCGGCGCGGGCTCGGGCCGCGTCCTCGTCGGCGCGGGTGACGGGCGAGCCCTCGGCGGCTGCCGGTGCCGGGTGCTCGGTGCCGCCGCACACCGGGCAGGGCGCGCCGTCGGTGAGCTGCGCGGCGAGCTCCGCGGCCATGCCGTCGAGCCGCCGGGCCCGCAGGTCGTGCCACGTCTCCCGGTCGTCGAGCCACTCCTCGCGAGCCCGCAGGGCGGCTGCCCGCCGGGCGACGAGCTGATCGGTGGTCGCGGCGGCGTCCCGGGCGGCGACGAGCGCGGCATGTGCCTGCTCGGCGGTGGCGGTCGCACCGGGCAGCGCGGCGGCCGCCTCGGCCGCGGCCGCGACCGCCGACTCGAGGGCGGCCAGCCGCGCCGGCCACTCGGCGGCCGAGCGGGCACCGCGCTCGCACTCCGCGGTGAGGCCGGCGATCTCGCGGACGGCGGCGGTGACCTCGCGTTCCAGGACTGCGGCGCGGTCGACCTCGGGGAGGAGGGTGCGCAGCTCGGCGGCCTCGTCCCGGAGGGTGCGGGAGAGCACGGTGTCCGCCGGCCGGTCGGCGGCCACCTCCGCCCAGGACCGCTGGGCGGCCGACAGGGCGGCCTCGGCGGTCTCGGCCTCCTGAGCGGCACGCCCGGCCGCCTCCAGCACGTCACGCACCGGCTCGGCCCGGGTGCCGGCCTCCAGGGCGGCCCGCAGGGGGCGCAGGTCGGCGGCCTCGGCCTGGAGGCGGGCGAGATCGGCCCGGGCGCGGTCGCGCCGGACGTGGCGCGCCTCCTCCTCGCGGGCCCGCGCCAGCTCCGCGTCCGCCTGGGCCACCGCGGCAGCGGCACGGGTGGCTGCCTCCTCCTGCCGGGCGAGCCGCTCGGCGGCCTCGGCCCCCACCTGACGGACCCAGCCGGCGGCGTGCGCCGGCTCCGCCGCGCCGACCAGCTCCGGCGCCAGCTCCTCGGGCACCTCGACGTCGGCGACCTGCGCGACCCGGGCGAGCACGGTGCTGGCCCGAACCCGCAGCTCGTCGAGCTCGGCGCGCGCGGCCCGGCGCTGCTCGTCGAGCCAGGTCTCCACCCGGGCGAAACGGCCGACGTCGAACAGCGTGCGCAACAGCCGCTGGCGGTCATCCGGCTCGGCCCGCAGGAAACGGGCGAAGTCGCCCTGGGGCAGCAGCACGACCTGGCAGAACTGCTCGGCGGAGAGCCCCAGCCGGGTGCGCAGGTGTTCGGACCCCTCGTCGATGCGGGTGCTCACCGGCTCCCAGCCGCCGTCGGTGAGCCGCTGGACCGTCAGCCGGGCCTGCTCCGTGGTCCACCCCGTGCCGCGACGCTTGGGACGCTGCTGCTCCGGCCGGCGGGTGACCAGCAGCCGCTCACCGCCCAGGGTCACCTCGCACTCCACCTCGGTGCGCACGGCCTCCCCCGCGTGGTCGCTGCGCAACCGCTTCTCCTCGCCCCGCGCACCCGGGACCGTGCCGTACAGGGCGAAGACGACGGCGTCGAGCAGGGTGGTCTTGCCCGCCCCGGTGGGGCCCCACAGCAGGAAGAGCCCGTCCCGGCCGACGTCGTCGAAGTCGACCTCCACCCGGTCGGCGAACGGCCCGAAGGCGCTCACCGTGAGCCGGTGCACCCTCACTGGGCGGCCTCCTCACGCGCCACGGCGGCCAGCGCCCGGGCCAACAGGTCCCGCTCGCCGCGCGCGGGGGCCACCTGCCGGACGTGGCTCACGAACTCCTCGGCGACCTCGAGATCACCGCGTCCGGAGAGCCGCTCGGTGTAGCTGCGCCCGTCGGCGACCGCCCCCGAGCCCACCCACTCCAGGTGCACAGAGTGCCGGAACCGGCCCTGCAACTGCCGCATCGGATCGGCGGGGCGCACCGCATCGGTCAACTGGGCGGAGACGAAGTGCTCCTCGACCGCCGCCAGCTCCGGATCGGCCAGCAGCTCCGCCAGCTCTCCGCGCAGCAGGGTCAGCTGCCGCGGCGCCGGCAGCGGGACGGGCCGCACCCCGGCCAGTCCGCGGGCGTCGAGGTCGACCAGCCAGGCCTGCTTGTCCTGACCCGCCTCGCCGAACGAGTAGGCCAGCGGCGAGCCGCTGTAGCGGATCCGCGGGGTCAGCGTCTGCGGCCGGTGCAGGTGGCCCAGGGCGACGTAGTCGACGCCGTCGAACACCGACGCCGGGACGAGGTCGACGCCACCGACGCAGATGTCGCGCTCGCTGTCGCTGGCCACCCCGCCGCCGACGAAGGCGTGCGCCAGCACCACCGACCGGGCCCCGGGCCGCAGGAACAGGTCGGTGCGGACCCGGTCCATCGCGGCGGCGAGCACCGCCTCGTGGCTGCGTGCCTCCGGCAGCCCGAGCTCGTGCCGGGCCACCTCGGGCTCCAGGTAGGGCAGCCCGTAGACGGCCACCTCCCCGTGCGCGTCGGCCAGCAGCACCGGCTCGTCGAGCTGGGGGGTGACCGCCCGCACGTGCACGCCGGAGGCGGCGAGCAGCCCCGAGGCGAAGCCCAGCCGCCGGGCGGAGTCGTGGTTGCCGGGGGTGAGCACCACCTGGGCGCCGGCGGCACGCAGCCGGGTCAGCGCCCGGTCCAGCACCGCGGTCGCGTCGGCCGAGGGCACGGCGCGGTCGTACACGTCGCCGGCCACGACGACGGCGTCGACCTGCTCCGCCCGCACGACGTCGGCCAGCCGGCCCAGCACCGCCTCCTGCTCGGCGAGCAGGTCGGTGCCGTGCAGGGACCGGCCGATGTGCCAGTCGGAGGTGTGGAGCAACCGCATGGGCCGGAAGGTAGGTCGGGGTACCGACAGAACCGTCCAGGCGCGCCGTGACGGACCGGTCACGCCGCCGCGGATCAGCGGAACTGCTGGGTCGTGCCGTCGCCGGGGTCGTCCCACGGCCCTCCGAGGTGACCGACCTGGTCCCGCGCGCGGCGGTCGGCGTCCTCCTCGACCAGCTGGTTGAGCAGCTGCTGCACGCCCTCGCTGTCGGGGATGGCGGAGAAGACGGTGGGGCCGCCCTCCCCCGCGGTCTCGATGGAGACCGTGCCCGAGCGGACGACGCGGTCCCACAGGGTCTGCCGGTAGGACACGTCGGTGATGCGGGACAGGCCGATGTCGCGGCCGGACCGGGCGAGCACCCCGGTGCGGTGGAGCAGCCGGTGGGTGGTGATCACGTAGTGCGTCGTCCGCCAGCGGAGCAGCGGGACGGCGACCAGGACGAGGGCCAGCACCACGGCCGCGCCGACGACCACCAGCCGCCAGAGGGCCTGCTGGTCCCCCGCCGGGACGAGCGCCGCCCCGAACGACGCCACGCCCACCAGCACCAGGAAGAGCACGACCGGGCCGAAGACGGTCGTCCAGTGCGGGTGCAGGTGGGCCACGACCTCCTCGTCCTCGCCGAGGACCTTCTCCGGGTACGCCACGGGGACAGGATGACCGACCCGGGCGCCGGCGTCACGGCGCCACCCGCGGCAGCGGGTTCGGCGGCCCGGTCGCGGGGCCGGAGGCTCCCGACCGGGACGACCGGCAGCGGCTCAGCTCACCGGGACACGGCACCTGGCCGGCGGTGCGGCCCGTCAGGGTCGCGATGAGCTCCGCACGTGTCGCACGTCGCCGGAGGCCAGCTCGACGACGCCGGCCGGGGTGCGCACCACCAGCCGGCCGTCCCAGTCGACGGCCTCGGCGACGCCCTCCAGCACCGACCCGTCGGGCATCGTCACGGCCACCTCGGTGCCCACGGTGCTGCACCAGGCCAGGTAGTCGGCGGCCAGCCCGGAGGAGACCGGGTCGCCCAGCACCTCGACCCAGCTGCGGTAGCGCCGCTCCAGCACCTGCAGGAAGCCGAGCAGGACGGCGGCCCGGTCGACCTCCCCCCCGCGGACCAGCGCCAGCGACGTCCCGGTGCCGGGCAGCTCGTCGGCCGTGGTGGAGACGTTGAGCCCGACGCCCACGACGACGGCGCCGCCCACGCTCTCGGCGAGGATCCCGGCGAGCTTCGCCCCGCCGGGGGCGAGCAGGTCGTTGGGCCACTTCAGCGACGCCCGGACGCCGGCGACCTCCCCCACCGCCTCGGCGAGCGCCACCCCGGTGAGCAGCGAGAGCCAGGCCCGGCGGGCGGCGGGGACGTCGGGGCGCAGCAGCACCGACACGGTCAGGCCGGCGCGCGGCGGGGACGTCCAGCTGCGGTCCAGCCGCCCGCGCCCGGCCGCCTGGTGCTCGGCGACCAGCACGAGCCCTTCGGGTTCGTCCTGCCCGGCCCGGGCGGCCAGGTCGGCGTTGGTCGAGCCGACCTCCGCGACCACCTCGACCGCCCGCCACAGCCCGCCGGACGGCCCACCCGTCAGCAGGGCGGTCAGCGCGCCGCCGTCGAGGGCGGGACGGTCGGGGCGGGGTGCTGCCAGAGGCTCGCCGTCGGTCACGTCACTACGCTACGGCCCGTGAGTGCCGCCGAACCCGGGAGCGCGGGGGAAGACCTGCCCGCCGACGTCGACCTGCACACCACTGCCGGCAAGCTCGCCGACTTCGAGCGGCGGGTGCAGGAGGCCACGCACGCCGGCTCCGAGCGCGCGGTGGCCAAGCAGCACGCGGCCGGGAAGATGACCGCCCGGGAGCGGATCGAGGCGCTGCTGGACCCGGGCTCGTTCACCGAGCTCGACGAGTTCGCCCGGCACCGCTCCACGAACTTCGGCCTGGAGGCCCGCCGCCCGATGGGCGACGGCGTGGTGACCGGCCACGGCACGGTCGACGGCCGCCCGGTCTGCGTCTTCTCCCAGGACGTGACCGTCTTCGGCGGCAGCCTCGGCGAGGTCTACGGCGAGAAGATCACCAAGGTGCTCGACCTGGCCGTGCGCACCGGCTGCCCGGTCGTCGGCATCAACGAGGGCGGCGGCGCGCGGATCCAGGAGGGCGTGGTCTCCCTCGGCCTGTACGCGGAGATCTTCCGGCGCAACGTGCACGCCTCCGGCGTCGTCCCGCAGATCTCCCTGGTGATGGGCCCGGCCGCCGGCGGGCACGTCTACTCCCCCGCGCTGACCGACTTCATCGTGATGGTCGACAAGACCAGCCAGATGTTCATCACCGGCCCGGACGTGGTGAAGACGGTCACCGGCGAGGACGTCACCCTGGAGGAGCTCGGCGGGGCGCGCACGCACAACACCCGGTCCGGTGTCGCCCACCACCTGGCCGAGGACGACGCCGACGCGATCGACTACGTCAAGGCGCTGTTGTCCTACCTGCCCAGCAACAACCTCGACCCGCTGCCCGCCGTCGAGGTGCCCCCGGTCGACGTCGCGCTGCCCGCGGCGCTCACCGCGGAGGACCTCGAGCTGGACGGGCTCGTCCCGGACTCGGCGAACACCCCCTACGACATGCACACCGTGATCGAGCACGTGCTCGACGACGGCGAGTTCCTCGAGGTGCAGGCGCTGTTCGCGCCGAACATCCTCGTCGGCTTCGGCCGGGTCGAGGGCTGCCCGGTGGGCGTGGTGGCCAACCAGCCCACCCAGCTCGCCGGCACGCTGGACATCGACGCGAGTGAGAAGGCGGCGCGGTTCGTCCGCACCTGCGACGCGTTCAACGTCCCGGTGCTCACCTTCGTCGACGTCCCCGGGTTCCTCCCCGGGACGTCGCAGGAGTGGGACGGGATCATCCGCCGCGGCGCCAAGCTGCTGTACGCCTACGCGGAGGCGACCGTGCCGCTGATCACCGTGATCACCCGCAAGGCCTACGGCGGCGCCTACGACGTGATGGCCTCCAAGCACCTCGGCGCCGACGTGAACCTCGCCTGGCCGACGGCACAGATCGCGGTGATGGGCGCCCAGGGTGCCGTCGGCATCCTCTACCGCAAGGAGCTCGCCGAGGCGGCGGACCCCGAGGCCCGCCGTGCCGAGCTGATCACCGCGTACGAGGACACCCTGCTCAACCCCTACGTCGCCGCCGACCGCGGGTACGTCGACGCGGTGATCCCGCCGTCGCACACCCGCGTCCACGTCGTCCGGGCGCTGCGGCTGCTGGCCGGCAAGCGCCAGACCCTGCCCCCCAAGAAGCACGGGAACATCCCACTGTGACACCGCGATCCTCCGGACCGCACCGCCACCAGGTGCCGTCCCCGACTCCCGCCGAGCCGCTCCGTCGCTCGCTCGCGGAGACCCTCCGGGCCTCCACTCCTCACGACAGGACTTCCGGTGGCTGAGTCTGCTGCTCCCCTTCTGCGTGTCGTGCGCGGCAACCCCTCCGACGAGGAGCTCGCCGCACTGACCGTCGTGGTCGCGGCGCTGTCCAGGCCCCGGCCCCGCCGTCGGGCGACCCCGGTCGGCGCCTGGGGCTCCCCGGCCGCGCTGCACCGACCGCCACTGCGTCCCGGCCATGGTGGCTGGCTCGCCGCGGGGCGGCCGGCATGACCCGCCGTCTGGTGCTGGCGTCCCAGTCGCCGGCCCGGCTGCAGCTGATGCGCCAGGCCGGGCTGAACCCGCAGGTGGTGGTCAGCGGCTTCGACGAGGACTCGGTGACCGCCCCCCGGGTCGGCGAGCTGGTGGCGCTGCTCGCGTCGGCCAAGGCCTCGGCGGTCGCCCGCCAGGAGACCGACGCCCTCGTCGTCGCCGCGGACTCGCTGCTGGAGTTCGGCGGCAAGCCGCTGGGCAAGCCGGTCGACGCCGCCGACGCCCGGCTGCGGTGGCAGCGGATGAGCGGCCGCAGCGGCGTGCTGCACACCGGGCAGGCGGTGTTCGACGTCCGCGAGGGCCGGATCGCCCAGCGCGACGTCGGTGTCTCCTCGACCGTCGTCCACTTCGCCGAGCCCACCGACGCCGAGGTCGACGCCTACCTGGCCACCGGTGAGCCGCTGGCCGTCGCCGGCGCCTTCACCCTCGACGGGCTCGGTGCTGCGTTCGTCCGCCGCGTCGAGGGTGACCCGTCGGCGGTCATCGGCCTGTCGCTGGCGCTGCTGCGCACGCAGCTGGCGACGCTCGGCGTGCCGATCACCGATCTCTGGCAGCGCTGACCCACCCGCTCCACCCGCCTCTCGAGGGAGAACTGACGTGCAGAAGGTCCTGATCGCCAACCGCGGCGAGATCGCGGTGCGGGTGGCGCGCGCCTGCCGGGACGCCGGGCTCACCAGCGTCGCCGTCTACGCCGAGCCCGACCGCGAGGCCCTGCACGTGCGCACCGCCGACGAGGCCTTCGCCCTCGGGGGCACCACCCCCGGAGACTCCTACCTGGTGGTCGACAAGATCATCGACGCCGCCCGCCGGTCGGGTGCCGACGCCGTCCACCCCGGGTACGGCTTCCTCTCCGAGAACGCCGGGTTCGCCCAGGCCGTCCTCGACGCCGGGCTCACCTGGATCGGCCCGTCCCCGCAGGCGATCGTCGACCTCGGCGACAAGGTCGCCGCCCGGCACATCGCCACCCGGGCCGGCGCGCCGCTGGTCCCCGGCACGAAGGACCCGGTCGCCGACGCCGACGAGGTGGTCGCCTTCGCCCGCGAACACGGGCTGCCGGTGGCGATCAAGGCGGCGTTCGGCGGCGGGGGCCGGGGGTTGAAGGTCGCCCGCACGCTGGAGGAGATCCCCGAGCTGTTCGACTCCGCCGTCCGGGAGGCGGTCTCCGCCTTCGGCCGCGGCGAGTGCTTCGTCGAGCGGTTCCTGGACCAGCCGCGGCACGTCGAGGCGCAGGTGCTGGCCGACACCCACGGCAACGTCGTCGTCGTCGGCACCCGGGACTGCTCACTGCAGCGGCGCAACCAGAAGCTGGTCGAGGAAGCCCCCGCCCCGTTCCTGACCGACGAGCAGCGCGCGCGGATCCACTCCTCGGCCAAGGCGATCTGCCGGGAGGCGGGCTACCACGGCGCCGGCACCGTCGAGTACCTGGTGGGCACCGACGGGTCGATCAGCTTCCTCGAGGTCAACACCCGCCTGCAGGTCGAGCACCCGGTCACCGAGGAGACCTCCGGCATCGACCTGGTGCGCCAGCAGTTCCGGATCGCCGAGGGCCTGCCGCTGGAGATCACCGAGGACCCCACCCCGCGCGGGCACAGCATCGAGTTCCGGATCAACGCCGAGGACGCCGGCCGCAACTTCATGCCAGCCCCCGGCCCGGTCACCCGGCTGGAGGTCCCGCAGGGCCCCGGCGTGCGCTGGGACTCCGGCGTCGAGGCCGGCGGCGAGGTGGCCGGTGCGTTCGACTCGATGCTGGCCAAGCTGATCGTCACCGGCTCCACCCGCGCCGAGGCCCTGCAGCGGGCCCGCCGCGCGCTGGACGAACTGGTCGTCGAGGGCATGCCGACCGTCGTCCCGTTCCACCGGGCCGTCGTCCGGGACGAGGCGTTCACCAGCGAGCCGTTCCGGGTGCACACCCGCTGGATCGAGACCGGCTGGGACAACCAGGTGCCGCCGCACGGTCCGGCCGCGGAGACCGAGGAGGCCGGACCGCGGCAGACCGTCGTCGTCGAGGTCGGCGGCCGCCGGCTGGAGGTGTCGCTGCCCGCTGGGCTGACCGCAGGTGGGCCGGCCCCGGCTGCCGGTGGGGCCCGGCCCCGCCGGCGGAGCGGCAGCGGGGCATCCGCCGCATCGGGCGACGCACTCACCGCACCGATGCAGGGCACCATCGTCAAGGTGGCGGTGTCCGACGGCGACACCGTCGCCGCCGGCGACCTGGTGGTCGTGCTCGAGGCGATGAAGATGGAGCAGCCGATCGTGGCGCACAAGGCCGGCACCGTCTCCGGGCTGGCCGCGGAGGTCGGCGCCGCCGTCACCAGCGGCGCCGTCCTCTGCTCGATCGCCGACGCTGCGGACTAGCACCGACGACGGGAGCCCGCTCCCCGGATGACCGGGTTCCGTCGCACGGCACGGATCACGCGGGCCGCTGCGGCGCGAACGTGTGGTTCCGGGTGAACCGGATGCCGGTGGACGGCGAACGCGAGATCGTCCCGTGCTCGAACAGCTGCTGGCACTGGTCCGGGGTGACACAGGTTGCCGCCGACACCGGGTACCCCAACCAGCCGCCCTCCCAGCCCTGGGAGGCCCACGCCGCCAGGAACGGCGGGGAGACCGCCCAGGCACCGGTCGACGGGGACCAGTAGATGGCGCCGCCGGCGAAAGCCTGCCAGCACCCGCCACCCCGGAGACCGCAGACCGGGTCCGCCGCCGGGTGGCCGAGTGGCCCGGCTTCCGAACGCGAGGCGAACCAGCGGTCGCGCAGTGGCCCCGACACGACCCGCGGCAGGGCGCCCGCCGGGCCGATGAGCGTCCCCCCCTCGAAGTGCTGGTAACAGCCCCCGCCGGCGAGACCGCAGCCCATGCCGCTCACCGGGTACCCCAGCAGCCCGAACTCCCAGCCCCAGCGGGCCCAGGGGGTGCTCATCGGTTCCGTGACCGCGTGGGCCCCGGTACGGGGCGACCAGTACAAGGCTCCGCCCTGGAAGCGCTGCAGGCACCCACCGTTGCGCAGCCCGCAGGTAGCGCCGGACGTCGGGTAGCGCAGCCGGCCGGCCTCCGAGCCGCTCGCGAACCACCCGTCGCGGAGCGCTCCCGAGACGGGCCAGGCGCCACTGCTGGGGCTCCACATCACCGTTCCACCCTGGAAGTGCTGGAAGCAACCGCCATCGCCCGGCTGGCAACCCATGTCGGTCACCGGGTAACCGAGCGGACCGGACTCCCAGCCCTGCCGGGCCCACCCGGCCGCCACCGGGTCCAGGACGGGGAACACCCCGCTGGCAGGGGAGGAGTAGAGGGAGCCGCCGTCGAAGCGCTGGAGGCAACCACCGGCACGCAGGCCACAGACCTGTTCCCCGACCGGGAAGCCGAGGTCCCCGAACTCGGCGTCGCGGTCGTACCACGCGGACTCCAGCTTCCCTGTGACGGCCCAGGCGCCGCGGCGGCCTGCGACGACCGTGCCCCCCTCGAACTCCTGGACGCAGGTCCCGTCCGATGCCTGGCAGTCCGGCGGGGTCACCGGGTACCCGAGTGGCCCGAACTCCCAGCCCTGCTGGGCCCACCGCGAGGCGATGCCGCCGCTGACCGGGTGGGCGCCGGTGTCCGGGGACCAGTAGACGGTCCCGCGCGCGTACGGCCGCAGGCACCCGCCGTCCCGCAGTCCGCACACCTCAGCCCCTCGCGGCGGACCCAGCGGGCCGGCGTCCCCCCCGGTCTGCTCGTGCAGGAGCGTGATCGGGTTCCGCGCGACGGGTGTCACGGCCGCGGTGGCGACGCCGTCCGGGCCGGTGCCGGCGATGTTCACGGCGCGGACCCTGAAGGTGTACGCGACACCGTTGGTCAGGCCCTCGACCAGGAGGGTGGTGGCCGAGGTGGAGGACTCCAGGTGCGGGAGCTGCGGTGACCGGATGAGGTACCGCTCGACCGGCCCCCCGGTGGCCGGCGCCGTCCAGGACACCGTGGCGCTGCCGTCGTGCGCCACGGCGGTCACCGCGGTGGGCACTCCGGGGACCGCGATGGGGGTGACCGGTGAGCTGGCCACGCTCGCCGGGCTCGTGCCGAGGTCGTTGGTCGCGGTCACCGTGAAGGTGTAGGCGGTGCCGTTGTCCAGGCCGGGCACCACCACGTTGGTCGCTCCGGTGGTCGTCACGGTCGCACCGCCGGGGGCAGCGGTGACCGCG
The DNA here is from genome assembly GCF_007994135.1 of Modestobacter roseus. Taxonomy (NCBI): domain Bacteria; kingdom Bacillati; phylum Actinomycetota; class Actinomycetes; order Geodermatophilales; family Geodermatophilaceae; genus Modestobacter; species Modestobacter roseus. The sequence continues at coordinate 2,902,941 of NZ_VLKF01000001.1, forward strand.
TACCCCGTGACGGCGCTCCCGTTGGGCAGCGCCGGGGTCCACCACACGGTCGCCCGGCCCGTGCCCGCTTGGGCCGAGACGCCCGTCGGCGCGGACGGCCGGGTACGGAGGAGGTCGACGGTGGTCGCCGGCCCGACCTGGTCCCATGCATCGATCGCGGACACCTCGTAGGTACGGGTCACGTGCGCCGGTGGCACGTCCAACGCGACACCGGAGCTGCGCGGCGTGGCCACGGTGCCACCATCGACCCGCACCCGGTACCTGTACCCGTCGCCCAACGCGGTCCAGGTCAGCCGGGCGTGGTCTCCCTCGATGCGCGCGGTGAGACCGGTGACGGCACGCGGCGCCGCGGGTTGGCCTGCCCCCGTGCTCACCGGCTCCGAGAGGACGGACGTCCGACCGAGGCCGTCCACGCCCCGCAGCTGCCAGCGCACCGGGCCGGTGGGCATGGCTCCGATCCGGAGCGACTGGAGCGTTGCGGAGCCGGTGAGTGCCAGCGGGAAGCTGCCGATGGTGACGCCGTCGCGGATCAGCGAGTACTCGGCTGCGGGCATGCCGGCGACGGATACCTGGAGATCCAGGAAGGCGTCGGCGCTGCTGCCCCGGAGCGCCGCGCTGTGTACGACCGGGGCGCCAGGCGCCTCCGCCCCGACGGTGGCGAGGGACGGCTGGGACCGCGCTCCACCGTCGGGCTGGACGTCGACCGCGACCTGTGTCCCGTCCACGAGGCCCGCGACGTGCGCCCCCGTGCCGCCGACCTGCGCAGCCACCACCCCGTCGACCCGGACCGTGTAGGCGGTCGCCCCCGGGACGGCGGCCCAGGTCACGTCGACCGCCTGCGACGAAGGCGTCACCGTCGGGGCTGCGCCGGTCCGGTCGGCGGCGGCGAAGGCCGCGGGGACGTCCAGTCGCCCGGCTCCGTACGCGCGGTCCCAGGTGCTCCCCGCAGAGGCCCCCGCCTGCAGCGCGGCCTGCACCCGTGCCGGGCTGATGCCGGGATGGGCAGCACGCAGCAGGGCCGCCGTCCCGGCGATGGCCGGGGCGGAGAAGGAGGTGCCGTCCCGGTGCCCGGACTGCTGGGCAGGGAGGGCGACGAACACGCCCTCCCCCACGGTGGACAGGTCCACCTGCCAGCCGTGCACCGCCCAGGGAGCCGGCACCCCCTGCGCCGTGGTCGCGGAGACGGCGATCACCCCGTTCAGCGCCGCCGGGTAGGGGATCGGGGCACCGCTCGCCGCGTCGTTGCCCGCCGCGGCGACCACCGATACGCCGTGGTCCAGGGCGTACTGCACGGCAGCCGCCGTCACGTCGGAGTAGTCGGGCCCGGCGAAGGACATGTTGATGACGTCCGCCCCCTGGTCGGTCGCCCAGAGGATCCCTCGGGCGACGGCCGCGGAACTGCAGCCGTCCACGCCGCAGACCTGGACCGGCATGATCCCGGCCTCGGGTGCCATGCCGGCGCTCGCAAGACCGTTGTCCGCCCGGGCCGCCACCACGCTCGCCACCGCAGTGCCGTGGTAGCCGGTGCCGCCCACGGCGAACGACTTCCCCGGCGTCTCCGCACCGCTGAAATCCATGTGGGTGAGCGCGCTGACGTCGTCGAGCACCGCAACCACCTGCCCGGCTCCCCGGGTCCGGGGCCAGACCGAGCGCACGTCGCTGACGGCGCCCGGGTCGTCGGCCTCCCAGGCCGGGTCCGGGGTCCCGGCCGTCCGGTAGGTCACCTGCGGGCTGGCCGCCACGACCCCGGGGTCCGCGGTGAGCCGGTCCGCGGTCGCCTCCGCACCGGGCGCCGACACGACCAACGTCTCGACGACGTACTCCCCATCGACGATCCTCAACACGTCGACGGTCGTCTGCTCCTCGGCGGCCGCGGCCCCCGGGACGGCGACGCAGAAGAGGATCGCGCCGACGGAGGCCGTCAGCGCGCGGGCGAGCCGGCCACGGGCAGGACGATGCACGGCCACCTCATCGGCAGGCCGCCGCGCGATCGGGACTCACCCGCTCGTCTGCCCGCCGACCCGTCGGGCCCGCTCTGAAGGACCCGGACCACGCGGCAGTGCGGGTCACTACGTCGTCACACAGCCGGAGACGGAGCCGTCGTCCCCCGAGGTGCAGGCGTCGATCCGGACGCCGGCAGAGACCGGGCCGTCATCACTGCCGGGCCCGGACCGGTATGGCACCCGAGGGTCCGCGATCCACCGGCGGACCGTCGACGCAGAACCCGTCGGCTGGCCGAGCCACCGGACTGGCGCTGTGTCCCGGTGCCGCCACTCACCGGTACGAGACCTGCACGGAGCAGGGCTGCTGTGGGTCCCGGCAGCCGACGTACGCCGAACCGTTCACGAACCGGGCGTAGACCAGGTTGGGCTCCACGAGGGTGCTGTCGGCCGTCGGGTAACCCAGCCCGTCCTGCGCGCCGTAGTCCTGCCAGACCCGCCACACCTGCGGGTCCAGGACCCATCCCCGGGTCTCCTGCGACCAGGCGATGCGGTCCCCGCTGGCGAACTCCTGCGTGCACCCGTCGGCGAGCAGCCCGCAGTAGGGGTCACTGACCGGGTAGCCCAGCGGACCCCGCTCCCAACCCGAGGCGGCCCAGCGGTCACGGATGCCGGCCGGCACGAGGTGGATACGACCGTCGGGCACCTGGTAGAGGGAGCCGGCCTCGAACACCTGGTGGCAGCCACCACCGATCAGCCCGCACGCTCCGTCCGTGAGCGGGTAGCCCAGCCGGTAGCTGTTCTCCCAGCCACGACGCGCCCACTCCGCCCGCATGGCGCCGGTCACGGAGTGGGCGCCCGTTACCGGGGACGAGTAGATCGACCCCGCCTGGAAGTGCTGGAAGCACCCGCCCGCGCGCAGGCCACACGTGGCCGCGCTCGTCGGGTACCCCAAGGAGCCCCTCTCGGAGCCGCTGGCGAACCAGCGGTCCCGCACCGCCCCGGACACGGCCCACGCGCCGGTACCCGGGCGGTACACGACCGAGCCGCCTTGGAAGTGCTGATAGCAGCCACCGTCCACCAGGCCGCAGGTGGTGTCGGTGACCGGGTAGCCCAACGCGCCCTGCTCCCAGCCCTGCCTGGCCCAGCCCTCACCGGCCGGGCCGGTCACCGCACGCGCCCCGCTCGCCGGCGACCAGTACACCGCGCCAGTCTGGAAACGCTGGAAGCAGCCACCAGCCCGCAGCCCGCAGACCGGCGCCGACGTCGGGTACCCCAGCGCGCCCCCCTCGGACCCGCTGCGGAACCACGCATCCCGCAGCGCCCCGCTCAACGCCCACGACCCACCGGTCCGGCTGTACATCACCGTGCCGCCCTGGAAGTGCTGGTAGCAGCCACCGTCCCGCAGGCCGCACACCGTGTCCGTCACCGGGTAACCCAGCGCCCCCCGCTCCCACCCCTGACGCGCCCAGGCATCGGACGCGGGGCTCAGCACGGCACGCGCGCCTGTGGCCGGTGAGGAGTACAACGTCCCCTTGACGAAACGCTGGAGGCAACCACCACCGGGCAACCCGCACACCGGAGCCCCCGTCGGGTACCCCAGCAACCCACCCTCCGAGCCGGTCCGGAACCAGCCGTCCCGCAGCACCCCGGCGACTGCCCACGCTCCCGTCGCCGGGCTGGACATCACCGTCCCGCCCTGGAAGTGCTGGTAGCACCCACCGTCGACCAGACCGCACTCGGTGCCGGTCACCGGATAACCCAGCGGACCCCCTTCCCAGCCCTGGGCCGCCCACCGCCCGAGCACCGCCCCGCTGACCGCATGCGCCCCCGTGCCGGCGGTCCAGTAGATCGAGCCGCCGACGAAGGTCCGGTAACAACCACCCCCGCGCAGCCCGCATCGCTCCCCCGACGTCGCCGCGCCCAGTCGCCCCGCGCTCCCCCCGAGAGCGTCGTACGCACGCGTGATCGGGCTGTCAGAGCCCGAGGCACCCGCCGCGCCCGGCACGACGACGGACACCCGCTCCTCCGCCGACGCGTGACCCGGGGGAACGGCGCCGCTGAGCAGGACGCCGAGGGAGGCAGCCAGGGAGATGAGCAACCGGAGTCGCATTCGACGGGGCACGGCACATGCATCGGCAGCCCTCACGTGAACTCCACCGGAGCTCACACCCTCCTGACCTGCCCGGTCGTCCGGTCCCACACCAGGGTGCCCAGCTGGAAGCGCTGGGCGCGGCCCTCGGGGATGCTCCGTTCCTCGTCCAGCGGGTAGCCGAGCCCGCCCTCCCAGCCCAGCCCCGCCCACCGGTCCCCGATGGCGCCGGGGACCACCGCCCGGGCGCCGGTGGCGGGCGACCAGTAGAGGGCTCCCCCGGCGAAGCGCTGCAAGCAGCCGGCATCCCGCAGCCCGCAGACGGGCCCGGCGACGGGGTACCCGAGCACGCCGCCCTCGGAGCCGAGCCGGAACCAGCCCTCGCGCAGCGCACCCGACAGCGGCCAGGAACCCCGGCTGGGGCTGTACATGACCGTGCCGCCCTGGAAGTGCTGGTAGCAGCCGCCGTCCCGCAGGCCGCACACGGTGTCCGTGAGCGGGTAGCCCAGCGCGCCACCCTCCCAGCCCTGCCGCGCCCACGCGTCACTGGCCGGCGTGGTCACCACCCGGGCCGGCGTCCGCGCCGATGCGTAGAGCGTCCCCCTCTGGAACCGCTGCAGGCAGCCACCGTCGCGGAGCCCGCAGACCGCCGCCGATGTCGGGTAGCCGAGCCCGGCCTCGGAGCCGGTCCGGAACCAGCCATCACGCAGCGCGCCGCTGATCGGCCACGCACCGGTTGCCGGACTCGACATCGCCGTCCCGCCCTGGAAGTGCTGGTAGCACCCGCCGTCACGCAGGCCGCACACCGGATCGGTCACCGGGTAACCCAGCGGACCGCGCTCCCAGCCCTGGCGGGCCCAGGGCTCGGCCGTCGGCCCGGCCACCGACCGGGCACCCGTCGCAGGGGACCAGTACAGCGACCCGGACTGGAACCGCTGGAAGCATCCTCCGCCGGGCAGTCCACAGACCTGGTCGGCCGCCGGGTAGCCGAGGACGCCACCTTCTGATCCGCGGGCGAACCAGCCGTCCCGCACCGCCCCGGAGACCGACCAGGCGCCCGCCGGACCGGACATCACGGTGCCCCGTTCGAAGTGCTGGTAGCAACCGCCGCCGACCAGGCCGCAGACCGTGTCGGTCACCGGGTAACCGAGCGAGCCGTTCTCCCAGCCGGTCGCAGCCCAGCGGTCACGCACGGCGCCGGACACGACTCGCGCACCGGTGCCCGGTGACCAGTAGATCGCCCCACCGCGGAACTCCTGGAAGCACCCGGAGGCACGCAGCCCGCACCGCTGTCCCGCCGTGGGTGCGCCGAGGGACCCGGTGGGGCCCCCGGCATCGGCGTAGCGACGACCGATGGGCGTGGCTCCCGGGCTGACGGTGACCGTGGCCGATGCCGCGTCGACCCGGGTGACGGTGATGGTGACCTCCGCCCGCGCGATGGCCAGGGAGCGGCCGACCGGCAGCGCGACCTGCTCGTCGGCGGACCAGCCACTGGCCGGCGACGGCGTGCCGTCCAGCAGCAGTGAGGTGTCCGGCTGGTCGCCCCGCTGGCGCAGCACCACGCCCTGGTCCAGCCGGAGCCGGTTCGCCGTCTGCGATCCGAGCCAGGTGTCCCGCCCGGTGGCGGCGCGGTACTCCAGCCACAAGGAGGCGCCATCCGGTGCCCGCAGCTGGATGGCCCGAGTGCCCGACGTGGCGGAGACCGGGGCCAGCGTGAAGCCGGCCGTGGCGGCCCACGGCTCGACGACCGCCCGCTCCTCGACGGGCAGGAGGCCCAGCCGGTCGGCATGCGTGGTGGACAGCGTGCCCATCTGTTCCCAGGAGAAGCCCATGACGTCGTACCAGTCGTCGTAGGCGATCGTCCGGCACGACCCGCTGTCCACGGTGGCGTCGCAGCGCACGCTCGATGCGTGCCCGAGACCCATGTTGTGCCCGAACTCATGGCTGATGACCGACGGCAGGGTGTCCCGCACGTAGGAGACGCCCCCCTCACCCACCGAACGGCCGACAGATCCCAGGCCGAAGGCGCACCCGGTGGCCGAGCGGGGCACGTAGACCAGCAGGTGCTCTGCGGCGAGGCCCCGCCACCCGGCCGCGGCGGCCGCCGCCTCCCAGATCCTCAGCGGCTCGCTGCACGTCGCGCTGGTGGTGATCCAGTCGACCCTGCCGGTGACCCCGAAGCGGACGGCCCCACGGCTCTGCTCGGCCCAGAAGTCGGCGACAGGACCGTCGACGACGGCGGCGACCTGGTCGATGGTCGCGTCCGACGTGCTGCGCTGGGTGCCGGCCGGCTGGACGAGGACGACGGTGACGGGGTGGTTGACCGTCCCGGCAGCCGGAGCCGTGGGCACGGGCTCGGGCGCGGCCAGCACCTCGGCGGCCAGTACGTCCCGAGCGGGTTCCAGCCCACCTGCGGACGCGTCGTCGTGGACCGCGCGCCCGACGGTGACCTCCACGGTCGCGCCGACGGGCAGGTCGTCGACGGCGCCCGTGGGCACCCGCACCGCGTCACCGCCGTCCGGCTGCACCCAGCTCAGCAACCCGCTGTCCTCGGCGTGCTCGTCGTCGGCGTGCTCGTCGTCGGCGTGCTCGTCGTCGGCGTGCCCGTGCTCGGGGTCGGCGTAGGCCTGGACCAGCTCCCCGACGACGGTGTCACCGGCTGTGGTCGGTGCAGCTTCGGCGCGGGTCACCGACCCGGCGATCCCCGAGACGGGCAGGACCAAGGCCAGGGCGGCACAGACGACCAGGCCGCGGGAGGCCTGGCGGACAGCGAGGGGCACGGGGACTCCAGGGCAGACGGGAACCCCCACAGCATCGGCAGGCCGGCACCGGTTCCACAGCTGGAACACCCGATCGGTCGAGCGAGTCGGCGCCGGGCTCCCGCCTGACGCGCGGGCCCCGCCCGTCACACGCGCACGGTCAGCTGTGCTCGTCCTCGGTCCCCATCAGCCGGCGGCCGGCCTCGGTGATCGACCCCGACAGCGACGGGTAGATCGCGAAGGTCTGCGCCAGGTCGGCGGCGGTGAGGCCCTTGGTGACGGCCAGCGCGATCGGCAGGATCAGCTCCGAGGCGCCGGGGGCGACCACGACGCCACCGACCACGACGTCGGTGGAGCGGCGGGTGAACAGCTTGACGAACCCGTCGTGCAGGTCGCCCATCTTGGCCCGCGCGTTGGTGGCCAGCGGCAGCCGCACGACCTCGACATCGGCGTCCTCGGTGAGCGTCTTCTCCTGCACGCCGACCGTGGCGATCTCCGGGTGGGTGAACACGTTGGCGGAGACGGTCTTCAGCCGGATCGGCGCGACGGCCTCCCCCAGCGCGTGCCACATGGCGATCCGGCCCTGCATCGCGGCGACCGAGGCGAGCTGGAAGACGCCGGTCACGTCACCGGCGGCGTAGATCCCGGGGACGGTGGTGCGGGAGACCCGGTCGACGACGACGTGCCCGGACGGCGTCAGCTCGACCCCGCACTCCGCCAGCTGCAGCCCGCTGGTGTTCGGCACGGTGCCCACGGTCATCAGCGCGTGCGAGCCCTCGACCACCCGGCCGTCGGTGAGCTCGACCCGCACGCCCTTCTCGGTGCGGACGACGCTCTGCGCCCGGCCGCGCTCGGCGATCCGCCCGCCGCGGGACTGGAAGACCTTCTCCACGACGGCGGCGGCGTCGGCGTCCTCACCGGGCAGCACCTGGTCGCGGGAGGAGACCAGGGTGACCGGGACGCCGGCCTCCAGGTAGCCGGAGGCGAACTCCGCCCCGGTGACGCCGGATCCGATCACCACCAGGTGCTCGGGCATCTCGGTGAGCTCGTAGACGTCGCGCCAGGACAGGATCCGCTCGCCGTCGGGCTCCGCGCCGGGCAGCACCCGGGGGTCGGCGCCGGTGGCGATGAGCACGACGTCGCCCTCCAGCGTCTCGGTGACCCGCCCGTCGCCGTCCAGCACCTCGACCCGGTGCACGGTGAGCCCGCGGACGTCGTCGGCGAGCCGCGCGGCGCCACCGATGATGCGCACGCCCTCGGACGCGAGACGGTGGTGGATGTCGGCGGACTGGGCGACCGCAAGCCCCTTGATCCGGGTGTTCACCGCCGGCAGGTCGATCGCGGCCCGGCCGAGCTCGGTGCCGGTGACGCCGAGGGTGGCCGAGTCGCGGACCGCGGTCATCGCGCCGGCGGAGGCGATGAAGGTCTTGGACGGCACGCAGTCGGACAGCACGCTGGCTCCCCCGATGCCGTCCCGTTCGACGACGGTGACGTCGGCGCCGAGCTGGGCGGCGACCAGGGCCGCCTCGTACCCGGCCGGGCCGCCGCCGATGATCACGATGCGGGTCATGGTTGCTGCTCCAAGCGTGGACCGACTGCTGGCGGGCCCATCATCCCCGCGTCCGGGCCACCGGTCGTCCACCACGCGGCAGGGCGCTGCGGCTGCCGCCCGACGTGGTCGAGGCGACAGCGCCTCCGCTGCGCGGCTCGTTAGGCTCGGCAGATGGGCCTCCACGCAGCGTACGGGGCGCGGGACGGGGAGGGGCGGCACGTGACGGCTGAGTCGGGATCGCGCGCCGGTCTGGTGGCCCAGGCGGGCCGATTCCTGGTCGTCGGCGTGCTGGGCGCCGTCGTCGACCTGACCGTCTACACCCTCGCGCTGCACCTCGGGCTGTGGGTGCATGCCGCGCGAGCGCTGAGCTTCGTGTGCGGCACCACGACCGCCTACGCGCTCAACCGGCGCTGGGCCTTCCGGGTGGAGGGCGGCAGGCGGCGAGCGCTGGGGTTCGCGCTGCTCTACGGCACGACCTTCTTCCTGATCCTCGGGGTGAACGCGGCGACCCTGGCCCTGCTGCCCGACCGCAGCTGGACGGTCACGCTGGCCTGGGCGATCTCCCAGGGGGTCGGCACCACCTGGAACTTCGTCATGCTGCGGACCGTGGTGTTCCGGCCCTGAGCCGCTCCCGGCGCCGCGGCCGGACTCAGGGACGCTCCAGGCGGAGGACGACGGTGGTGTCCGTGGCGTAGGCCGGCTCGGCCCACGGTGACCACGTGCGGGTCGTGGTCGAGGCCAGGTCGACCACGACCCACCGCACCCCGGCGTCCCAGAGCACCCGGGCGTCGGCCTCTCCGGGTGCGTCGACGAAGCGGCGGGACCGCTCGACGCGCTCGTCCACCCAGGCGGCGTGCGGCAGACCGGCGACGTAGTCGGCACCCTCGACGTACGTGCGGCGCTCGGCGAGGGCCGCGGTCATGAACCAGCGCTGCCGGTCGCACGGTGCGGCTCCGACCTGCGGCGCACTGCACTGGCGGTTCGTCACGACGACGTCGTCGACCGCCGAGTGGTCGCGCAGCCAGACCAGGGCGGCGGCCTGATCCGGCGCCCAGGCCAGCGGAGCCCCCGGCGCCGCGGCCACCGGGGGTGGCGTGCGGGCGGTGTCCACCAGGGCCACCTGGCCGGCGGTGAGCGCGGCGACCGTGAGGGCCCAGGCTGCGACCGCGACCGCCCCGGACGTGCTGACCGCGAGACGGTCCGGACCACCCTGCCGCCACCGGCGGAGGAACACCACCGCAGCCACGAGCAGCGGCAGCGCCCAGACCAGGTAGGGCGGGATCCACGGGTGCTCGGGGACGGCGACCAAGCCCAGGACGCCAGCGGTCACCCCGACGGCCGCGGCCGTCCACCGTGACCGCGCCGTCATCCGGGTCAACGCCGCCCCGACCCCGGCGGCGGCCACCACCGACACGACGACGCCCGCCGAGATCGGGAAGTAGAGCTGGCTGAAACCCGGGTGGGCCAGCACCGACAGCAGGAAGAGCCCTGCGGCTCCCGCGCCGACGGCGAACCACACCTCCGGCTGCGGGCGCCGCGAGAGGAGGGCCGCGACCCCCGCCCATCGAGCCGCGACGAGCAGCAGCGTCGCGCCGGTGCCGATCACCAGGCCGAGCCGCCCCTCCCCCGCGAAGCCCATGGCCCGGGCCGTGGCACCCGGCTGCAGCACCAGGTCGCCCTTGCTGCCCATGATCAGGACGACGTAGGCACCGGCCACCGCGACCAGGACGACGGCCAGCGCGGCGAGCGCGCGGCGACGGGTGCCACGGTCCCGGAGCTGGGACAGGGCGAGCAGGCCGATTCCCCCGCCCAGGACGGCCGCGAAGCTGGTCTTGCCGCCGACGCACCCGACCGCGAACAGCCCGAGCAGGGCGTAGGGCCAGCGCACCGAACCCCGCAGCAGGTCGGTGAGGACCACGGCGGCGCCGAGCACGGACAGCGCGCCGAAACCGAGCGAGGGCGAGAGCAGCGAGTGCTGCAAGAAGGTGATCGACGAAGCGCTGGCCACGTTGAGGCCCACCGCCACGAGCAGCACGGCGAGGAAGGGCACGGCGCGGTGGGCGGAGAGGCGGCGGCTCCAGGTGACGACCAGGCACAGCACGCCCAGGAAGGCGACCAGGGGCAGCACCCGGGTGATGACGACGAACGAGCCCGCGCCCGCCGCGTCCGTGGTCGAACCGGACCAGGCGTGCACGAACCAGTGGTACCGCACCGGCTCGCCGGCCCCGACGATGCTGTCGCCCGGACCCCACGTGGCCAGCGAGGTCGCGAGCGCCTCGTGGTACGGGATGTCGACGTAGTAGCTCCACCACCCGGTGGGCGACAAGGGGTGGTTCCGCCAGAACGACCAGAGGAACAGCAGCGCGGCCGCGAGCCCGGCGCTGACCGCGGCCACCTCGTCGACGCCGGGCCCGGCCACCGTGCCGGTGCGGAACCGGGCCCGGACGGCCGGGGCCAGCAGGGTGAGCGCGACGAGGGCGGTGGCCGCCAGCCAGCCGACCGGCCCCAGTGGGGTCGGTCGCAGCAGCTGCGCGCCGAGCATCGCCAGCAGCGTCCCCAACGCGGTGCCCATGCCCAGCAGCTCGCTGACGGCCACGGTCGCCGGCCCCCGCGCCAGCCGCCACAGCACCGCGCCCGTCAGCACCTGGACGGCGACGACGAGGACCAGGCGGGCGGCCTGGAGCGTGTCCACGCCACTCAGCACCAGCGCGGACCAGCCGAGCACCGCCAGCGCCGGCGGGACCACCCACGCGGCAGGCCGGCCGGGCCCCTCGACCGGGCCTCGCGCGGGCGCCGGGCGCTCCAGCAGCGCCGTCGTCACGACGAGGCCGCCCGCGCGACCTCGGCGAGGAACTCGTCGTGGTCGCGGATGTAGTCGGCCGGGTCGTAGGGGTCGGATGCGAGCACCAGGAGCACGGCGTCGGCGGAGTACCGGTACTGCGTGCCCCAGGTCATCGGCTCCATGTGCAGCCCGACGTCCGGCTCGTCCAGCACGAACTCCTGGCGCTCGTGCCCGTTGTCCACCACGGCGTTCACGCTGCCCTGGACGCAGACCAGCAGCTGGTGGCACCGCCGGTGAGCGTGGGCACCCCTGACGTCGGACGAGGGGACCCCGAAGACGGTGAAGAAGCGCTGCGGCACGAACGGCAGCGCCCCGGCGAAATCGGCGGCCACGAGGCTGCCCCGGAGATCGTCGACCCGGGTCAGCCGGACCAGCCGCACGCCCGGTACCCGGCTCTCCGGGAGGTGACCGGCCAGCGAGGGGGTCGGGTCGCTGTCCTCCGGACCGGCGTCGACGTACCCCACGATCCGTGCCGGGTTGCCCACCACGATCGCATTGGGCGGGACGTCCTTGGTCACGACGGCGCCGGCCCCCACCATCGCCTGCCGGCCGATGGTGACACCGGGCAGGATCGTCGCGTTGCCGCCGAGGGAGGCGCCCGGGCCGACGATCGTCTGGGCGAACGACTCCGGGTACACCCGGCTGCGCGGGAACGGGTCGTTGGTGAAGGTCACGTTGGGGCCGACGAACACGTCGTCGGCGAGCCGGATGCCGTCCCACAGCTGCACGCCGCACTTCACCGTCACCCGGTCGCCGACCACGACGTCGTTCTCCACGAACACGTGGTCGCAGATGTTGCAGTCCGCGCCGATCCGCGCCCCCGGCAGGACGTGCGCGAAGGCCCACACCCGGGTGCCCGCGCCGACGTCCGTGCTCTCGCAGATCCCCTGCGGGTGGACGAAGTGGTTCATCGGGCGATCTCCTGACCGGGGCATGCGAACGGGACGCGCAGCTGCCGGGCCGTTCTGCGGGCGGCAGGCGTTCGCCCCCACAGTCGCAGAAACGACCCGCCGATGCGCCCAGCAGTCCCGGGATCCGCCACGGGAGAGCACTTCCGGTGCCGATGGTGCTGCTGTGACGGACCGGTACTCCCGATCGGCCCGTGCGGGTGGCCCGGCTGCCCGGACTGCCTACGATCGAGCAGGCCAGAGTCGCCCGACCGCCTCCGTGCCGGAGTGGCTCGGGGCCCGGGCTGCCCGCCGCCCGGACCCCGGCCGGACACCGCGCTCATCGGAAAGGCGGTCCATCCATGGACACCGTGCCCCTGAACGACCTCTCGCGTGGCTTCGCCGTCATGGAAGGTGAACTGCGTGGGGTGGTGGACGAGGTACTGGCCAGCGGCTGGTACGTCCTGGGCCCGCAGCACGACGCCTTCGAGACCGAGTTCGCCACCGCCGTGGGCGCCGCACACTGCGTGGGCGTCGCCAACGGCACCGACGCCCTGGAGCTGGCCCTGCTCAGCGTCGACTGCCGGCCCGGCGACGAGGTGGTGACCGCCGCGAACGCCGGCATGTACACCTCGACCGCCGCGCTCAAGGCCGGCCTGGTCCCCCGGTTCGCCGACGTCGACCCGGCGTCGCTGCTGCTCACGGCCGCCACCGTGGAACCGGCCCTGTCCCCGCGCACCCGGGCCGTCGTCGTCACCCACCTCTACGGCAGGGTCGCCGAGATGGGTCCGCTCCGCGAACTCTGCCGGTCGGCCGGGGTGGCGCTGGTCGAGGACTGCGCGCAGTCCGCCGGTGCCCGCGCCGAGGAGGGCCCGGCCGGGTCGCTCGCCGACGTCGCCTCCTTCAGCTTCTTCCCGACCAAGAACCTCGGGGCGCTCGGTGACGCCGGGGCCGTGGTGACCGACGACCCGGACCGGGCGCAGCTGCTGCGGAGCCTGCGTCAGTACGGCTGGTCGGCCAAGTACCACGCCACCGTGCCCCGGGGCCGCAACAGCCGGCTCGACGAGCTGCAGGCCGCCGTCCTCCGTGCCCGGCTGCCGCACCTGGCCGGCTGGAACGAGCGGCGACGCGAGATCGTCGGCCGCTATGCCGCCGCCCTCGGCGAGGGTCCCCGGCGCATGGTGCACGGCGACGTCGCTGCCTCCCCCGCCTACGTCGCGCACCTGGCCGTGATGAGCAGCCCCACCCGGGATGCGGACCGGGCGGCGCTGACGGACGTCGGGATCCGGACCGACGTCCACTACCCGGTCCCCGACCACCGCCAGCCGGTCCTGGCCGGCACCACCGACGGCGTCTCGCTCCCGGTCACCGAGCTCGCCGCGACCCAGATCCTGACGCTCCCCTGTTTCGCCGAGTTGACCGATGCCGAGATCGAGCGGGTGTGCGATGTCCTTCACCGACTTTGACGTGAGCGTGCTGTCCGGCCTCCGGGAGTCCCCGGACGGGGACACCGACCCGTCGCAGTCCCCACGCGCCGCCGTCACCTACTCGGTGGTGGTGCCGGTGTACGGCAACGAGGCCACGATCCCGCAGGTGATCGAGCGGCTGGCCGCGCTCGCCCAACGGGTCGAGGGCGGCATGGAGGCGGTCTTCGTCGTCGATGGTTCCCCCGACGGCTCGCTGCTGCAGTTGCGCCGACTGCTGCCGGCGTCCGGGCTGCGCGCCCAGCTGGTGACCCTGTCCCGCAACTACGGGTCGTTCTCCGCGATCCGCGCCGGGCTGGCCGTGGCGCAGGGCGAGTACGTCGCCGTCATGGCCGCTGACCTGCAGGAGCCGGTGTCGCTGGTCGAGGACATCTTCGCGCGGTTGACCACCGGCGCACACGACGTCGCCGTCGGCGTCCGCCAGGGGCGGGACGACCCGGCGCTGTCCTCGCTGGCCTCCCGCACCTTCTGGGGCCTGCAGCGCCGGTTCGTGCAGCCCGACCTCCCCGTGGGCGGCGTCGACATGTTCGGCTGCACCCGGCAGGTGGTCACCGAACTGCTGCGCCTGGACGAGTCGCACACCAGCCTCGTCGGCCTGCTCTACTGGCTCGGGTTCCGCCGCGTGGAGGTCCCGTACGTCCGGCTGGAGCGGGAGCACGGCACCAGCGGTTGGACGCTGCGCAAGAAGCTGCGGTACATGAACGACAGCATCTTCGCCTTCACCGACCTGCCGATCACCGTGCTGATCACCGCAGGATTCCTCGGAGTGCTCGGGTCGATCACGGCCGGCATCGTGGTCTTCGCGGCGTGGGCCACCGGCAACGTGGACGTGCCCGGGTACACGCCGCTGATGCTCGTGCTGTTCCTGCTCTGCTCCTCGATCCTGCTGGCGCTGGGCATCGTCGGCTCCTACGTGTGGCGCACCTACGAGAACAGCAAGCGTCGGCCCGGGGCGGTGCCGATGCACCACGAGCTCTTCCCGGCACCCCCGCCCGACCGTGGCTGAGCACACCTCGCCGGCGGGCTCCGGACCCGGCGGCGCAAAGGTGCTCGCCGCAGTGCTCGACCCGGGCAGCCGGTTCGGGCCGCTGCTCCGCTTCGCGCTGGTCGGCGGCAGCAACACGCTGGTCACCCTCGCCCTGTTCGTGCTGCTGCAGCAGTGGCTCAGCCCGGGGGTCGCCTACACGATGGTGTTCGCCGTCGGCCTGGCCTACACCACCGCGATGACCGCGCGGGTGGTCTTCGGCACCCGGCCCACCTGGTGGTCCGGTGCCGCGTTCGTCGGCTGGTACCTGCTGGTCTACCTGGTGGGGCTGCTGGTGGTGCGCGGGCTGCACACCTGGTGGGAGCCCGGGGCTCTGGTCACCGCCGTGGTCACGGTGGGTGTGACCGCGCCGCTGAACTTCCTGGGCGGCCGGGTGCTGTTCCAGCGCCTGCCCGCGGGGACGGGACCGGCCTGAGCGGGCCGGCCGAGGCCGCACCCGCTCAGCGCCCGGAGCAGAGCTCCGGGGTCGCCATCCCGGCGAACGGGTGCTGCAGTCCGGCGACCCCTACGGCGTAGACGGCCGCCACGGCAACGACGGTGCCGGCGACCCACCACCAGGCGCTGCGGCCCTGCGGGCGGCCACCGGCCACCACCGTCGCGCACCCGGCGACCCCGATGAGCACCAGCGGCAGGGCGAACCGGGTCTCGGTGGCAGAGGTCACCAGCGTGGCCAGCGACCCGAGCCACACCAGGAGAACCGCCACCCGGCCCAGCGTCGTCCGCCCGCGCTCACGAGTGCTCAGGCGCAGGAGTGCGGCGACCCCGGCCACCGAGACGGCGGTGACCAGCACGGCGAAGACCACGTCCACGCCGGGGGCCGGCGTCAGGTACGGCGTGGACAGCGGCCAGTGCAGCGCGGCCCCCACCTTCTGGGCGGCGAAGGGCACCGACTGCGGCAGGTGGTGCAGGAAGGCCGAGGCCAGCCCAGCGGGTGACCGGGGGACCTCCCCGGCGAGGGCGTCGACCATCGCCGGGGAGCAGGAGAACAGCCGCGGTTCCGCGTCCGGTCCGGCCACCACCGTGTCGTACCGGACGACGTAGGACGCGAAGGACGCCTGGAGCTCGGTGAGGCCGCCGGTCCCTGGCGGCACCGGCAGCCAGGACGTCCCGCGGCTGCGGTTGAGGGCGACCTGGGGCGCCAGTGCGAGGGTCGCGCCGAGGGCTGCCCACAGCGCCGCCCACCGGCGGGCGAGGAGGACGGCCACGCCGACGGCCGCCAGCGGCAGCAGCGTGGCGGGCCGGATGTTGACCGCCGCACCGGCGGCGACGCCGGCCAGCACGAGCCACCCGCGACCCTGCCGGTGCAGCGCCGCCACGACGGTCAGGAGGAGCGCGGCGGCCCAGAGATCGGTCAGCGGGAACGGGGCGAACCCGCCGGTCACGACCGCCGTCCCGAAGGCGCAGCAGACCACCGTCCATGGCCCCGCAGGGCGCCAGATCGACACCAGGGCCGGCAGCAGGACCACCCCGATGAGCCCGATGAGCACGGCGTTCTCGGCGAGCACGGCGGCACCGGCCAGGTCGTCCCCCGCAAGCCGCGTGACCACCGCTGCCGGCAGGTAGAGCAGCGTGGTCAACACCCCGCGGAGGTCGAGCAGCCCTTCGACGACGGCGCTCCGCTCGTCGAGCAGCGCCTGCGCACCGCCCCAGTACCTCGTGGCGTCGTAGCGGAAGACCGGTGCCGGTGGTTGCAGGTGGACCACGAGCACCAGCAGTGCGCCGAGTGCCGCACGCAGCCCACCGGGGACCCGGTGGGTCTGCTCGCGGAGCGGGCCCTCGACGGGAAGTGCTTGTGCCACGTACGGGACCTCCGGGTGATCGCGCCCTCCCGGACGGGCAGGGTGAAGGGCAGGCGACGGCGACCGGGCCGACTGCGCCGGGGCAGGTTAGGACGCCCGGCGGGTCCTGCGCGGGAGGCAGGCCGGGAGCACCGCGGTCAGCGGTCGGGTCAGCCCAGGAAGGTGCCCAGCAGCCGGCGGGCGGCCAGCGCCGGGGTGAGCTCGCCGGAGAGCACCTCGCGCTCCAGCTCCGGCGCCAGCGACCGGACGCCGGGGTGTTCGCGCAGCCGGTGCTCCAGCCCGTCCCGGACCAGCTGCCACAGCCAGCGCACCTGCTGTTCGCGGCGCCGCCGGTCCAGCTCCCCCGAGGCGCGCCGCCGGTCCTGGTGCGCGACCACCGCGGCCCACACCTCGGGCAGCCCGGCGCCGGTGAGCCCCGCGCAGGTGAGCACCGGCACGGCCTCGCCGCGCAGCATCCGCATCGCCCCGGCCAGCTCCCGGGCCGCCCGCCGGGCGTCGGGCTCGCCGGGGCCGTCGGCCTTGTTGACCGCGACGACGTCGGCGATCTCCAGGATGCCGCGCTTGATCCCCTGCAGCTGGTCGCCGGTGCGGGCCAGGGTGAGGAAGAGGAAGGAGTCGACCATCTCGGCGACGGCGGTCTCGGACTGCCCGACGCCGACGGTCTCCACCAGGACGACGTCGTGCCCGGCCGCCTCGACCACGACCACCGACTCGCGGGTCGCCTGGGCCACCCCGCCGAGCGTGCCGGCGGTCGGCGCGGGCCGGATGAACGCGGCCGGGTCGACGGCGAGCCGGCTCATCCGGGTCTTGTCCCCCAGCACCGACCCGCCCGAGCGCGCCGACGACGGGTCGACCGCGAGCACCGCCACCCGCGCCCCGGCCGCGGTGAGCTGCACGCCGAGGGCGTCGATGAACGTGGACTTGCCGACCCCGGGCACCCCGCTGATGCCGACCCGCCGGGCGCCCCCGGCGTGCGGCAGCAGCTGCACCAGCAGCTCCTGCGCGCGGTCGCGGTGGTCGGCGCGGCGGGACTCGACCAGCGTGATCGCCCGGGCCACCGACCGGCGGTCCCCGGCCAGCACGCCGTCGACCAGCGCCGGGACGTCGACCGCTGGGCTCACGGGTGGCCCAGGCGGTCCGACAGGGTCCGGAGCAGCTCCTGCGCGGCCTCGGCGATGACCGTGCCGGGCGGGAAGACCGCGGCCGCGCCCATCTCCCGCAGCGTCGGCACGTCGTCGGGCGGGATCACCCCGCCCACGACGACCAGCACGTCGTCGGCGCCGAGCTCGGCGAGCGCGTCGCGCAGCGCGGGCACCAGGGTGAGGTGGCCGGCGGCCAGCGAGGAGACGCCGACGACGTGCACGTCGGCCTCCACCGCCTGCCGGGCCACCTCGTCCGGGGTCTGGAACAGCGGGCCGACGTCGACGTCGAAGCCGAGGTCGGCGAAGGCCGTGGCGATCACCTTCTGCCCGCGGTCGTGCCCGTCCTGGCCCATCTTGGCCACCAGGATCCGCGGCCGGCGCCCCTCGTCCTCGGCGAACCGGTCGGTCATGGCGCGGGTCTCCCCCACGGCGCCGGAGTCGCCGGCCTCGTCGCGGTACACACCGGAGATGGTGCGCACCTGACCGGCGTGCCGCCCGTACACCGCCTCCAGCGCGTCGGAGATCTCCCCCACGGTCGCCCGCGCCCGGGCGGCGTCGATGGACAGCGCCAGCAGGTTCTGCTCGAGCCCCGGCCCGCGCCGGCCCTCGGCGGCGGCGCGGGCGGCGTCGGTGAGCCGGGCCAGCGCCTCGCGCGTCGCGGCCTCGTCGCGGGTCGCCCGCAGCTCGGCGAGCTTCGCCCGCTGCTGGGCCAGCACGTCGGCGTTGTCCACCCGCAGCACCTCGACCGGCTCGTCGGCGTCGACCCGGTACTTGTTGACCCCGATGACCGGCTGGACGCCGGCGTCGATGCGCGCCTGGGTGCGGGCCGCGGCCTCCTCGATGCGCAGCTTCGGGATGCCGTCGTCGATCGCCTGCGCCATGCCGCCGTGCGCCGCGACCTCCTCGATGTGCGCCCAGGCGCGGCGGGCCAGGTCGGCGGTGAGCTTCTCCACGTAGGCCGAGCCGCCCCACGGGTCGATCACCCGCGTCGTCCCGGACTCCTGCTGCAGCAGCAGCTGGGTGTTGCGGGCGATCCGCGCCGACGCGTCGGTGGGCAGCGCCAGCGCCTCGTCGAGGGCGTTGGTGTGCAGCGACTGGGTGTGCCCCTGGGTGGCGGCCATCGCCTCCAGGCAGGTGCGGACGACGTTGTTGTAGACGTCCTGCGCGGTCAGCGACCAGCCCGAGGTCTGCGAGTGGGTGCGCAGCGACATCGACTTCGGGTTCTGCGCGCCGGCCTCGCGCACCAGCCGGGCCCAGAGCAGCCGGCCGGCCCGCAGCTTCGCGACCTCCATGAAGAAGTTCATGCCGATGCCCCAGAAGAAGCTCAGCCGCGGGGCGAAGGCGTCGACGTCCAGGCCGGCGGCCTTCCCCGCCGCCAGGTACTCGACGCCGTCGGCCAGGGTGTAGGCGAGCTCCAGATCGGCCGTCGCCCCGGCCTCCTGGATGTGGTAGCCGGAGATGGAGATCGAGTTGTACCGCGGCATCCGCTGCGAGGTGAACGCGAAGATGTCGCTGATCACCTGCATCGACGGCTTCGGCGGGTAGATGTAGGTGTTGCGGACCATGAACTCCTTGAGGATGTCGTTCTGGATCGTCCCCGAGAGCTGGTCCGGGCCCACGCCCTGCTCCTCCGCCGCGACGACGTAGAGCGCCAGCACCGGCAGCACGGCGCCGTTCATCGTCATCGACACGCTCATCCGGTCCAGCGGGATGCCGTCGAACAGCTGACGCATGTCCAGGATCGAGTCGATCGCCACCCCGGCCATCCCGACGTCGCCGATCACGCGCGGGTGGTCGGAGTCGTAGCCGCGGTGGGTGGGCAGGTCGAAGGCGACGCTCAGCCCCTTCTGCCCGGCGGCCAGGTTGCGCCGGTAGAAGGCGTTGGAGGCCGCCGCGGTGGAGAAGCCGGCGTACTGCCGGATGGTCCACGGCTGGGTGGTGTACATCGTCGGGTAGGGCCCACGCAGGTACGGGGCGATGCCCGGGTACGTGCCCAGCGTGTCGAGCCCGGCGAGGTCGGCCGGGGTGTACAGCGGCGGGACGGCGATCCCCTCCGGGGTCTGCCACGCCGCCTCGGCCGGGGTACGGCCGGTGGCCTGCGCGAAGTGCGCCGCCCAGTCCGCGCCGGTGGCCCCGGCGCCCGGGGCGCCGAGCTCCAGGTCGCCGAAGTCGGGGATCGCGCTCACGGCCGGACCTCCAGCTGGTCGAGGACGGTGGTCAGCACCGCGAGGGCGTCGCAGCCGGCGGACAGGTGGCCGTCCACGCCCGCGACGTCCGCGGTGCCGGCCAGCCAGACGTGCGTCGCGCCGGCCGCGCGGAGCTCCGCCGCCAGCGCCGCCGCCGACTCGGCGTAGTCGCGGTCGGTGCCGCAGATGCAGGCGACCGTCGTCCGTGCCTCCGCGAAGCCGGTGGCGCCGTCACCGGACGGGGTGCGCAGCCCGCCGGCGGCGAACAGGTTGCTGGCGAACCCGGCGCGGGCGGTGTGCCGGGCGACCGGGCCGAGCGTCGCCAGGTACACCGCCGGTTGCGGTTCGTGGGCCTGGACGGCGTCGCGCAGCGCCTCGAAGCGCTCGGCGGCCCGCACCCGGGGCAACCCGGCCGAGGTCCGCGGTGGCGGCGCCGGGCGGCGTTCCGGCAGCACCTCCGCGGCATCCGGGAACTCGGTCACCCCGGTGATCGCGTCGGTGCGGTGCGCGACCCGCTCCTGCCGGGTGGCCCAGACCGCGGCGAGCCGCTCACCGACCAGGCCGGAGGCCAGCGCGGCGGGGAGCCCGCCGGCCCGCTCGACCTCGGTGAACCAGGCCCAGGCGGCCTGCGCGATCGACTCGGTCAGCGCCTCGACGTACCAGGAGCCGCCGGCCGGGTCGAGCACCCGGCCCACGGAGGCCTCCTCCAGCAGCAGGTTCTGGGTGTTGCGGGCGATCCGCCGGGCGAACGCGTCGGGCAGGCCGAGGGCGGCGTCGAACGGCTGCACGGTGACGACGTCGGCGCCGCCCACCCCCGCGGCGAAGCCGGCGACCGTCTTCCGCAGCATGTTCACCGCCGCGCCGTGCCGGGTGACCATGACCGAGGAGGTGACGGCGTGCTGGCGCATCGCCCGGTGCTCGGCCGCGACCCCGCTGGCCTCGCCGACCCGGTTCCACAGCCGGCGCGCGGCGCGCAGCGCGGCGATGGTGGTGAACTGGTCGACCCCGGCGGAGAGCCGGAACTCCAGCTGGCCGAACGCCTCGTCCACGCCCAGCCCGCCCGCGGTCAGCGCGCGCAGGGCGGCCACCCCGGCGGCGACCGCGCAGCCCAGCTCCTCGACCACCGAGCCACCGGCGTCGGCGAACACCGTGCCGTCGACGGCGACGGTGCGCCAACCCGCCGGTGCGCGGCGGGCCAGGCCGGCGAGGTCGCCGGTGCCCAGCGGGTCCAGGCCCAGGCAGCCGCCGGGCGCGAGGTCGGTGCGCCCGGCCACGAGGTCGAGGAACGCCTCCGCCGCCGGGGCACCCCCCTGCAGGGTCACCGGGGCGAGGTCCAGGTAGACGTCGGTGAGCACCTCGCCGAGCGCCTCGACCGGGATCGCGCCGTCGCCCAGCACCAGCCACAGCGAGGTGACGCCGTTCTCCAGGTCGGCGGCGATCGCCTCCCGGGTGCCCGCGACGTCGGGGTCGGCGTGCCGCTGCCGGACGTCCCAGCCGGCCGGGACCCCGGCCTCGGCGCTCCCCGCCCGGGCCCCGCGGACGAACGGCGGCGACCCGGGCACCCCGGCCGCGGTGGGCAGGTCACCGGCGTCCTCGGCGGTGTAGAGCGGTGCGACGGTGACGCCGGTGGCCACGGTGGCGCGCAGCGCGTCCTCCACCGGGTCGGGCAGGTCGTCCCGCCCCGCCTTGCGCAGCACCCCGGCGACCAGCTCCCGCCACTGCTCCCGGGTGGCGGCCGGGGAGCCCGCGGCGAGGTCGAGCTGCGCGGGCGTCTCCGGCTCGGCGGGGGGCGGCCCGGTCGGGCGCCCCACCTGCTGGTCGGGAGAGCTCATCGTCGGGTCTCCGCCTCTCGGTGGGTGGCACGGCGTCACGTCGACCGAAGCTCTACACGATCTACCGGGCGGGGTCACCCACGGGGACGGCGGAGTCGGCGGCGAGCGCGTGCAGCGCGGTGCGGCCCAGCAGCCGGACGCCGACGCCGATCGCCCGCTCGTCGACGTCGAACGTGCCGCGGTGCAGGTCGAGCGCGGGACCGGAGCCGGCGGTGCCCAGCCGGGCCAGCGCGATCGGCAGCACCTCGGCGAACCACCCGAAGTCCTCCCCGCCCATGCTCTGCGGGGACTGCACCACGCCCTCTCCGCCGACGGTCTCGATCGCGGCTCCACGCAGCAGCGCGACGCTGCGCGGGTCGTTGACCACCGGCGGCACGCCCCGCACGTAGTCGATGGCGACCTCGGCGCCGGAACCGTTCGCGACCTCGGTGACCAGCCGGCGGACCAGGTCCTCGGCCTGGCTCCACACCGAGCGGTCCAGCACCCGCAGGGTGCCGCGCAGCGTGCCGGTCTGCGGGATGGCGTTGGCCGCGACGCCGGCGCTGACCGCCCCCCAGACCAGGGACAGGCTGGACCGCGGGTCGACCAGGCGGGAGAGCAGACCAGGCACGTCGGTGACCACCTGGCCGAGCGCGTGCACCAGGTCGACGGTGAGCTGCGGCCGGGCGGTGTGCCCGCCGGGGCCGGTCAGGGTGACCTCGACCCGGTCGCAGGCGGCGGTGATCGCCCCGGTGCGCAGTCCCACCTGCCCGACCGGGAGCGAGGGGTCGCAGTGCAGCGCGAACGCGCGGCTGGCGCCGGCCAGCACGCCCTCGTCGACGACGGCCAGGCCGCCGCCGGGCAGTTGCTCCTCGGCCGGCTGGAAGACGCAGCGGACGGTGCCGGGCAGCCGCTCCTGGGCGGCGAGCGCCAGCGCGACGCCGAGCAGCACCGTGGTGTGCACGTCGTGCCCGCAGGCGTGGCACATCCCCTCGCGGGTGGAGCGGTAGGGCACGTCCTTCAGGTCGGCCAGCGGCAGCGCGTCGATGTCCGCGCGCAGCACGACGGTCGGGCCGTCGGGGTCGCCGGGCACGTCGCACACCAGGCCGGTGCCGCTGCGCAGCCGCCGCGGCCGCAGCCCGGCCGCGGACAGCCGCTGCTCGAGGTGGGCGGTGGTCTCGTGCTCGGCGAACCCGAGCTCGGGGTGGGCGTGCAGGTGGCGGCGGACGGCGACCAGCTCGGGCTGGTGCTCCCGGGTCCAGCGGTCCAGCCGGGCGCCGGCGTCGTCCTGGGGACGGGCCTCGCTCACCGCGGCTCCCCGACGCCGTCGTCCGGGGTGGGGAGGCCGTCGCGGAGCTCGGCGACCAGGCTGTCGACGACCGGGTGCAGGTCGCCGTCGTGCGCCGCCGCGACCGCCCGCTGCCGCTGGTAGGACCCGCCGACGGCCAGCACCCGGCGGACGTCGAGCAGCTCGGCCTCGCAGTCGAGCTTGCGGGCGGTGGGCAGCAGCTCCTCGACCAGCTCGGCCAGCGCCTCGCGGACCGGGGCCACGGTGCCCTGCTCGTCGACGACGATCTGCGCGTCCAGGCCGTAGCGCACCGCGCGCCACTTGTTCTCCCGGACGATCCAGCCGGCCGGCGTGGGCAGGGTGTAGCCGCGGTCGAGCTGGGTGTCCAGCTGCTCGACCAGGCACTGGGCGAGGGCGGCGACCGCACCGATCTCGTCGAGGGTGGGCAGCCCGTCGCAGATGCGCAGCTCGACGGTGCCGAAGTCCGGGTGCGGCCGCACGTCCCACCACACCTCGCGGACGCTCTCGATCGCCCCGGCGGCGACCAGCGTGCCCATGTACTCCTCGAACCCGGCCCAGTCGGTGAGCTGGTAGGGCAGGCCGGCGGTCGGCATGCCCTCGAACACCTTGGTGCGCACCGAGGCGAGCCCGGTGTCGCAGCCGGACCAGAACGGGGAGGACGCCGACAGCGCCAGGAAGTGCGGCACGTACTGCAGCAGCGCGTTGACGATCGGCATCGCCTTGTCCGGCGAGCGGACGCCGACGTGCACGTGGACGCCGAAGATCTGCAGCCGCCGGGCGGGCCACTGCATCCGCTCGACCAGCTCGGCGTACCGCTCCTTCGGCGAGATCTCCTGGGTGTCCCACCGCGTGTAGGGGTGGCTGCCGGCGCACATCAGGTCCAGCCCGCGCCGGTCGGCCGCCGCGACGACCTCGGCGAGCGTGCCCGCGAGGTCGGCCTTGGCCTCGGCGACGGTGGCGCAGATGCCGGTGATCACCTCGACCGTCGACTGCAGCAGCTCGTGCTTGGCCTTCGGGTGCTCCGCGAGCCCCTCGGGGGTGATCTCGGCCAGGATCTCGGTGGCGCCGGAGGTCAGCTCACCGGTCTCGCGGTCGACCAGCTGGAGTTCCCACTCCACTCCCAGGGAGGCGCGCTCGGACGAGTGGAAGGGGATCTGCACCCCGCGAGTCTAGGAGCGGGCCGGGGACGGCGCCGGTCGTGCGAGCGGGTGCGGTGGCCGACCCGGTCCCTATGCTCGCGCAGGTGAGCGAGCCGACCACCGCACCCGTACCCGAAGCAGCTCCGACCGATCCCACCGCGCTGGCCGCCCGGGCCGCCGAGCAGCTGACCGCCGCCGTCGGCGGGGACCACGACGTCGCCGTCGTCATGGGGTCGGGCTGGGCCCCGGCCGCCGACGCGTTCGGCGAGACGCTGGCCAGCGTCGCCATCGGCGACCTGCCCGGCTTCGCCGCCCCGACCGTCACCGGCCACGGCGGCGAGATCCGCTCGGTCCGGGCGGGCGACCGCAAGGCCCTGCTCTTCCTCGGCCGCACCCACCTCTACGAGGGCCGCGGGGTCGAGCCCGTCGTGCACGGCATCCGCACCGCCGCCGCCGCCGGCGTGCGCACCGTCGTGCTGACCAACGCCGCCGGCGGCCTGCGCCCGGAGCACCGGGTCGGCCAGGCGGTGCTGATCAGCGACCACCTGAACCTGACCGCGCGCTCCCCGCTGGTCGGCGCGACGTTCGTCGACCTCACCGACCTGTACTCCGCCCGGCTGCGGGCGCTGGCGACGGAGATCGACTCCTCCCTGGCCGAGGGCGTCTACGCCGCGCTGCCCGGCCCGCACTTCGAGACCCCGGCCGAGATCCGGATGCTCACCACCCTCGGCGCCGACCTGGTCGGCATGTCGACGGCGCTGGAGGCGATCGCCGCCCGCGCGGCCGGGATGGAGGTGGTCGGCCTCTCGATGGTCACCAACGCCGCGGCCGGCATCACCGGGGAAGCGCTGGACCACCTGGAGGTGCTCGAGGCGGGCAAGGCCGCGGCCGGCCGGCTCGGCAGCTTCCTGGTCGAGCTGATCGGCCGCATGCCGTGACCACTCCCGGGCCGGTCCTGGTGACCGGGGCCGCCGGCGGCATCGGCACCCTGCTGCGCGGCGGCCTGCCCGAGCACGGCTGGGCGCTGCGCTGCCTGGACGTCGTCCCGGTGCCCGAGCCGCGGCCCGGGGAGGAGCACCTGGTCGCCGACGCCGCGGACCTCGCGGCCGTCACCGCGGCGGCCGACGGCGCCGGCGCGGTCGTCCACCTGGCCGGGGTGCTGGGCGAGTCGACGTGGGAGGCGATCGAGCGCTCGCACATCGAGACCACCCACGCCGTGCTCGAGGCCGCGCGGCGGGCCGGGGTCGGCCGGGTCGTGCTGGCCAGCAGCAACCACGCCAGCGGCTTCACCCCCCGGCCGGCCGACGGGCTGCTCACCGAGGCCGCCGCGCCCCCGCGGCCGGACACGTTCTACGGCGTCGCCAAGGTGACCATGGAAGCGCTCGGGTCGCTCTACGCCGACCGGTACGGGATCGACGTGGTCTGCCTGCGCATCGGCAGCGCCTTCCCCCGGCCGACGACGCTCCGCCAGCTGTCCACCTGGCTCTCCCCGGGTGACACGGTGCGGCTGTTCGACGCGGCCCTGCGCGCGCCGTCCCCGGGCTTCCGCGTGGTGTGGGGCGTGTCGGCCAACACCCGCGGCTGGTGGGACCTGACCGCCGCCCGCGCGCTGGGGTACGAGCCCCAGGACGACGCCGAGGCGCACGCGCCGGCGCTGGTGGAGGTGCACGGCGAGCCCGACCCCCGCGACCCGGTGCACGGCCGGGTGGGCGGCGAGTACACCCTGCCGGACCTCGACGCCGACGTGGTCGCGGCGCAGACGGCGCCGGTCCAGCCGAGCAGCGGAGGCGCCCGGTGACCCCCTCCCCCAACCTGCTGAGCACCGCCCGCGCCTGGGCTGACGACGACCCGCACGACGGCGACCGGGCCGAGGTGGAGGCGCTGATCGAGGCGGCTCCCACCGACGACGCCGCCACCGCCGAGCTCGCCCGCCGGTTCGCCGGTCCGCTGACCTTTGGCACGGCCGGGCTGCGCGGCCCGCTGCGCGCGGGGCCGGCCGGGATGAACGCCGCGGTGGTCACCCGCGCCGCCGCCGGGCTGGGCGCGTGGTTGCGCGCGGGCGGTCACGACGGGGGCGGGGTGGTCATCGGCTACGACGCCCGGCACCGCTCCGACGAGTTCGCCCGGCTGTCCGCCGAGGTGCTGGCCGGGGCGGGGTTCGCCGTCCAGGTGCTGCCGCGGCCGCTGCCCACGCCGGTGCTCTCCTTCGCCGTCCGGCACCTGGGCGCGGTCGCCGGGATCATGGTGACCGCGAGCCACAACCCGCCCCAGGACAACGGCTACAAGGTCTACCTGGGTGACGGCGCGCAGCTGGTGCCCCCGGCCGACCGGGAGATCGAGGCGGCCATCGCCGCCGTCGGGTCGCTCCGGTCGCTGCCGCGCAGCGACGAGTGGGTGACCTGCGGGGACGACGTCGAGGCCGACTACGTGGCGGCCGTCGTCGACGCGCTCGAGCCCGGCCGGGTGGCGCTGGCCGACCGGCAGCGGCTCACCGTCGCCTACACCGCGATGCACGGGGTCGGCTCGGCCACCACCCGCCGGGTCTTCGAGGCGGCCGGCTTCGGCCCGCTGCACACCGTGCCGCAGCAGGACCGGCCCGACCCGGCGTTCCCGACCGTGGCCTTCCCCAACCCGGAGGAGCCGGGGGCGGTCGACCTGCTGGTGGCCAGCGCCGAGCAGGCCGGTGCCGACGTCGCGATCGCCGAGGACCCGGACGCCGACCGCTGCTCGGTGGTGGTGGGCGGGCGCCAGCTGACCGGCGACGAGGTCGGCGTGCTGCTGGGCGACTGGCTGCTGCGCCGCGGGGTGCGCGGCACGTACGCCTGCTCGCTGGTGAGCGGGTCGCTGCTGGGGGCGTTGGCCCGCGCCCACGGGGTGCCGTTCGAGCAGACCCCCACCGGCTTCAAGTGGATCATCCGGGCCGGGTCGGCCGGGGCGCCGCTGGTCTTCGGCTACGAGGAGGCGCTGGGCTACGCGGTCTCGCCCGGCGTCGCGCACGACAAGGACGGCATCTCCGCCGCGCTGGCGGTGGCGCTGCTCGCCGCCGAGCTGCGCGCCGACGGCCGCACGTTGACCGACCGGCTCGACGAGCTGGCGGTGGAGCACGGGCTGTTCGCCACCGGGCCGCTGTCGGTGCGGGTCGAGGACCTGTCGGTCATCTCCGGCGCGATGGCCCGGCTGCGGGCCCGGCCGCCCGCGCAGCTGCTCGGCCGGGACGTCGAGGCCGTCGACCTGGCGGACGCCGATCCGCCGGTCGACGCCGTGCGCCTGACCGGGGACGGCGTCCGGGTGGTCGTGCGGCCCAGCGGCACCGAACCGAAGCTCAAGGCCTACCTGGAGACCGTGGTGCCGGTGGCCGACGCCGCCGGGCTGCCCGTGGCCCGCGAGCGCGGCGCGGCGGAGCTGGACCGGCTGCGCACGGAGATGTCCGCGGCCCTCGGTCTGTGACGCCGCCGGTGTCCCGGTCTGCGGGGCACCGGCGGACCGGTCAGTTGTAGGTCTGCGGGTAGTCCGGCTCGGGCACCCGCTCGCCGGCCGGGGGCGGGCCGTAGCCGTTGGTGCGCTCCTCCCCGGGCAGGAAGCCGAGCTGGACGAGCAGGATCAGGCCGCCCACCAGCGGGATGAGCCCCATCAGCAGCCACCAGGCCGAGTGCCCCCGGTCGTGCAGCCGGGTGACGTTCGAGGAGAACGACGGCACCAGGGTGAGCAGCGCGACGATCGGGGACAGCACGCCGAACGTCGCCTGCACGCTGAAGCTGGTCGTGGTGGTCGTGGTGTCGGTGACCTGGCTGAAGCCGAGGGCCAGGTCGGCCGCGACGGCCAGCGCGTTCACGAGCAGGATCGGCAGCACGTAGTGGAGCCAGAAGGTGCGGCGGCTGATCCGGCCGCGGGACACGTACCACTGGGCGATGCTCACGCAGACCTCATCCGTTGCGAAGTGACGCCGTCCGGAAGGCCGGCGGCCCATCGTCGCCGTCACCCACCGCGGGGTCTGTCCCCCGACCGGGTGACTCCGACCGGGGCACCCCGGCCAGCCGGGCGGCGGGCCGAGGCGGTCGGGCCGGGGCGGTCGGGCCGGGGCGGCCGCGGTGGTCGTGGTCGCCCTGGTCGCGGCGGCGGTGCTGCGGGTGCGGGCCCGCTGGGCGCGGCGCGCCCTCTCCTGACGGCAGCGACCGGCGGGTCAGCCGGAGGTCGGCAGCGCCCGGCGCCCGGCGACGGCCACCGCGACCAGGACCACGGCGGCGAGCCCCGGCCCGACGGCCAGGTGGACCCGCAGCAGCAGCGCGCCCACGGCGGCGCCGGCCACCAGCACGAGGATGGCGCCGGCCCGCCGTCGCCACTGCGCACCGGAGGCCCCGGCCAGCCGCGAGTCGGCGGCGAGCCCGGTCAGCGTGGAGGTCACCACCACCGTGGTCAGGTCGGCGACGGCGATGCGGCGGGCGGTGGCGGCCTGCACGCCCATGGCGACGGCCATGACGGTGGTCACGGCCACGAGCCAGGGCGGCCCGCCGCCGGCGTCGTCCGGTCCGACGACCTGTGCGCCGGCCAGTGCGAGCACCACGGTGACCGCGGCGAAGACCGCCCCGGCGACGACCAGCAGCAGCCCGGCCCGCCCGGACCAGCCGGCCTGCCGGCTGCGGAGGGCCCGGCCGGCGAGGACGGCCCCCACCACGAAGCCGAGCAGCGCGACGGCCGGCCCGAGCACGGGCAGCTCCCCGCCCCCGGCCAGCGCCATGCCGAGGATGGCCACGTTGCCGGTCATGTTGCCCACGAACACCCGGTCCAGCCCCAGGTAGCCGACCGCGTCGACGACCCCGGTCGCGAAGGTGCACCCCAGCAGCAGCGCAACGGTCCAGCGCACTCGCGTGCCCTCGTGAGCCACGTCGTCCCTCACGCGCGCTCCCGCCCGCCGGCGCCCTGGCCCCCGGTCACGCCCGCCGCGGCGGCGGGCCGTACCGGTTGGGGCGCGGATCGGTGCCGAGGAAGCCGAGGGTCACCAGGAGGACCAGCCAGCCGATGCCCGGCAGCAGCGCCCACAGCAGCCACCAGGCGGAGTGGTCGCGGTCGTGCAGCCGGGTCACCATCGCCGTGACGTTCGGCACCAGGAGAACGAGCGCACTGACAGCGGTGACCGGGCCGCCCTCTGCCGGGAAGAACCACAACCAGTCGACGGGATCGAGCTGGTTGGGGCGGGACTCGAACCGCGGGTAGCTTTCCGGGAACCAGGTCGCGTCGATCGACGTGGCCATCAGCCCGACGAGCGCGATCGGCAGCACGTACCGCAGCCACCAGTCCCGGCGCCGGATCCGCCCGGTCGGCAGGTACCAGGCCGCCAGCCCGCTCACGGCGCGACGATCTCCCGGCAGCCGCTCGCCAGGGCCCGCTGCGCCGCGGCGAGCACCCGGACGACGTCCCGCCCGAAGGCGACGTCGCAGGGGTGGGCACCACCGGTGAGCGCGGCGGCCTGGAGCTCGTCGACGGCGACCCGGTGCGCGGCGACCGCGATGTCGGGCTCCGGCAGCAGCACCAGCCGGCCGGCGTCGCCGTGCACCCACGCGTCGATGCCCGCGGACAACCCGGCGGCCGTGTGCGACAGCGTCACGGTGCTGGCCCGGCCCTCGTCGTGGCCGAGGACCAGGTGCACGGTGTCGCCCTGCCCGGCCCCGGCCTGCACCGTGCGCACCGGCCCGAGGGTGGGCACCAGCAGCGCCAGCGCGTGCGGACCGACGTCCCACAGCGCACCGTGCTGCCGGCGCCAGGCGGAGTCGAAGGGGCTGCCGGCCAGGGAGCCCAGCCAGGTCACCGCGCCACCGGCCAAGGTGGTGCGGGCGGCCTCCTGCAGCCAGGTGGAGGTCGCCGTCCGGAAGCGGCTGGTGAAGAAGACGACCGAGGCGACACCGGCGGTCTCGACGGCGGCGACCACGCGGTCGGCGGCATCGACCGACAGCCCGACCGGCTTCTCCAGCAGCAGGTGCTTGCCGGCGGCAGCCGCGCGCTCGGCCAGCGGGACCTGCGCGTCCGGGGGGACGGCGATGCTCACCGCGTCGACGTCGGCCAGCAGCGCGTCGAGGTCGTCGGTGCCGGCCACGTCGAACTCGGCGCCGGCGGCCTTCGCCTTGGCCAGGTCGCGACCCCAGACACCGGCCAGCTCGGCGTCCGGGTGCTCCGCCAGGGAGGCGGCGTGCACGGTGCGTGCCCAGTGACCGGTGCCGAGCACCCCGAACCGCACGGTCAGACCGCGCCGAACTGGCGGTCGCCGGCGTCGCCGAGGCCCGGGACGATGTAGGCGTTCTCGTTGAGCCGCTCGTCGACGCTGGCGGTGAAGACGCGCAGCGGCAGCCCGCTCTCCTCCAGCCGCTGGAGCCCTTCGGGGGCGGCCAGCGCGCAGAGCACGGTGATGTCGGTGCAGCCGCGGTCGGTGAGGAGCGTGCAGCAGTGCACCAGCGAGCCGCCGGTGGCCAGCATCGGGTCCAGGACGAAGACCTGGCGGCCGACGAGCGACTCGGGCAGCGAGGCCATGTAGGCCTCCGGCTGGAAGGTGACCTCGTTGCGGGCCAGCCCGACGAAGCCCATCTGGGACTCCGGCAGCATGCCGTGCGCGGTGTCGGCCATGCCGAGGCCGGCGCGCAGCACCGGCACGATCAGCGGCGGCGCGGCCAGCCGGTACCCGGTGGTGTCGGTGACCGGGGTGGTGATCGGCTCCTCGGCGACGGAGAGGTCGCGGCTGGCCTCGTAGACCAGCATCTGGGTCAGCTCCCGCAGCGCGGCCCGGAAGGCGGCGTTGTCGGTGCGCTCGTCACGCATCCGGGACAGGCGGGCGCGGGCGATCGGGTGGTCGACGACGGTGAGCTGCACGGCGCACACCGTATCGGCCCATCGCACCCGGTCAGGCGTGGAGCCGGACCGGGTGGCGCACGCCGGCGCAGGATGGGCGGATGGACACGGTGACCCGGCTGCTGACGTCGGCCGAGGTGGACGACCGGGCCGGCGCGGGCGTCTCGGTGTCCACACGCCTCGAGCTCGAGCTCGTCGACGGGAGCCGGGTGCTGCTGCTGGACGACCGGGGCTGGAGCTCTTCGGGCGGGTGGGACACCGTGTCCGTCGCGGACGCGGACCGGACGGCGCGCATGGTCGTCGGGCCGGATAAGCCCTTCGGCGGCCGCTCGCAGGAGCAGGTGGCGGCCGCCCACTGGGACGAGCTGGCCCGCACGGCCCGGTCGCTGGGCGTCGCGGTCGACGGCGCCACACTCCGGCTGCTGCCGCACGACGTCGCGCTGAGCCCACGGCTGCTCGCCCGCCTCGGCGCAGGAGCGGACGGGGCGGACACCGGTGCGGAGCCCGGCGTGGCCACGCCCTCGCCGACGGTCGGCCTCCTGTCAGCGTCAGCGGCCGGGGAGCTGCTGACCCTTCAGCGGGCGGCGTACGTGAGCGAGGCACAGCTCTACGACGACGTCCGGCTGCCGGCACTCACGCAGACGCTCGACGAGCTGACGTCCGAGCTGGCCGTGAGCAGGTGTCTGGCCGCGTGGTCCGGTCACCGGCTGGTCGGCGCCGTGCGCACCCGCGAGGTCGACTCGGTGCTGCACATCGCACGGCTGGTCGTGGCACCGGACCAGCAGGGGCTGGGCATCGGCAGCCGCCTGCTGGCCGCAGCCGAGGCAGGGACCGCCTGCACCCGAGCCACGTTGTTCACCGGATCACGGAGCCAGGCCAACCTCCGGCTGTACCGGCGACGCGGGTACGTCGAAGACCGGCGGGAAGAGCTGCACCCTGGGTTGGAGATCGTGCACCTGGTCAAGGCGCTCCGCTGAGTCCGTGCGGCACACCGGCTGAGAGGGCAGGGTCGCCACATGGCGCGACGACCACGGAGCCGGACCGGCCGCGGGCTGGCGACGACGGGCACCTTCGTCCTCTGCGCCCGGCACCGTCACCGAGCGAGCAGGGTGCTCAGCAGCTGGCCGGTACTGGGGGTGTGCCAGTGCCAGGTGCGGCAGCTCCCCCGCGCCGACCCAGCGGATCTCGTCGTGCTCGTCGGGGCAGGCGTTGACCGGCGTTCCCACCCAGTCGCGGACCACCCAGAGCCCGAGGCGGAGGTCGGCGGCCGGGTCCTCGACCCGGGCCAGCGGTGCCGGGTCGATGCCCTGGGCCTCGACCGCCAGTTCTTCGCGCAGTTCCCGGCGCAGCGCCTGGAGCTCGGTCTCGCCGTCGTCGACGTGACCGCCCGGGAGGTCCCAGACGTCGGGGTACCAGCGGCGGTCTGGCGACCGGTGGGTGAGCAGGACGCAGCCCGGCCGCACGAGCGCACCGGTCACGACGTGGTGCACCGGCCCAGTCGACCACGCCGCAGGACTGCAGCGCGCCACGCTAGAGCGGCGGTCCGATGAGGATCTCGGTGTCGTCGGGTCGCCAGGTACGCCATCGGCCATCCGGTTGTCGCTCGACCCGGAAGCCGTGGTGGACCTTCGTGTGCCAAAGGACCACCCCCTCCCCACGACTCGCAAGCTCGCCGCGGGCCCCTGGGGATGGCCGAGTGGTGGACGTCACACCACCAGGTCGGCGCACCGCAGCCGGCGAACACGCAGCTCTTGTCCCGCCGCTCGACTGCCTTGCGCAGGCCGGGGGTGACCACGCGGTGGTCCCGGCCCAGGTCCAGCGGGGTGCCATCGGGGCCCATGACGATGCGGGAGATGCTGCCGTCGCAGGCGAGGTAGCGGGCGCGGGCGGCGGAGATCGTCGCCCCGAAGCCCAGGTCCGCAGCCCCCGCACCGGTCGCCTCATCCACCAGATCCTCCAGGTCGACGCCGACCACGACGTGCGGCTTCACCGTCCGCAGCGTCGGCAGATTGCCGCTCGCGAGTTGGTTGTCGCACACCTGCACCAGGGCGTCGCCCTGCTGCTGGATCCGGGTGCGGGTGTCGCCCTTGGGCCGGTCAGCCTGCACGTGGGACTCGATCGCCGCCTTGAACTTCTCCCCGCCGATCGCATCGGCGTCGAACCGGGCAGTGATGCTCCCGTCGGCGTGGGTGACGATGACCAGTCTCCGGCCCTCGGTGGGGTCGGGCTCCGGCCCATCGGGGTCCAGGGCGGCGTCGAAGGCCTGCACTGCCTGCACCAGCGACGCATGCGGCGACTCGGCCGCCACCCGCGCCCACGCGGTGTCGAACACACCCAGGTCGATGCCCTGCTCCTCGGCGCGGGCGACCTCCCTGGGGCCGACCTCCTCCGCGACCACGTTCACCTGAGCAGCAGTCACCTCCCCGGCCGCGAACCCCGCCGCCAGCACCGGGAACGACTCCAGCACCCGCCCGGCCCGCACGATCCGGTCGGCCTCCCCCGCCGACACCCGCACGTGCCCGATCAACCACGACCGCATGCTCCTCAGCCCGTCACGCTCAGCGGCCTGGGACACCGCCGCATGCCGCACCGTGCGGGTCAGCTCCGCGTCCAACCGGTTCCGCGCCGCCACCAGCAACGCCGCCCGGTCCAGCACCCCACCATCGGTCAACCCGTGCAGGTCCTCGCCCGCCAAACCGTCCAACGCCGCCAACACGTCCAACCCGGCCAGGTCATCGACGAGCTCGGCGACCACGTTCGGCGGAGAAACGTCCAGCGTCGTCGAGCCGGTCACCGAGCACCTCCCCATCGCTTCGAACACGTGTACGAAGACTAGTGGATCGACTGGATGCCGACAAGCCGAAACCCCAGGTCAGCCGCTCGTCCACAGATCCTCCCGAGGCCTTGACGGGCACCTCCAGCGCAGGCCCCCACCGGCCGGGTCCCCCGCAGGAGGGTGAGCACCCCAGGACTGTCGGTGGGCAGTGGAGAATGCCCCGCATGACCCACGTGCTCGACCCGAACGCGCTGGCCGCGTCCGGCGGTGCCCCGGGCACCCCACCGGACCCCTTCGCCGACGTGACCCGCTCGGACGACGCCTTCCGCGCGTTCCTGCACGGGCTGCCCGGCGTCGACCAGGTGGGCGCCCAGCAGCGGGTCGCCGTCCTCGGCTCCCGCTCGATCAAGACCACCGCCAAGGCCTGGGCGATCGACACCGCGATCTCGATGGTCGACCTCACCACGCTCGAGGGCGCCGACACCCCGGGGAAGGTGCGCAGCCTGGCCGCCAAGGCCCGCCGCCCCGACCCGGAGGACCTCACCTGCCCGGCCACCGCCGCGGTCTGCGTCTACGGCGACCTCGTCGACGTCGCCAAGGAGGCCCTGACCGGCACCGACGTGAAGGTGGCCGCCGTCGCCACCGCCTTCCCCAGCGGCCGGGCCAGCCGGCGGGTCAAGATCGCCGACGTCGAGGACGCCGTCGCCAACGGCGCCGACGAGATCGACATGGTGATCGACCGTGGCGCGTTCCTGTCCGGCCGCTACCTCGACGTCTTCGAGGAGATCGTCGCGGTGAAGGAGGCCTGCGGGCCCGCGCACCTCAAGGTGATCCTGGAGACCGGCGAGCTGGTCACGCTGGACAACGTCCGCCGCGCCTCCTGGCTGGCGATGCTGGCCGGCGGCGACTTCATCAAGACCTCCACCGGCAAGACCTCTCCCGCCGCCACCCTGCCGGTCTGCCTGGTGATGATGGAGGCGGTCCGCGACTTCCGCGCCGCCACCGGCCGCCAGGTCGGCGTCAAGCCCGCCGGCGGCATCCGGACGACGAAGGACGCCGTCAAGCACCTGGTGCTGGTCAACGAGACCGCCGGTGCCGACTGGCTCTCCCCCGACTGGTTCCGCCTCGGCGCCTCCAGCCTGCTCAACGACCTGCTGCTGCAGCGCCAGAAGCTCCGCACCGGCCACTACTCCGGCCCCGACCACGTGAGCGTGGACTGAGATGACCAGCCTGTTCGAGTACGCCCCTGCCCCCGAGTCCCGCTCGATCGTCGACCTGAAGCCCAGCTACGGCCTGTTCGTCGACGGCGAGTTCACCGACGGTGGCGGCACCCCGCTGAAGACGGTCAACCCGGCCACCGAGGAGGTGCTCAGCGAGGTCGCCGTCGGCACCGAGGAGGACGTCGACCGCGCCGTCCGCGCCGCCCGCCGCGCCTTCAGCCGGGTCTGGGGGCCGATGCGCCCGGCCGACCGCGGCAAGTACCTGTTCCGCATCGCCCGGCTGCTGCAGGAGCGCGCGCGGGAGTTCGCCGTCCTGGAGTCGCTGGACAACGGCAAGCCGATCCGGGAGAGCCGGGACGTCGACGTCCCGCTGGCCGCGGCGCACTTCTTCTACCACGCGGGCTGGGCCGACAAGCTCGAGCACGCGGGCCTCGGACCGGCCCCGCGCCCGCTCGGCGTGGCCGGCCAGGTCATCCCGTGGAACTTCCCGCTGCTGATGCTGGCCTGGAAGATCGCCCCGGCGCTGGCGGCCGGCAACACCGTCGTCCTCAAGCCCGCCGAGACCACCCCGCTGACCGCGCTGCTGTTCGCCGAGGTGTGCCAGCAGGCCGACCTGCCGCCCGGTGTGGTCAACATCGTCACCGGCGCCGGGGCGACCGGCCGGGCGGTGGTGTCCCACCCCGACGTCGACAAGGTCGCCTTCACCGGCTCCACCGAGGTCGGCCGGGAGATCGCCCGCTCGGTCGCCGGCACGGAGAAGCGGCTCACCCTGGAGCTGGGCGGCAAGGCGGCGAACATCGTCTTCGACGACGCCCCCATCGACCAGGCCGTCGAGGGCATCGTGCGCGGCATCTTCTTCAACCAGGGCCACGTCTGCTGCGCCGGCTCCCGCCTGCTCGTCCAGGAGTCGGTGCACGACGAGGTCATCGCCTCGCTGCAGCGGCGGATCGGCACCCTGCGGGTGGGCGACCCGCTGGACAAGAACACCGACCTGGGCGCGATCAACTCCGCCGAGCAGCTGGCGAGGATCCGGGAGCTGTCGGAGATCGGCGTCGCCGAGGGCGCCCAGCGCTGGCAGCCCGCGTGCGACCTCCCCGACCGCGGCTTCTGGTACCCACCGACGGTCTTCACCGGCGTCTCGGCGGCGCACCGGATCGCCCGCGACGAGGTGTTCGGGCCGGTGCTGTCCGTGCTCACCTTCCGCACCCCCGACGAGGCGGTCGCCAAGGCGAACAACTCGACCTACGGGCTGTCGGCCGGCATCTGGTCGGAGAAGGGCTCGCGGATCCTCAAGGTCGCCGACCAGCTGCGCGCCGGCGTCGTGTGGGCCAACACCTTCAACGAGTTCGACCCGACCTCGCCGTTCGGCGGCTACAAGCAGTCCGGCTACGGCCGGGAGGGCGGCCGGCAGGGGCTCGCCGCCTACCTGGAGGGAACGAAGTGACCAGTCGCGAGGAGTGGGGCCCGGCGGGCTCCGCGATCGAGGGACGCAGCAGCTCAGCGCAGATCGGGGACGCGACCTGGTCGCGGTCGGAGTCCGGAGGACGACAGTGAGCACCGACCGGCTGACCGTGCGCAAGACGTACAAGCTCTACCTGGGCGGGGCCTTCCCCCGCTCGGAGTCCGGCCGCACCTACGAGGTGCACGACGCCAAGGGTCACTTCCTGGCCAACGCCGCCTGGGCCTCCCGCAAGGACGCCCGGGACGCCGTCGTCGCCGCCCGGGGCGCCTTCGCGAAGTGGTCCGGCGCCACTGCCTACAACCGCGGACAGGTGCTGTACCGGGTCGCCGAGGTGATGGAGGGCCGCGCCGCCCAGTTCGCCGAGGAGGTGGCCGCGGGCGAGGGCTTGAGCAGCACCAAGGCCCGGGCCGCCGTCGACGCCGCCATCGACCGCTGGGTCTGGTACGCCGGGTGGACCGACAAGCTGGCCGCCGTGCTGGGCAGCGCCAACCCGGTCGCCGGCCCCTACTTCGGCTTCTCCACTCCCGAACCGACCGGGGTGGTCGCCGTCCTGGCCCCCCAACGGTCGAGCCTGCTCGGCCTGGTCAGCGTGCTCGCGCCGGTGCTGGCCGCGGGCAACACCGCCGTCGTCGTCTCCGCCAAGGAGCGCCCGCTGCCGGCGATCACCCTCGGCGAGGTGCTCGCCACCTCCGACGTCCCCGGTGGCGTGGTCAACCTGCTCACCGGCGACGCCGCGGAGATCGGGCCGTGGCTGGCCGAGCACGCCGACGTCGACGCGATCGACCTGGCTGGCGCTCCCGGCCCGCTGGCGATGGAGCTGGAGCGCTCCGCCGCCGGCACCATCAAGCGGGTGCTCCGGGCTGCCACCGAGGAGCCGGACTGGACGGCAGACCCCGGCCTGAGCCGGATGACGCCGTTCCTGGAGACCAAGTCGGTGTGGCACCCGATGGGCGTCTGACACCGGCGCCTCGGCTCAGCAGCGCCTCGCTCACCGGCGGCGGGGGCGGCTCCGCCTCCGGTCACGGGCGTGGAGCAGCGCCGCCGCCGCGGTGGCGACGACGAGGTGCTCGTGGGAGGCCGGGTCGTCGACCGACCGGCCCAGGAGCAGCTCGATCCGCTCCAGCCGCTGGTAGAGCGACTGCCGGTGCACGTGCAGCGCCCGGGCGGTCTCGGTCCGGCTGCCGTGCCGCAGGTGGACCGAGAGCGTGTGGACCAGGTCGCTGCCGTGGGCGGCGTCCCAGCTGACCAGCGGCGCCAGCGCGTCGTCCACCAGCTGCCCCAGGCCGCGGTCGTCGAGGTCGGCGAGCAGCCGCGGCAGCACCAGCTCCCGGGACGGGACCGTGCCCCGGCCGAGCAGGGTCGCGGTGGGCAGCGCGGCGTGCGCCTCCCGCAGCGAGTGGCCGGCCTGGGGCAACGACACCGCCGGCCCCACGGTGGTCACCGCACCGTCGACGGCCAGCACGCCGGCCAGCCAGCCGGCCGGGTCGCCGCGGTCCGGGGCCGCCGGGACGGCGACCAGTCCCAGCGCCTCCCCCCGCACCCGGTCGGCCAGCAGCTCCAGGTGGTGCACGTGGGCGGCGTGCGCCCAGGCGCCCACGACCTGTCGGGGGTCCGGTGCCGTGGCGGCCAACCCCAGCACCCGTGCGGTCGGTGGGGGGTGGAAGTCCGCGAGGCCGGCGCGCAGCAGCAGCTCGCGGGTGCCGGGCACCGTGTCGGCCAGCAGGTCGGCCAGCAGCGGCGCGGCCGGGTCGCCGGCGGATCCGCTCCCCGACTGCCCCACCGCCACCGCGGCGACCCCGGCGAGCCGGTCGGCCAGCAGCTCGAGCCCGGGCAGGTCGGCGCCCGGTCCGTCGCCCAGCAGCACCGCTCCCCAGTCCAGGTCCCACAGCCGCACGGGAGCCGAGGCGATCGGCCGGCGCAGCAGCCGGTCGGTGGCCCGCTGGTCCCGCACGCCGGCCGCGGCGACCACCTGCCCGGACCGGGTCACCAGCGCCACCGGCCCCCGGGTGACCGACGCCGCCGCGGCCACCAGCTCGGCAACCCCACCGCCGGCGGCGAGTGCGGCGTGCACCTGACCGAGCACCGCGTCGACGGTCCGCAACCGCCGGGCGCCGAGCTGCAGGATCGCACCGTTGGCCTCCTCGCAGACCCGGATGAACGGCACCACCCGGTGCAGCACGTAGAGCGGCAGGCCCGCCCGCCGCGCCTCGTCGAGCAGCTCCTCGGGCAGCTCCGGCAACGACCGGCCGAGCTCCAGCACGACGGCGGCGACGTCACGCGCCGCCAGCTCGCGGACCCAGTGCCGGCGGGCCCCGGCGTCCGCACCGGTCAGCCCTAGCCCGGTGGTGAGCAGCAGGTCCCCGGCCGACAGCAGCGGCCCGATCTCGTAGATCTCGCTGGAGTGCACCCAGCGCACGGGCGCACCCGGGGACGGCGGCGCCACTGCCACCTCGGGCCCCGCCTCCCGGACCGCGTCCAGCTCGAGGAAGTCGGCGAGCGTCAGCACGGCTGCTCCTCCTGGTCGGGGCGACGATCCGCCACGGATCGCGGTGCTGATCCACGGCGGGTTGATCATTGCGGTTCACGGCGGCCTGGAACAGCGTCCTTGCTCACCGGTGCAGCACCCGGCCGCACCGCTGAGCGAGGAGGCCCTGGACGTGACCACACCACCCGTCCCCCTGGACGAGTCGACCGCCCGCACCTGGCTCGCCGTCGCGCTGGCGGAGGCCCGCGCCGGCGGCGCGAGCGGCGGCGTCCCGATCGGCGCCGCGCTCGTCGCGGCCGACGGCACCGTGCTCGGCCGGGGTCACAACCGCCGGGTGCAGGACGGCGACCCCTCGGCGCACGCCGAGACGGCGGCCTTCCGCGCGGCCGGCCGCCAGCGGTCCTACCGGGGCACCACGATGGTCACCACCCTCTCGCCGTGCTGGTACTGCACCGGCCTGGTCCGCCAGTTCGGCATCTCCCGGCTGGTCGTCGGGGAGACCCGCACCTTCACCGGCGGCCACGAGTGGCTGGCCGAGCACGGCGTCGAGGTCGTCGTCCTCGACGACCCGGACTGCACGGACCTGATGACCCGGTTCGCCACCGAGCAGCCCGGCCTCTGGCTCGAGGACATCGGCAGCGACGACGACGCCGCGGCGGTCTCCCGATGAGCAGCACGCGAGCCCGGGACGACGCCTCGGTGGCGGCCGCCGTCGACCCCGACTACCCCATCGACCCGGTCCCCACCGCGGCGCGCAAGTCGCTGTTCTCCCTGGCGATCGTGCTGCTGGGCTTCACCTTCTTCACCCCGACGATGCTCGCCGGCGCGCAGGTGGGGACGGCGTTCGCCGCCGGCTCGCTGTTCTGGGTGCTGCTGCTCGGCAGCCTCGTCCTCGGCGTCTACGTGGCGGTGATCGGCGGCATCGGTGCCCGCACCGGGCTCACCACGGTGATGATGTGCCGCTACTCGCTCGGCACGGCCGGCTCCAAGCTCGCCTCGGTGCTGCTGGGCGGCACCCAGGTCGGTTGGTACGGCGTCACGGTCGCCACCCTGGCCGGCCTCGTCGCGAGCGCGCTGGAGTGGCAGGGCCGCGGCGCGGAGATCGCGCTGATGCTGGCCGGTGGCGCGGTCATGGGCGTGACCGCCTACGTCGGCTACGCCGGCATGTACGCCCTGTCGGTCGTGTCGGTGCCGCTGATGCTGGCCCTGGCCGGCTGGGTGACGTGGCGCTCGCTGGACGAGGTGGGCGGCTGGAGCGGACTGGCCGGCATCGAACCCACGAGCTCGATGACGATCGCGGTGGCGGTCACCGTCATCGTGGGCACGTTCGTCTCCGGGGGCACCCAGGCGCCGAACTGGACGCGGTTCGCCCGCACACCGCGCAGCGGCTTCTGGGCCTGCCTGGTCGCCTTCCTGGTCGGCGAGTTCCTCATGCTGTTCTTCGGTGCCATCGGGGCGCTGTCCTTCGGCGAGGGCGACTTCGTGCTCGTGCTGTACCAGCTGGGCCTGGTCGGCTGGGGGCTGGTCTTCCTGGTCGCCAACCTGTGGACCACCAACGACAACACCGCCTACAACTTCGGCGTCGCCGGCGCGGAGCTGGCGAACTCACGGTCCAAGAAGCCGTTCGTCGTCGGTGGGGTGGTGCTGGGCACCCTGCTCGCCGTCACCGGCATCTACGACAACCTCATCGAGTACCTGGTGTGGCTGGGGATCCTCGTCCCACCGCTCGGCGGCGTCGTGATCGGCGACCACTTCGCCCGCTGGCGCGCAGGGATGACCGTGCCGGCCGGCCGCCTGCCGGCCGTCGAGTGGCGGAACGTCGCCGTCTACGCCGTCGCCGCCCTCGCCGCGTGGTGGAGCAACGAGGCGGAGTGGTTCATCCCACCGGTCGTGGGGGTCGTGCTGGCGGTCGCCGGGACCTTCGCCGTGCAGCGTCGGCGACGTCCCCAGATGACACCGGCCGGGTGATCCGACCGACCGGCCTGCGGACGTGTGGCCCGACCGGGCAGGATGGGCGGGTGGCCAGGCCCAGCATCGTCCCCATCGCCCTCACTCTCGACGACCGCACCGGCTACACGCTCTGGGCTCCTCCCTGGGAGGAGGACGGCGAGGAGTGGCAGGCGTTCCTCGGCAGCACGGTCGACGTGCCCGCCGACCTCAACGACGACGACCCCGAGGACGGCGTCACCAAGGCCGTCGTGCACCTGTTCCCCTCCCCCGCTGCCCTGGCGGCCTTCTGCCGCACCAGCACCGACCACGACCTGGCCGACCACCCGGTCTGGCCGGTCGTCGCCGGGCTCGACGCCGGTGACCTCACCCCCGACGAGGACCACCGGTTCGACCTCGACGGCGTCTACGACGTGGTCGCGGAGAACCCGGACCGCTGGGCGGTCGACGAGCTGGCCGCCGTCGTCGACGTCGTCGGCCGCATCGCCGAGTGCTGCGACACCACCGACGACGAGGACGACCTGCTCGACGACGACGAGACCGAGTTCGAGTCCGTCGCCGAGCTGGTCGCCCGCCCCGAGGTGGCCGCGCTGCCCCTCGGCGTGCAGGCGTTCCTCGGCCGCACCGGTGAGGAGTCGTGGCAGCGGCTGGGCACCGCCATCGACGAGCTGTGGGAGGACGTGCTCGAGGAGCTCGACGACCACCTGGACTGGACCGGCGCGGGCCGGGTCTCCACCGACGACTACCCGTCGGCCGCCGAGGAGGCGGAGGCCCGCGCGGCCGAGCCCGACGACGACGAGGACGACGTCGACCTGGTCGACGAGGACGACACCGCCCGCCCGGCCGTGGCCGGGGCCGGCGCGCAGCGCCAGCCCGCCGGGTCCACCGCTGCCGCGCCGGGCGTGCAGACCACCGGCACCCGGGACATCCGCGGTGGCAGCCGGCTGACCGCCAGCCCCGCCGCGGTCGCCGCCGCCCAGGAGTTCTGGGAGGCCGTGGGCATCCTCCCCGTCGAACTCGTCGTCCCCGAGGGCGCCGGCCTGACCCTCCGCTGCTACGTGGAGGACCGGGCCCGGTTCCTCGGCCGGGACGGGCAGGTCTTCCTGTTCCCCTCCCCGGTCGAGCTGGCCCGGTTCTGCTCCTCCGACGAGCGCCACGACCTCACCGGCATCGCCTCCTGGCCGGAGGTGGCCGACACCGACGTCCTGCCGCTGCCGGCCGACCAGGACCGCTACGACCTCACCGTGCTCGCCGAGGTGCTGCGCGAGGTCGTCGGCGGGGCGGGCGGGCTGGTGCAGCACGAGGCGCTCGAGCAGCCGGTGGAGGGCGTGCGCGACGTCGCCGAGTACGCCGGGCTCGCCCGGGTGGAGCAGTTGCTCACCGGCGACACCCCGCTGGGTCGCGCCGTCGCCCGCAGCGAGTCCGACCCGTCGGCGCCGCTGCCGGCCTCGGACGCCGCCGTGCTGGCCAGCACCTGGGACGAGGTCGTCACCGAGGTCAGCGGGGTGCTGCGCTTCCGCGAGTGACGCGCCGTCCCGCTCCCCGCGGGGTCACCCACGAACGGCAACGGCCGGCCCCCGCGGTGCGGGGGCCGGCCGTTGCCGTTGCTCGCCCGTCCCTCAGGGGACGGGCCTGACCTCAGTAGGAGCGGGCCGGGCGCGAGGGCCGGCCGCCGGAGCGCTGCCCCTCGCTGGAACCGCGGTAGCCACCGGTGCGCCGGTCGCCGCCACCGGAACGATCCCGATCGCCGTAGGAGCGCTCGCCCGAGGGGCGGTCACCGTACGAGCGGTCGCGGTCACCGGAGGGACGGCCGGCGGAGCGATCCCGATCGCCGTAGGAGCGCTCGCCCGAGGGGCGGTCTCCGTACGTGCGGTCGCGGTCGCCGGAAGGACGACGGGGGCCACCGCGGTAGCCACCGGGACGCTCGCCCGAGGGGCGGCGCCCGCCGGAGCCACCGGCCGGACGGCGCGACTCGCGCACCGGACGGACGATCGGCTCCACGAAGGTGCCACCCGCGACCAGGTCGCTGATCGCGGTGTCACCCGGACGGATCCGGGAGACCTGCGGGTCGACCTTGGCCTGACGGAACCGGCGCTTGGACTGCCCCACCTGGTCGGGGAGCAGC
Source organism: Modestobacter roseus (assembly GCF_007994135.1). NCBI lineage: Bacteria > Bacillati > Actinomycetota > Actinomycetes > Geodermatophilales > Geodermatophilaceae > Modestobacter > Modestobacter roseus. Next base: position 2,945,777 of record NZ_VLKF01000001.1, read on the forward strand.
AGCGAGACGACGACACCCGCGGCACCGGCGCGCGCGGTGCGGCCGGAGCGGTGCAGGTAGGTCTTGTGGTCGGCCGGCGGGTCGTAGTGCAGCACAAGCGACACGTCGTCGACGTGGATGCCACGCGCGGCGACGTCGGTGGCCACCAGCACCGGGCTGCGGGCGTCGGTGAACGCCTCCAGGGCACGGCGGCGCGCGGACTGCGGCAGCCCGCCGTGGATGGCCTCGGCGGAGATGCCGACGGCCTGCAGGTTGCCGGCCAGCCGGTCGGCCCCGTGCTGGGTGCGCACGAAGATGATGATCCGGCCCGGACGGGCGGCCATCGCCTCGGTGACCTTCAGCTTGTCCGGGAAGGACACGCTGTAGGCCAGGTGCTCGGCCTGCGGACCGGAGTCGGCGGCCTTGACGACCTCGTGCCGCGCCGGGTCCTTGAGGTAACGGCGGACCAGGGTGTCGACCTCGCCGTCCAGGGTGGCCGAGAACAGCAGCCGCTGGGCGTCCGAGCGGGTCTGGTCGAGCAGCTCCTTGACCACCGGCAGGAAGCCGAGGTCGGACATGAAGTCCGCCTCGTCGATGATCGAGACGGCGACCTCGGAGAGGGTCGTCTCGCCCTGGTTGATCAGGTCCTGCAGCCGGCCGGGGGTGGCGATGAGCACGTCGACCCCACGACGGAGCTGCTGGATCTGGCGGTACATCGAGGCGCCGCCGTAGACGGCGGCCAGCTGGACGCCGACCGACTGCCCGAGCGGGGCCAGGTTGTCGTGCACCTGCTGGGCCAGCTCGCGGGTCGGCACGAGGATCAGGCCGCGCGGCGCGCGGCGGCCCTGCTGGACGTCGTCGCCGAGGCGGGCGAGCAGCGGCAGGCCGAAGGCCAGCGTCTTGCCCGAGCCGGTGGCGGCCTTGCCGAGCACGTCGCGCCCGGCGAGGGCGTCCGGCAGGGCGGAGGTCTGGATGGCGAACGGGTGGCGGATGCCCTTGCGCTCCAGCGCGGTGACCAGGCCCTGGGGCAGGCCCAGCTGGGCGAAGGTCGGGCCGGTGGGCTCGGGGGCCTCGACCGGGGTCACGGCAGCGGCCGTGACGTCGTCGGGGGTGTTCTCAGGGGTGGTGCGGGTGTCGACAGAGTCGAACGAGGACAAGCGGGAACTCCGATACAGATCGGTGCGCGTCCCGTGGTGATGCCGGGCGCCGGGGAACCGACGCCCACACTGGTGATCGCCGCCGTCTGCGATGACGCGTGATCTGCACGGATGCGCTGTGCCCGGGCAGGACCGCCCGGGAGGATGACCGGCACACTCACCGGCACGGTCAGGTTAGCAGCGCGACGGCCATCGGCATTCCCGAGCGCCCGGAGTTCCTCCGGCCGGGGGTCAGCCGCGCAGGGCGGCGTAGCCGGGGCGGAGCACCTCGGTGAGCAGCCGGTCGCGCTCGGCCGGGTCGACGAACGCCCCGGTCAGCGCGCGTTCGGCGACCGTCTGCACGTCGTCCCACCCCCAGCCGAAGGTGTCCACGACCGCGGTCAGCTCGCTGCTGGCCGAGACCCCGCTCATCAGCCGGTTGTCGGTGTTGAGGGTCACGGCGAAGCCGGCCCGGTGCAGCCGGTCGACCGGGTGGTCGGCCAGCGACGGGTAGGCGCCGGTCTGCACGTTGGACGACGGCGCGACCTCCAGCGGCACCTGCGCGTCGCGGACCCGCTGCGCGACCGGGCCCAGCGGGCCGCCGTCCGGCACCTCGTCGGCGATGCGCACCCCGTGGCCCAGCCGCTCGGCGCGGGCGCCGTCCAGCGCGGCGGCGATCGAGCCGATCCCGGCGGCCTCCCCCGCGTGGACCGTGCGGTGCGCGCCGGCCCGGTCCAGCACGGCGATCGCCTCCGGGATGCGGTCCGGCGGGAAGCCGTCCTCGGGGCCGGCCAGGTCGAACCCGACGACGCCCGCACCCCGGTGCCGGACGACCTGCTCGGCGACCTCGACCCAGCGGTCGGCCTGGCGCATCGCGCACAGCAGGGTGCCGACGACGATCGGGGTGCCGGTGGCCGCCGCCTCCCGGGCGCCCTGGGCGTAACCGTCGAGCATCGCCTCGACCACCTCGTCCAGCGACATCCGCCCGTCGGTGAGCAGCTCCGGCGCCATCCGCACCTCGGCGTAGACGACGCCGTCGGCGGCCAGGTCGAGGGCGCACTCCCGGGCCACCCGCTGCACCGCCTCCGGGCGCTGCAGCACCGCGACGGTGTGCGCGAAGGTCTCCAGGTAGCGCGGCAGCGACCCGGAGTCGGCCGCCTCGCGGAACCAGCGGCCGAGCGCGTCGGGCTCGTCCGCCGGCAGGTCGCGGTACCCGGCCTCGTCGGCGAGCTCCAGCACCGTCTGCGGCCGCAGCCCGCCGTCCAGGTGGTCGTGCAGCAGCACCTTCGGCGCACGGGCGAGGTTCTCAGCGGTCAGCGGGGCGGCCATGGGGTGATCCTGCCCAACGGTGCGATGACACGCGGAGCCGGGGACGGGTACGGACCCCGCCCGTCAGGGCGTCCGGAGTCGGGTCGCGGGGCCGGAGGCTCCCGACCCGACTCCGGGGAACGGCTCAGCGCGGCCGGGGGACGCCTCCTGGCCGCGGTGCGGCCCGGAGGGCCGCTGTGTCATCTCCGGTCCTGCCAGCGGAAGGTGCGCACGCAGAGCACCAGGCCGACGACGCACCAGATGCCCAGCACCAGGGCGACCCGGCCCAGCTCCCAGGTGCCGGCCGGCTCGGCGGCCGCCAGCGCGTCGGGCAGGAAGACCGACCGCAGCCCCTGCGCCATCCACTTCAGCGGGAACAGGGCCGCGATCGTCTGCAGCCAGGTGGGCACCTCGCTGAACTGGAAGAACACCCCGGAGATGAACTGGAGCACCAGCGCGATCGGGGTCACCGTGGCCGACGCCGACCGGCCGTTGCGGGCCAGGCTGGAGACCGCGATGCCCAGCAGCGTGCAGGCCGCCGAGCCGAGCCCGGCGACCCAGGCGAAGGTCAGCCAGTCGGTGCCCGAGGGCAGCGCGACGTCGTAGAAGACGACGCCGATCACCAGCAGGATCGCCACGATCGCCAGGGTGACGACGAGGACCTGCACGACCTTGCCGACGAAGTAGGCGCTCTTGGGCATCGGCGTGCCGGCCAGACCCTTGAGCGTGCCGTCGGAGCGCTCGGTGGCGATGCTGATCGCCATGTTCTGCAGGCTGGCGCCGAGGATCCCGGCGGCGATCACCCCGGCCATGAAGTACTGGGTGAAGCTGACCCCGGATCCCAGGTCGTAGTCGAGCACCGCGCCGAAGACCAGCAGCAGGATGACCGGGAACATCAGCGTGAAGACGACGGACTCGCGCTGGCGGAAGAACTCCTTGAGCTCGACCCCCGCCCGGGTCCGGCAGACGCCGGCGATCGACGGCAGCGAGCGCTCCGTGGTGGCCGTCATGCCGGCTCTCCGATCATCTTCAGGTAGACGTCCTCGAGCGTGGGGCGGGCGACGGCCAGGTCGGGCACCTCACCGGGGAACCGGGCGGCGAGCCCGGCGACGAACGCCGTCGGGGTGGCGGTCTCGGCCACCCGGCGGGCGCCGTCCTCGGTCCAGCTGACGACGGCGGGCGCGGTCCCCCGCCCACCGAGCTCGGCCGGGACGGCGACCTCGACCAGCCGGCCGCGGGCGATCACACCCACCCGGTCGGCCAGCTCCTCGGCCTCGTCCAGGTAGTGGGTGGTGAGCAGCATCGTGGTGCCCAGGTCGCGCAGCGACCGGATCAGCGACCAGAACTGCCGGCGGGCCTCCGGGTCGAAGCCGGTCGTCGGCTCGTCCAGGAACAGCAGCCGGGGGCGGCCGACGATGCCGAGTGCGACGTCGAGGCGGCGGCGCTGGCCGCCGGAGAGGGTGCGGCCGCGGGAGCCCGCCTTCTCGGTGAGCCCGACCAGCTCCAGCACCTCGTCGGGGTCGCGCGGGTCGGCGTAGTAGGACGCCTGGGCGCGCAGCAGCTCGCGGCAGGTCAGCTGGCTGTCCCCGGCACCGGACTGCAGCACGATGCCCAGCTCGCCCTTCCAGGCCCGCCCCCCGGCGGCCGGGTCGACGCCGAGCACCCGGACGTCGCCGCCGTCACGGCTGCGGTAGCCCTCCAGCACCTCGACGGTGGTGGTCTTGCCGGCGCCGTTGGGTCCCAGCAGCGCGAAGATCTCCCCGCGCCGGATGTCCAGGTCCAGGCCGTCGACGGCCGCGCGGTCCCCGTAGCGCTTGACCAGGCCGCGCACCGAGATGGCGGCGTCCGGGTCCAGCGGCGGCGCCACGGCCGCGCCGGTGGCGGGGAGGAGCGAGTCCTTCTGCACGAGGGGACAGTGTCCTCCACCCACCTGTGCGACCGGGCGCCGGGGCGCGCCGCTCAGCCGGTGATGCGGTCGATCAGCAGCGGCAGCGGCTGGTCACCGGTGTCGACGCCGACGGCGCCCTCCAGCGCCTCCAGCGCGCGCGGGATGCGGGCGGCGTCGTCGGTCTGCAGCTCCAGCAGCGGCTGCCCGGCGGTCACCTGCTCCCCCACGCCCGCGTGCCAGACGACACCCGCCGCGGCCGAGACCGGGTCCTCCTTGCGGGCACGCCCGGCGCCCAGGCGCCAGGCGGCCACCCCGAGCGCGTAGGCGTCCAGCCTGGTCAGGGTTCCGGTGGCCGGGGCGGTCACCACGTGCCGCTCGGTCGGCTGCGGCAGGGCGGCGTCCGGGTCCCCGCCCTGGGCGGCGATCATCGCCCGCCAGGCGTCCATCGCGCGCCCGTCGGCGAGCGCGTCGGCGGGGTCGACGTCGTCCCGCCCGACCCCGGCGAGCATCTCCCGGGCCAGCGCCAGGGTCAGCTCGACGACGTCGGCCGGCCCGCCGCCGGCGAGCACCTCGACGGACTCGGCGACCTCGACGGCGTTGCCCGCCGAGCGGCCCAGCGGCCGGTCCATCGCCGTCACGAGCGCGACGGTGCGCACGCCGGCCGCCTCGCCCAGACCGACCATGGTGCGGGCCAGCATGCGGGCGTCGTCGGGGTCGCGCATGAAGGCGCCCGAGCCGGTCTTCACGTCCAGCACGAGCGCGTCGGCGCCCTCCGCGATCTTCTTGCTCATGATCGAGCTGGCGATCAGCGGGATCGACTCGACCGTGCCGGTGACGTCGCGCAGCGCGTACAGCACCTTGTCCGCCGGGGCGAGGTCGGCGCCGGCGGCGCAGATCACCGCGCCGACGTCGCGCAGCTGCTGCACGTACTCCGCGTCGGTGAGCGAGGCCCGCCAGCCGGGCACGGACTCCAGCTTGTCCAGCGTGCCGCCGGTGTGGCCCAGCCCGCGCCCGGACAGCTGCGGGACGGCGACCCCGCAGGCCGCCACCAGCGGGGCCAGCGGCAGGGTGATCTTGTCGCCGACGCCGCCGGTCGAGTGCTTGTCGGCGGTCGGCCGGCCCAGCGAGGAGAGGTCCTTGCGGACCCCGGAGTCGATCATCGCCTGGGTCCACGCGGCGAGCTCGTCACCGGACATGCCGCGGAAGAACACCGCCATGAGCAGCGCGCTCATCTGCTCGTCGGGCACCACGCGGTCGGTGTAGGCGCGGATCACCCAGCGGATCTCCTCCGGGGTGAGCGGCCGGCCGTCGCGCTTGGCGCGGATGACGTCGATGGCATCGAACGGCTGGGTCATCGGGACGCCGCCTTCACGAGATCGTCGGGACCGAAGGCGTCGGGCAGCACGTCGCTCATCGGCACGATGCCCAGCGACACCGTCTCGATGAGCATGTCCGCACCCCCGTGCTCCCACAGCAGCTGCCGGCAGCGACCGCAGGGCATCAGCGGCTGCCCGTCGCCGCCGACGCAGGCGACGGCGACCAGCCGGCCGCCCCCGGAGCGGGCCAGGTCGCTGACCATGCCGCACTCGGCGCACAGGCCCAGGCCGTAGGAGGCGTTCTCCACGTTGCAGCCGGTGACCACCCGGCCGTCGTCGACCAGACCGGCCACCCCCACCGGGAACTTCGAGTAGGGGGCGTACGCGTGCGTCATCGCCTCCCGGGCCGAGGCCCGCAGGGCGTCCCAGTCGACGTCCATCAGTGCTCTCCTCGTCGGTAGACCAGCCCGTCGGCCTTCGGCGGCCGCAGCCGTTGCGAGGCCAGCGACAGGACCAGCAGCGTGGTCAGGTGCGGGGTGAAGGAGACGATGCCCGGGGGCAGCTGGTCGATGGTGAGGAAGCCGGCCAGCGCTGCGGCACCGAACGCCACGGCGATCACCGCCTGCACGTAGCGGCGCCGGGTGGCCTGCCAGATCGCCACCCCCACCAGGATCACGGCGACGAGCAGCAGCAGCGCGACGACGGCGGTCCGGCTGCGCAGCTGCAGGGCGTCGGCGAAGCCGAACAGGCCGGCACCGGCGGCGAGCCCGCCCGGCCGCCAGTTGCCGAAGATCAGCGCGGCCAGGCCGATGAAGCCGCGGCCGTTGGTCTGCCCCTCGCGGTAGATGTTCGCGATGAAGACCAGGAAGACGCCGCCCAGCCCGGCCAGCATGCCGGAGATGACCACCGCGATGTACTTGAGCCGGTAGACCGGGACGCCGAGGGAGTCCGCCGCCGCCGGGTTCTCCCCGCAGGAGCGCAGCCGCAGGCCGAACGCGGTCCGCCAGAGCACCAGGTAGGCCGCCGGGACCATCAGCACCGCCAGCACGGTGAGCACACCGACCTCGTTGCTCACCCCGCGGAGCAGGCCGGCGAGGTCGCTGACCAGGAACCAGTGCCGGGACTCCAGGTCACCGAGCAGGTCGGGCCCGGAGGAGAGCACCGGCAGCGAGAGGCGCGGTGGGCTCGAGGACAGCGGCGGCGACTGGGTGACACCGCCGCCCGCGGCGTTGTCGGTGTAGAGCAGCTCGGAGAGGAAGCGGACGACGCCGGCGGCCAGGATGTTGATCGCCACACCGGAGACGACGTGGTCGACGCCGAAGGTGACGGTGGCGACCGCGTGCACCAGGCCACCGAGCGCCCCGAAGAGCGCGCCGCCGGCCAGCGCACCGACCCAGCCCCACTGGTACCCGGCCCAGCCGGCGCCCCAGGTGCCCAGGATCATCATGCCCTCGAGGCCGATGTTGACCACGCCCGCGCGCTCGGCGAACAGCCCACCGAGGGCGACCAGCAGGAGCGGCACGGCGAGCAGCAGCGCGGCGCCGAAGGTGGACGACGACGTCAGCGCCTGCTGACCCGAGATCACCCGGACCGCGGAGAACAGCACCAGCAGCCCGACCAGCAGCCAGGTCACCCGGCGCGCCCGGCCACCGCCGAGGAACAGCTCGGTCACCGGCCCGCGGCCGGCGGAGGTGGGTACGGCGGTTGCGGTGCTCATGCCCCTGCTCCCTGACGGCTGTCGGTGCGGCCGGGTTCGCCGGACGCGTTGCGGACCCCGACGCCGGTGCCGGTGCCCGTCGTGGGACCGCCGTCCGGCGGCGGCCCGTCGCCGGGCCCCTGCCCGCCACCGGTGCTGCCGTCACCGGAGGTGGGCGGCGCGACCGCGTTGCCGCGCTCGGCCTGCTGCCGGGTCACCCGGCGGGCGATCTCGTTGGCGACGACGACGGCGAGCACGATCGTGCCCTGGATGATCGTGACGACCGAGGCCGGGATGTCGGCGAACTGGAGCGGGATCGCGGCCCGGTCCAGGAAGGCGAACAGCAGCGCCCCGAAGGCGATGCCCAGCGGGGAGTTGCGGCCCAGCAGGGCCACGGCGATGCCCAGGAAGCCCAGCCCGGCGGTGAACTCGGTGTTGTAGTCGTGCGCGTCGCCGAGCAGTTCGGGCAGGCCGATCAGGCCGGCGATGGCACCGGAGATGAGCATCGTCTTGAGCACCATGCGGCGGGCGTCCACCCCGCTGGCGGTCGCCGCGGACGGCGACATCCCGGTGGCCCGCAGGTCGAAGCCGAACCGGGTGCGCTTGATCAGCACGGCCACGACGACACCGACCACGATGGCCACGACCAGGAAGCCGTAGAGGTCCGAGCGGGGTTCGGCCAGGCCCAGGCCGGTGAGCACCCCGTTGAGGCCGGGGAACCAGCCGGACTCGGGGATCTCGCTGGTGGTGATGATCGAGGCGCCCTCCGGTGACCCGCGCAGCGGCCCGGTGAGCAGGTAGGACGCCAGCCCCAGGGCGATGAAGTTGAGCATGATCGAGCTGATCACCTCGCTCACGCCCCGGGTCACCTTCAGCACGGCGACGATGCCGGCCCAGAAGGCCCCGACCGCCATCGCGACGACGATGATGAAGAGCAGGTGCAGCGGCCCGGGCAGGACCACCGCCGCGCCGGCGCCGGCGGCGAGCACGGTGGCGATCCGGTACTGGCCCTCGACGCCGATGTTGAACAGGCCCATCCGGAAGGCGACCGAGACCGCCAGCCCGGCCAGGAACAGCGGCACCGCCCGGTTGAGCACGAGCACGATCGCCTGGGTCTGCTGGGCCGGCGAGTCGCCGAAGTCGAACATGACGCGGACCGCGGTGACCGGGTTCTGGCCGATCAGCGCGATGACGGCCGCGGACAGGGCGAGGGCCACGACCAGGGCGATGGCCGGGGCCATCAGCGACAGGCCCAGCCGGCGGAGGGCGGTCACGCCGCACCCACCGAGTGGTCGCCGCGCGAGGCGCCGGTCATGTGCCCACCGAGTTCCTCCGGGGTGACGCGTCTCGGGTCCAGCGTCGCGACCAGCGCGCCGCGGAGCATCACGTGCAGCGTGTCGGACAAGCTGATCAGCTCGTCCAGGTCGGCCGAGACCAGCAGGATCCCCATCCCCTCCGCGCGGGCGTCCTTGAGCAGCTCCCAGATGCCCGCCTGGGCGCCGACGTCGACCCCGCGGGTCGGGTGGGCGGCGATCAGCAGCCGCGGGTGCGCGCTCATCTCGCGCCCGACGATCAGCTTCTGCTGGTTGCCCCCGGACAGCGCCACCGCCGCGGTGTCCGGCCCGGGCGCGCGGACGTCGTACTCGCGCATGATCCGGGCGGTGTCCGCGCGGGCGCCCTTGCGGTCGATGAACACGCCCTTGACCGCCGGCGGCTGGGTCTGGTGTCCCAGGATCCGGTTCTCCCACAGCGGCGCGTCCAGCAGCATCCCCTGCCGGTGCCGGTCCTCGGGGACGAAGCCGATGCCGCCCTCGCGGCGTCGGCGGGTGCTCCAGTCCGCGATGTCCTCGTCGCCGAGCCGGAGCTCACCGGCTGCCAGGGGCCGCAGGCCCATGATCGCGTCGACGAGCTCGGCCTGGCCGTTCCCCTCGACGCCGGCGATCCCGACGACCTCCCCCTCGCGCACGGTCAGGGTCACGTCGTCAACGACCGACCGGCCACCGGCGACGGCGCTGACGGAGACCCCGCGCATCCGCAGCACGGGGACCTCGCGCACCGTGGACTCCCGGGGCGCGGCGACGGGCAGCTCGGCGCCGACCATCAGCTCCGCCAGCTCCTTGGCCGTCGTCGTCCGGGGGTCGGCGGTGCCGACGGTGGTGCCCCGGCGGATGACGGTGATCGCGTCGGCGACCTTGCGCACCTCGTCGAGCTTGTGCGAGATGAAGATGACGGTGAGGCCCTCGCGCTTGAGCTCGGCGAGGTTGCCGAACAGCTCGTCGACCTCCTGCGGGACCAGCACGGCGGTCGGCTCGTCGAGGATCAGGGTGGTGGCGCCCCGGTAGAGCACCTTGGCGATCTCCACGCGCTGCCGGTCACCGACGCCGAGGTCCTCGACCAGGCTGTCGGGGTGCAGGCCCAGGGCGTAGCTGTCGGAGATCTCCTGGATCCGGCGACGGGCCGCCGCGCGGTCCAGCCGGCCGCCCCTGGTCGGCTCGCTGCCGAGGACGACGTTCTCCAGCACGGTGAAGTTGTCGGCCAGCATGAAGTGCTGGTGGACCATCCCGATGCCCGCGGCGATGGCATCGGCCGGGCTCCGGAAGGTCGCCGGCTTCCCGTCGAGCAGGATCTCGCCCTCGTCCGGGCGGTGCATGCCGTACAGGGTCTTCATCAGCGTGGACTTGCCCGCGCCGTTCTCCCCCACGATGGCGTGCACCTCACCGCGCCGGACGCGCAGCTCGATGTCCTTGTTGGCCACGACGCCGGGGAAGCGCTTGGTGATGCCACGCAGCTCGACCGCCAGTGGTGCCGACTCGTTCAACGGGGACTCCATGGTGGGCGCTGGACCGGGACTGGTGACCGGAGGTCTTCCGGTCGTGAGCGCGTCGGACGACGTCCGGTCCGACGCGGAGACGGTACACACGGAAAACGGCGGGCCCGGGGGGTGTACCGCCCCCGGGCCCGCCGCGTCCGTGCTGCTCAGGACGAGCGCGTCACGGGATCGTCGGGACCTCGATCTCGCCGTCGATGATCTGCTGCCGGTAGTCGTCGATCTGGGTCTGGATGTCGTCGATCTGCCCGCCGGAGGTGGACAGCCCCACCCCGTCGGTCGACAGGTCGTTGACGATGTCCTGGCCGCCGTCGACGGAGCCCTCGGAGAAGTCGGTGATGAACGACTCCACCGCGTTGTCGACCCGCTTCAGCATCGACGTCATGATCACCGCCTGCAGCGCCGGGTCACCGACCGTCTCGTACTGGTCGGAGTCGACACCGATCGCGCGGCCACCGGAGGCGGCCGCGGCCTCGAAGACGCCCTGACCCGAGCCGCCGGCCGCGTGGTAGACGATGTCGGCGCCGGCGTCGAACATGCCCTGGGCGACGATCCGGCCGCGGGCCGGGTCGCCGAAGCCGGAGAAGTCACCGGCCGGGGAGATGTACTGGGTGTCGATGATGATGTCCGGGTCGACCGCCTGGGCGCCCGCGACGTAGCCCGCCTCGAACTTCTGGATCAGCGGGTTCTCGACGCCGCCGACGAAGCCGATGTGGCCGGTCTCGGACTTCAGCGCCGCAGCCGCGCCGGCGAGGAAGGACCCCTGCTCCTCGGCGAAGAGCAGGCCGGTCAGGTTGTCGGCGTCCATCTCGGCCACCGACGAGTCGACGACGGCGAAGGTGGTCTCGGGGTACTCGGCGGCGATGTCGCCGATGATCTCGCCGTAGGCGAAGCCCACGCCGATCACCGGGTCGTAGCCCTGCTCGGCCAGCTGGGTGAGCAGCTCGGCGCGGTCGGAGCCGTCGTCGTTGGGCGACAGCTCCTGCACCTCGCCGCCCATCTCCTCGATGGCGGCCTCGACCCCGGCGTAGGCGGAGTCGTTGAACGACTTGTCGCCCCGACCGCCGGTGTCGTAGGCCAGACCGACCATGAGCTCGTCGCCGCCGCCGCCACTGGCGCTGCCGCCCGAGTCGCCGTCGGTCTCGTCGCTGGCGCAGGCCGCCAGGGCCATGCTGCCGGCCAGCAGCAGTGCCGCGGCCTTCATCCCACGCACTCGGCGCAAGACGGTCTCCTCTCTCATGGGCCCGCCGACCTGGTCGGTGGACCCCGGTGCCTGGGGGTGTCCGGTGCTCCGTCGCCGCCCTCTGCCCGGGAGCCGGGCGGGACGACGACGCCCCCGGCACGCTAACTGCGGGTGGCGCGGGTGCGGCCACCAGGCGACGGATAGAGATGGGATCGTTGCCTACGGGCAACACCGGGCACACACCTGCCGGCCGTGGTGAGACGGCGCCCACACCCGGCCCTCGGGCCCGGCCGGGTTAGCGTGCCCGTCATGCGCCACCCGACGCCCCCGGCCCGGTCGCGCGCCGGCGCCGCCGTCCGGTCCGCCGTCGCCTGCACCCTGCTCACCTGCCTCACGGCCGCTGTCGCGGTGCTCGCCCCCGCCGGTGCCCCCGCCCGCGCCGAGACCGCCCGGCCCACCGTCGACCCGTCCGCCCCCACCCCGAGCACCCCCTACGCCGCGGGTCCGCCGCAGGGGAGCGCCGCGGACGGCAGCACCGTGGGCGGGGAGGGGCTGGACACCCGCGGGGTGGTCACCGCCGAGGGCGCCCCGCCGCTGCCGGAGGGCATCGACGCGCGCGGCTGGCTGGTGGCCGACGCGGGCACCGGCCAGGTGCTCGGCGCCCGCGACCCCCACGGCCGCTACTACCCGGCGAGCGCCCTCAAGACGCTGACCCTGCTGACCCTCGCCCCGCAGCTCGACCCGGGGCAGGTCGTGGTCGGTACGGTGGAGGACGAGGCGATCGAGGGCAGCCGGGTGGGCCTGGTGCGCGACGGCCAGTACCCCGTCGACCTGCTCTTCCGGGCGCTGGTCATGCAGTCGGGCAACGACGCGGCCAACGCCCTGGCCCGCGCCGCCGGCGGGGTGCCGCCCACGGTCGCGGCGATGAACGCCACCGCCGCCCGGCTGGGGGCATCGGACACCGTCGTCGGCACGCCGTCCGGGCTCGACGTCGCCGGCCAGTCGTCCTCGCCCTACGACCTGGCGCTGTTCATGCGCGAGCTGGTCACCGACCCCTACACGCTCGACGTCCTGCAGACCCGGATCGCGCAGATGCCCCCGGCGCCCGGGTACGAGGGCTTCCAGATCCAGTCGCAGAACGGGCTGATGTGGGACTACCCGGGGACGCTGGGCGGCAAGACCGGCTTCACCGACGCGGCGCGGCACACCTTCGTGGCCGCCGCCGAGCGTGACGGCCGCCGGCTGGTGGTCAGCCTGATGCAGGCAGAACGCCGCCCGGTGCACGAACAGCAGCAGGCGGCCCGCCTGCTCGACTGGGGCTTCGCCACCCCGGCCACCGTCGAGGCCCCCGGCCGGCTGGTCGCCCCGGACGAGCCCGAGCCGACCGCGCCGGCCACCTCGGCCCGGCCCAGCCGGACCGCGACGCCGTCGCCGGCCGCCGCTGCGCCACCGGTCACCGCCGCACCGGCCGCGGCCGAGCAGGACAGCCCGCTGGTGCCGGCCGCCCTGGCGGTGGCCGCGGTCCTGGTGGTGCTCGCGACCCTGCTGGGCCGCCGCCGGGCCCGTCGCCCGGTCAGCCGCCGGCCGGAGGCCGGCGACGACGGGTCAGCAGCCGGCTCCCCACCGCACCCACCAGCGCACCGGCCCCCAGCAGCCCGACCGCCGTCCGCACCGGGGACACCACCGGGGACACCACCGTCGGACGACCCGGACGGTCCGGGGGCACCGGGTCCGGGGGCACCGGGTCCGGGGGCACCGGGTCCGGGGGCACCAGGTCCGGAGCGCTGACCCTCGGCCGCACGTGGCCGGCAGCGATCCGCTCCCGCTCCACGGCCGGGATCGTCGCCGTCCACGCGGCGGTGTAGAAGGCGAACTGGAAGACCAGGTTCAGCCAGACGATCAGGCCCACGATCCCGCCGAAGGTCTGCGCGGTGACGTTGCCGCTGATGATCGTCAGGTAGATGTTGCCGGCCACCTTGAGCAGTTCGAAGCCGACCGCCCCGAACACCGCGCCGGGCAGCAGCCGGCGCCAGCCGAACGGGTTGTCGGGCACGCCGCGCAGCAGCCACAGGAAGACCAGGGTGTCCCCGGCCAGCGCCAGCACGATCGCCACCGCCGCGGTGACCACCCCGACGCCGGGCGCGTCCGCCAGCCCCAGCAGGTCCAGCAGCCACGCCGACGCCGACGTCGCACCCGTGGTCAGCCCGACGCTCAGCGCCCCCGCCACCCCGAAGCCCAGCAGCCCGGCGACGTCCTTGACCCGGTCGGCGAGGAACGCCGGCGGGTCGGGTTGCCCCCGCCAGACGACGTCCATGCCCACCCGGATCCGGTCCATCGCGCGCAGCCCGAGGAGGAGCGCACCCAGCAGCCCGACGACGCCGAAGGTGGTGGCGCTGTCGATCGCCACCTCCGCCTGGGCGGCGAGGTCGTCGCCGGTCGAGCCGGGCACCGCGTCGCGGATGCCGGAGACGAGCTGTTCCTCCAGCAGCGGGTTGCCGCGCAGCACCAGGCCGGCGACGGCGGCGACCAGCAGCAGGACGGGGAACAGCGCCAGGAACACGTAGTAGGTGACCCCGGAGGCGAGCAGGTCGGCCTGCACCCGGTCGAAGTGGCCACCGGCGTGCACCAGGTGGTCCAGCCACCCCCATCGGTCGCGCCCCCGGCGCAGCAGGCGGCGTGCGGCGGCCGCCAGCCGGGTGAACGGGCCGCCCGGGGCCGGGCCGTCGGCACGGCCGGGTGTCGTCCTGGCCTCGGTCACCGGACCGAGTCTGCGGTCTGACCGCCTCCCGCGCGCGTCGGCCGACGGGCCCCGGGGCCGGTCGCGCCGCAGGTCAGCGCGGTGCGCCGGTGAGCGGGTACTCGCGGGCGACGGCCCACGCGCCGTCGGGGAGCTGCTCGAACTCGGTGAAGGACTCCACCCGGAACTCCGCGTGCACCTCGGCCAGTCCGGCGTGCGCCAGGTCGAGCATCTCGCCGGGCACGTCGTGCGCGACGGTGACGTGCGGGTGGTACGGGAACGCCAGCGGCCGGGCCAGCGGCCCGGTGCGGACGTCGGTGGCGATCAGCTCGCAGTCGGCGATGCCCCGCACCACGGCGACGAAGACCACCTCCGAGACCGGCCGGAACGTGCCGGTGCCCGACAGGCGCATGTCGAAGGGCGGGTGGGTGTCCGCGACCTGCGCCAGGTGTGCGCTGATCGTCTGCCGGTCGGCGACCGCGACCTCGGTGGGCGGCAGCAGGGTCACGTGCGGCGGGACCAGGTTCGCCTGCGGGTCACCGCACTTGCCGCGCCACTCGACCAGCAGCTGCGCCCACGGCTCCGGGATCGACACCACCACGCCCAGCACGGCGGTGTCGGCCGGCACCTCGCGCTCCGCCGGGGGGCGGTGCACGAAGGTGTCGTCGGCGCGCAGCGGTCGTCCGGTCACGCCGGCGTGCCCCCGAACGGGGCCAGGAAGCCCACCCGCTCGTAGACGGTGGCCAGGGTGGGGGCCGCGACCGCACGGGCGCGGGCGGCGCCGGCGGCCAGCACCCGCTCCAGCTCGGCGGTGTCGGCCAGCAGTTCTGCGGTGCGCTGCTGCACCGGGGCGAAGGCCTCGGTGACGACGTCGGCGAGCTCCTTCTTGAGGTCGCCGTAGCCGCGGCCGGCGAAGTGCTCCTCCAACTGGGCGGTGCTCTGCCCGGACAGCGCCGAGTGGATGGCCAGCAGGTTGGTCACGCCCGGCTTGCCCACCGGGTCGGCGACGACCTCGCGGCCGGTGTCGGTGACCGCCGAGCGGATCTTCTTCGCCGTCACCTTCGGGTCGTCCAGCAGGTTCACGCAGCCGGCCGGCGGGAGGCTCTTGCTCATCTTCTTGTCCGGCGACTGCAGGTCCAGCACCTTCGCCGCACCCGGGGGCACGTAGGCCTCCGGCAGGGTGAAGGTGTCGCCGTACCGACCGTTGAACCGGGTGGCCAGGTCGCGGGTGAGCTCCAGGTGCTGGCGCTGGTCCTCGCCCACCGGCACCCGGGCGGCCTGGTACAGCAGGATGTCGGCGGCCTGCAGCACGGGGTAGGTGAACAGCCCGACCGACGCCGCGCCGGCGCCCTCGCGGGTGCTCTTGTCCTTGAACTGGGTCATCCGGCTGGCCTCACCGAAGCCGGTGAGGCACTGCAGCACCCAGGCGAGCTGGGCGTGCTCGGGCACGTGGCTCTGCACGAACAGCGTGCTGCGCTCGGGGTCGACGCCCAGCGCGAGCAACTGCGCGGCGGAGACCAGCGTGCGCTGGCGCAGCACTGCCGGGTCGGGCTGCTCCGCGGTGATCGCGTGCAGGTCGACGACGCAGTAGAAGGCGTCGTGGTCGTCCTGCAGCGCCACCCACTGCCGCAGCGCACCCAGGAGGTTGCCGAGGTGGAACGAGTCAGCCGTCGGCTGGATGCCGGACAGCACGCGGGGAGCAGGCACGTCCCTCATCGAACCACGCGTCCCACCGGTCCCCGGTCAGGTGTCCGCAGCCGCGGCCCCGCCGCTGGTCAGGACGGCGTCCAGCGCGCCGAGGAAGACGTCGTCCTCCTCCGGCGTCCCGACGGTCACGCGCAGGCCCTCGCCCGCGAACGGCCGGGTGATCACCGCGCGCGACTCCAGCGCGGCCGCCACCTCGGCGGTGCGCTCACCCAGCGGCAACCAGACGAAGTTGGCCTGGCTGTCGGCGACCGGCAGGCCGCGCTCCCGCAGGGCCGCGGTGAGCCGGGCGCGCTCGGTGACGACGGCGGCGCAGCGCCGCCGCACCTCGTCCTCGCTCGCCAGCGCGGCGACCGCCGCGGCCTGCGCGAGGCTGGAGACGCTGAAGGGCACGTGAGTGCGGCGGACGGCGTCGGCGACGGCCGGGTCCTCGGCCAGCAGGTAGCCCACCCGCAGGCCGGCCAGCCCCCACGCCTTGGAGAACGTGCGCAGCACCGCGACGTTGGGCCGTCCGCGCATCAGCTCCACGCCGTCGGGGACGTCCTCGTCGGTGACGAACTCGCGGTAGGCCTCGTCGAGCACGACCAGGGCCGTCTCGGGCACCGCATCGAGGAAACGTTCCAGCTCGGCTCGGCGCACCGCCGTCCCGGTGGGGTTGTTCGGGTTGCAGACGAACACCAGCCGGGTGCTCTCGTCGACCACCGCGGCCAGCGCCTCGAGGTCGTGGGTGTCGGCGGCGCCGCCCGGCGCGCCGGGCACCAACGGCACCTGCTGGGCGCGGGCACCGGCCACCTGGGCCAGCAGCGGGTACATCTCGAACGACCGCCAGGCGAACGCGATGCCGGTGCCCGGGTCGCAGTAGGCCTGGGTCAGCTGCTGCAGCACGGTCACCGCGCCGCACCCGGTGGCCACCTGCGCGGGCGCGACGCCGTACCGCTCCGCCAGCGTCGCGGTGAGCACCGTCGCGCCGTTGTCCGGGTAGCGGTTGGTCTCCCCCGCCGTCGTCGCGATCGCCTCGACGACGGCGGGCAACGGGGGGAAGGCCACCTCGTTGCTGGCCAGCTTCACCGCGCGCGGGACGCCGATCTCCCGGGCGAGGTCGGCGGGGTTGCGGCCGGGCCGGTAGGCCGGCATCGCTGCGACGGCGGGGCGTGCGCTGACCACGGGCGGGCTCCTCCTGCGCGCGGCGGCCGGACCCCGGCGGGGCGCTGGCTAGGCTCGCACCATGCGCGTTCTCGTCACCGGCGGCGCCGGGTACATCGGCAGCGTAGTCACCGCGGCCCTGCTGGCCGAGGGCCACGAGGTCACCGTGCTCGACGACCTCTCCACCGGGCACGCCGACGCCGTCCCGGTCGGCGCCCGGCTGGTCCGGGCCTCGCTGCACGACTCCGCCCCGGTGCTCGCCGAGGTGCGCCCCGAGGCCGTGCTGCACTTCGCCGCGAAGAGCCTGGTCGGGGAGAGCCAGCAGGCCCCGGAGCTCTACTGGGAGAACAACGTCGGCGGGTCGCTCGCCCTGCTCGAGGCGATGCGCGCCGCGGACTGCCGCCGGATCGTCTTCTCCTCCACCGCCGCCACCTACGGCGAGCCCACCGAGGTGCCGATCCCGGAGACGGCGCCCACGCGGCCGACCAACACCTACGGGGCCAGCAAGCTCGCCGTCGACACGATGCTGACCAGCTACGCGGTGGCGTACGACGTCGCCGCGGTGAGCCTGCGCTACTTCAACGTGGGCGGCGCCGCCTTCGGCCGGGGCGAGCGGCACGCCACCGAGACGCACCTGATCCCGATCGCCCTGCAGGTCGCTGCCGGCACCCGCGAGTCCCTGACCGTCTACGGCGACGACTACCCGACGCCGGACGGCACCTGCATCCGCGACTACGTGCACGTCACCGACCTCGCCGCCGCCCACCTGCTGGCCCTGCCGGCGCCGGCGCCCGGCGAGCACCGGGTCTACAACCTGGGCAGCGGCAGCGGGTTCTCCGTGCAGGAGATGGTCGACGCCGTCCGCGAGGTCACCGGGCACGAGCTGCCGGTGGTCGTGGGCCCGCGGCGTGCCGGCGACCCGGCCCGCCTGGTGGCCAGCTCGGCCCGCATCCGCGAGGACCTGGGCTGGCAGCCGGTGCACACCGACCTGCGGGAGATCGTCGGCGACGCCTGGACGTTCGCGCAGCAGCGCGGCTAACGGGCCTCGGGCTCCGCGGCCGCGCCCTCGGCGTCCTCGGGCTCGGGCGCGGCGCTGACGCCGATGCGCGCGATCCGGCGTCCGTCCAGCTCCAGCACGGTGAGGGTGCGCCCCTCGACGTCGGCGACGTCCCCGACCACCGGCAGCCGGCCCAGCGCGGCGAGCAGGTAGCCGGCGACCGTCTCGTAGGGGCCCTCGGGCAGGTGGAGGCCGGTGGACTCGGCGAAGTCGTCGAGGTTCAGCAGCCCGTCGAGCTCCTGCGGGCCACCGGTGGGCTCGGCGTCCTCACCGGCGACGTCGGCGTCGTACTCGTCGTAGATGTCCCCGATGACCTCCTCGATGAGGTCCTCCAGCGTGACGATGCCGTCGGTGCCGCCGTACTCGTCGACGACGATGGCGAAGTGCCGGTTCTCCCGGCGCATCTCCGACATCGCGTTGAGCACCTTCGCCGTGCCGGGAAGCCGCTTGACCTCCCGCGCCAGGTCGGCCACGGTCGCCGCGCGGCCGGCGGGGTGGGTCGGCAGGAAGAGGTCACGGACGTGCACGAAGCCGACGACGTCGTCCTCACCCCGGCCGATCACCGGATAGCGCGACCAGCTGGAGTCGGCGACCTGCTTGGCCGCCCGGCTCGCGGTGGTCGAGCCGTCCAGGAAGTGCACCTCGGTGCGCGGGGTCATCACCTCGCGCACCTCGCGGTCCCCGGCCCGGAACACCTCGTCGATCAGCCGCCGCTCGTCGCTGGACAGCGACTCGTGCGCCGCGACCAGGTCACGCAGCTCCTCCTGGCTGATCGACTCCCCGCTGACCTTCGGGTCGCCGCCCAGCAGCCGGACGAGCAGGTCGGTGCTCGTCGACAGCAGCCAGATCACCGGCCGGAAGAGCTTGGCGATGGCGTTCAGCGGCGCGGCGACGACCAGCGCGAAGCCCTCGGCCCGCTGCAGCGCCAGGCGCTTGGGGGTGAGCTCGCCGACCACCAGGGACAGGTAGCTGATGGCGATGGTGACCGCGACGAAGGACAGCGGGTCCGCCAGCCCCTCCGAGAGGCCGAACGTGCCCTGCGCCCAGTCGGCGAGCGGCGCGGACAGCGTGCTGGCGCCGAAGGCGGCGGAGAAGAAGCCGGCCAGGGTGACCCCGACCTGGACGGCGGCGAGGAACCGGTTGGGGTCGGAGACCAGCTTGCTCAGGGCCTGTCCCCGGCGGCCGGTGTCGGCCAGCGCCCGGACCTGCGAGTCGCGCAGCGAGACCAGGGCGATCTCGGCCCCGGCGAAGGCGCCGCCGACGAGGACGAAGCCCAGGACCATGACGATGTTGAGCCAGACGTCGCTCACGAGCGGCGTGTTCCTCCAGATGCGGTGCTCGGCAGGGCTCTGCCGGCGTCAGCGGACCACGGTAGTGGCCGGACCCGGGGCAGGTCCTCCAGCGGCAACCCGCCCCCCTCCCCCGGGTGTTCCCCACCACGACCCGCTGGTGACGCTGTGTCCCCGGCTACCCTCGACCGGGTGACCGCCGCGACCCGCTGCTGAGGACGTGCCATGCCGCCCTCCCCGCCCCGCCCGTCCGCGCTCCGGCGTCTGGACGCCGCCCTGTCCCGGCCCCTGCGGCGGGGTGGCCGGCAGCTCTGGGCGCCCCTGCTGCTGGTCGCCGTCCTGGTGCTCCTCGGGTCCGGCGCGACCGTGGTGCACGGCGTGGTGCGCACGCAGCTGGCCGAGACCGCCGCCGAGGCCCCGCAGCCCGAGGCGGCGGCCACCCCTGCCCCGGACACAGCTCCGGACGACGCCGCCGCCGACGTTCCTGCCGATGTCCCGGCGGAGGCGGTGGCCGAGACCGCCGCTACCGATCCCCCGGCCGCCGAATCCGCAGCGGAGACGGAGCCGGCCGTCTCGTCGTCCGCCCCCGCGCCCGCTCCCGCCCCGACACCCGCCCCGTGCCGGCACCGGCCCCGGCCCCGGCACCTGCGGCCCCGGCCGCCGCCGGCACCGAGCAGCGGGTGCTCGACCTGGTGAACGCCGAGCGCGCGACGGCCGGCTGCCCGGCCGTCATCGCCGACCCCGCCCTCGCCGGCGTCGCCCGCGCGCACAGCGCGGACATGCGGGACCGGGACTACTTCTCCCACATCGACCCCGACGGCCAGGACCCGTTCGCCCGGGCTCGAGCGGCCGGGATCCAGACCGCGCGGGCGGAGAACATCGCCTACGGCCAGCCGGACGCCGCCGCGGTGATGGCCGCCTGGATGGCCAGCCCCGGCCACCGGGCGAACATCCTGAACTGCGAGCTGGGCACCCTCGGCGTCGGCGTCGCGGAGGGCGCCGGCGGCCCCTGGTGGACCCAGCTCTTCGGCTCCTGAGCCGGGCTGGTGATCACCTCGGCAGCAGCGGGCTCTCGCCATCCCTGAGAGCCCCGCTGGTGCCGAGATGATCACCCGCGCAGGGCCTCTGCCACTCGCGCCGCGAGCAGGTCGGGCCGATGCAGATCGGCCGCGGTGACGAAGACGACCCGCCAGCCGGCCGCGGTCAGACGGTTCAGCCGCTCCCGGTCGCGCGCGAACTGACCCGGCTCGGCGTGCCACTGACCGTCGTACTCCAGCGCCAGCCGGTGCTCGGGCCAGCCGAAGTCCACGCGGGCCACGAACCTGCCGCGGTGACGTACCTCCAGTTGCGCCACCGGTGACGGGAGTCCGGCGCGCATCAGCACCAGTCGCACCCGGGTCTCCTGCGGGGAGCCGGCCCGCCCATCGGCGAGCGCGGCGGCGCGCCGGGCCTGTGCGCTGCCCCGCACCCGGGGGAGCGCTGCGACCGCCGCGCGCACCTCCTCGAGCCGCACCACGCGCTGCTGTGCGAGCTGGTCCAGGACGACGACCGCCTCGTCCACCGGCCCGCGCCGGATCAGGTCGACCGCCGTGCGCGTACGCCCGGTCACCCGGAACCGGCCCACCACCTCGACATCGCCGTCGCCCAGCGGTGCGGTGCGCACCCGGACGGACGGTGACCGCGGGCTCCAGCGCCGGCCGGTCGGCAGCACGACCTCGACCGGATCAGCAGCGCCGAGGATGCCGTCGGCACCCCACAGGAACGCGGCGGTGAGACCGCCGAACACGGCGGTCGGTGGGGCGACCAGCGACACGGCGGCGACCGTGAGCCGGTGGTCCGCGGCGAGCCGGGCGTCGGCGTAGACGCCGGGCAGCACCCGCCGCCACGCGGTGCTGCGGAGCTGGTCGGGCGTGAGGAGACCACGGGACACCACCGTCTCCGCCCGGAAGACGCGCCCGTCCAGAGCAGGTGGACGCGCGGGCGGGCGGGGCACCCGCGGAGCGTGCCGGAACCGGCGACTCGCGCGCCGACGCCGTCCACAGGCTCGATCACCCCCGCACCATCGGGGTCATCGCATGGTCGACACCCCGAGACCGCCGAGGTGATCACCGCCGGGCCCGGACGCGCGACGGCCCCCGCGACCGGTGGTCGCGGGGGCCGTCGTCAGATCGTCAGACCGTCAGGCCATCGCCTTCTGCAGGTTGGCGTCGATGGCCGCCAGGAAGTCCTGGGTGTTCAGCCACGGGCTGTCCTTGCTGATCAGCAGCGCCAGGTCCTTGGTCATCTGACCGCTCTCGACGGTGTCGATGCAGACCTTCTCCAGAGTCTCGGCGAACCGGGTCACCTCGGGGGTGTTGTCCAGCTTGCCGCGGTGCGCCAGGCCCCGCGTCCAGGCGAAGATCGACGCGATCGGGTTGGTCGAGGTCGCCTCGCCGCGCTGGTGGGCGCGGAAGTGGCGGGTGACCGTGCCGTGCGCCGCCTCGGCCTCGACCGTGCGGCCGTCCGGGGTGGCCAGCACCGAGGTCATCAGGCCCAGCGAGCCGAAGCCCTGCGCCACGGTGTCGGACTGCACGTCGCCGTCGTAGTTCTTCGCGGCCCAGACGTACCCGCCCTCCCACTTGAGGGAGGCAGCGACCATGTCGTCGATGAGCCGGTGCTCGTAGGTGATGCCGGCGGCGGCGAACTGGTCCTTGAACTCGGCCTCGAAGACCTCCTGGAACAGGTCCTTGAAGCGGCCGTCGTAGGCCTTGAGGATCGTGTTCTTGGTGGAGAGGTAGACCGGGTAGTTGCGGGCCAGGCCGTAGTTGAGCGAGGCGCGCGCGAAGTCACGGATCGACTCGTCGAGGTTGTACATCGCCATCGCGACACCGGAGCCCGGCGCCTGGAAGACCTCGTGCTCGATCGGCGCGGAGCCGTCGGTCGGGGTGAAGGTCACCGTGAGGGTGCCCGGCCCCGGGAAGCGGAAGTCGGTGGCGCGGTACTGGTCACCGAAGGCGTGGCGGCCGACGATGATCGGCTTGGTCCAGCCCGGCACCAGACGCGGCACGTTGGCCATGATGATCGGCTCACGGAAGATGACGCCGCCGAGGATGTTGCGGATCGTGCCGTTGGGCGAGCGGTACATCCGCTTGAGGCCGAACTCCTCGACCCGCGCCTCGTCGGGGGTGATGGTGGCGCACTTGACGCCGACGCCGTGCTGCTTGATGGCGTTGGCGGCGTCGACGGTGATCTGGTCGTCGGTGGCGTCGCGCGACTCCATGCCCAGGTCGTAGTACTCGAGGTCGACGTCCAGGTACGGGAGGATCAGCTGGTCCTTGATGAACTGCCAGATGATCCGGGTCATCTCGTCGCCGTCGAGCTCGACGACCTTGCCCTCGACCTTGATCTTGCTCACGTGTTGGCTTTCCCTCTCTGCATGCTCTGACCGTCGTGGTCAGAGGTCGGCTACATCGGCCTGCTTGGCGCGCACGGCCTCGGCGGCCTCGCGCAGGCCCGCCAGCTCACTGTCGGTCAGGTCGCTCTGCACGACCCGCCGCACTCCTGCCCGGCCGATCTCGGCCTCGACCCCGAGGTAGACCCCGGAGATGCCGTACTCGCCGTCGACCCACGCGCACACCGGCATGACCGCCCCGGCGTCCTCCCGGACGGCGCGCGCCATCCGGGCGGCCGCCGCGGACGGCGCGTAGTAGGCCGACCCGGTCTTCAGCAGCGCGACGACCTCGGCCCCGCCGTTGCGGGTGCGGTCGACCAGGTGCGCGATCCGGTCGGCCGGCAGCACGTCGGCCAGCGGACGGCCATCGACGGTGCACCGCGAGGGCACCGGGACCATCGTGTCGCCGTGCGACCCGAGCGTCAGGGTGCGCACGGAGTCGACCGGGACGCCGCACTCCTCGGCCACGTTGTTCGTGAACCGGGCGGTGTCGAGCATCCCCGCCTGGCCCATGACGCGGGCCTCCGGGAAACCGGTGGCCAGCTGGGCCAGCGCGGTCATCTCGTCGAGCGGGTTGGAGACGACGATGACGACGGCGTCCGGCGAGGTGCGGGCCACGTTCTCCGCGACCGACCGGACGATGCCGGCGTTGGTCTCGATGAGGTCCATCCGGCTCATGCCGGGCTTGCGCGGCAGGCCGGCGGTGATGACCACGATGTCGGAGCCCTCGGTGCCCTCGTAGGAGCCACCCCCGACGCCCACGACCCGGGTCTCGAAGCCCTCGATCGGCCGCGACTGGTTGATGTCCAGCGCCAGGCCCTCGGGCTTGCCCTCGACGATGTCGGTGAGCACCACCGTCTCGAACAGGTCGTACTCCGCCAACCGCAGCGCCGTGGTGGAGCCGTAGAAACCGGCGCCCACGACGGTCACCTTGCCCTGCCGGTCCCGCTCCGCCATGCCCGCCAACCTAGCCCCGGACCCGCCTGCGGGGCCATGCGGGGCGCCCCGCACGGGTCACTCGACCGGGATGGCCAGCGCGATGGACACGACCGCGATGCCCACCACGGAGCTCAGCGCCACGTCGACCCGGCGGCTGCGCACCGCCAGGAAACCGATCCGGCGGGCCGGCAGCAGCAACCGCAGCACCCCGGCTCCGAGCACGGCCAGCCCCATGACCACCAGCCCGCTCCGCCACTGCTCGAGCGCCACCAGCCCCAGCCCCGCGCCGACCACCACGATCACCAGCAGCAACGGCCACTGCCGGAGGAAGCCGGCCAGCAGCGGCCGCCGCCGGTACAGCGGCTCGCGGGCCGCGGCGGGCCGGGTCATGCCGTGAGCACCCGGGTCATGCCGAGAGCACCTCGGTGCCGGCGCCCTGCTCCGCGGCGAGCACCACGTTGGCCAGCAGCATCGCCCGGGTCATCGGCCCGACCCCACCGGGGTTCGGCGCGACGAAGCCGGCGACCTCCCGGACGTCGGCGGCGACGTCCCCGGCGATCTTCCCGTCGACCCGGCTGACGCCGACGTCGAGCACGGCGGCACCGGGCTTCACCATGTCCCCGGTGATCAGGCCCGGCACCCCGGCCGCGGCGACGACGACGTCGGCGGTCCGGGTGTGCGCGGCCAGGTCGCGGGTGCCGGTGTGGCAGAGGGTCACGGTGGCGTTCTCGGTGCGCCGGGTGAGCAGCAGGCCGAGCGGCCGGCCGACGGTGATCCCCCGGCCGACGACGACGACCTCGGCACCGGCGAGCGGCACGTCGTAGCGGCGCAGCAGCTCGACGATGCCCACCGGGGTGCAGGGCAGCGGGCCGGGCACGCCGAGCACGAGCCTGCCCAGGTTGGTGGGGTGCAGGCCGTCGGCGTCCTTGGCCGGGTCCATCCGCTCGAGCACCTCGCTCTCGTCGATGCCCCGCGGCAGCGGGAGCTGGATGATGTAGCCGGTGCACGCGGGGTCGGCGTTGAGCTCGTCGACGACGGCGAGCACGTCGGCCAGCGAGGCGTCGGCGGGCAGCTCGCGCTGGATGCTGGCGATGCCCACCTCGGCGCAGTCGGAGTGCTTGGCCGAGACGTACCAGCGGCTGCCCGGGTCGTCGCCGACCAGCAGGGTGCCCAGCCCGGGACGCCGCCCGGCGGCCGCGAGCGCGGTGACCCGCTCGGTGAGCTCCGCCCGGATCGCCGCCGCCGTCGCCTTGCCGTCCAGAGTCGTCGCCGTCACGCCGCCAGTCTGCCGCACGCCCGCTCCCCCTAGGCTCCCGGACACCATCACCTCAGGGGCCCGGGCGCACCGGGCGACCCTGCGCGCGAGGAGGACCGATGAGCGAGCCCGGCCCGAACGGCAGTTCCGCGTGGCGCGGCGACCGGCCGACTCCCGAGCCGCTCGCCGACCGGCCCACCGAGGTGGTGCAGCCCGCGGAGCGCTGGCCCGCCACCGCGGGGAGCGGCCCGGCACCCTCCTGGCCGCAGACGGCCCCGGTCGCGGTCCAGCACCCGGCCGACGAGCCGCACGACGCCTGGCGGACCGGCGCCACCGCCGCCGGGTCCTGGCCCGACGACGCCGACGGGCAGCCGGACGCCGACGACCGGCCGGCGGTGTGCCGCCGCCCGGACACCCTGGCCGGGCTGCTGCTCCTGCTCGCCGGCGTCGCCGCCGGGCTCAGCCTGCTGGTGGTGTGGGTCAACGGCGGCGAGACCGGGCTGGAGCTGGTGGACGCCGGCCTGGCGGACCTGACCGGGGATGCCGGGCAGCTGGCCGAGCAGCTGACCTGGGCCCCGCTCGCCGTGGTGTTCGGCGGGGCGGTGCTGTTCGTGCTGGGCCTGCTGCTGTTCGTGCCGGCCCGCTCGCACCGGTTCCTCGGCGCGTTGGCCCTGGTGGTGGCCCTGGTGGTGACGGCCGGGGTGCTGGTGCCGCTGGCCGACGCGAACTGGGACCTGCAGCGGTGGGCGGTCGGCGCCTGGTTCGCCGTCGCCGCTGCGGGGCTCGGGGTGCTGGGTGGCCTCAAGGCGCTGGTCACCGGACCGCGCACCCGCTGAACGTCCGGCCGGTCAGTCGGCCACCAGCGCGCCGTGCGCGCGGGCGAACGTCACCGCCTGGACGACGTCCAGCCGCACGCCGGCGACGTCGAAGCCGTGCCAGTTCACCCCGTCGGTGTCCGCGCCACGCAGGTCGGCACCCCGGAGGCGGGTGCTCTGCAGCCGGGCGTGGCGCAGGTCGGCCCCGGTGAGGTCGGCCTCGCGCAGGTCGGCGTCGGTGAGGTCGGCCTCGACCAGCTTCTGACCGGACAGGTCGACGCCGGACAGGTCGACCCCGCGCAGCGACGTGTAGCTCCAGTCGGTGTCCGCGGTGGTCAGCGGGCGCAGCGTCGCGCCGGGGAACTGCGACCCGGTGAGCTTGCAGCCCGACCACGTGCTGCCCGACAGGTTCGCCCGGTCGAACCGGCAGGACAGGAACGCCGTGCCCTCGTGCCGGGCACCCGCCATCGCCACGCCGGTGAGCAGGCACTGGTCGAAGACGCACCGGACCGTGACCAGCTCGGCGAACGAGGCGTCGTCGAACCGGCAGTCGAGGAAGGTGACCCGTTCCAGCCGGGCCCAGTCCCACTCGACCCCGGCCAGGTCCTCGCCCTCCAGGAGGGTGTCCGGGAGCGGCGGGCCGACCTCCACTAGTGCGCGAAGTGGCGGGTGCCGGTGAGGTACAGCGTGACTCCGGCGGCAGCCGCGGCCGCGACCACCTCGTCGTCGCGCACCGAGCCGCCTGGCTGCACGACCGCGCGCACCCCAGCGTCCAGCAGCACCTGCAGCCCGTCGGCGAAGGGGAAGAACGCGTCGGAGGCGGCGACGGACCCGGCGGCCCGCTCCCCCGCCCGCGCCACGGCGAGCCGGGCCGAGTCCACGCGGTTGACCTGGCCCATGCCCACCCCGACGGTCGCCCGGTCGCTGGCCAGCAGGATCGCGTTGCTCTTCACCGCGCGCACCGCGCGCCAGGCGAACACCAGGTCGTCGAGGCCGGCGGCGTCCAGCGGCTGACCGGTCGCCAGGGTCCAGCTGGTCGGGTCGTCACCGGCGGCGTCGACCCGGTCGGCGGTCTGCAGCAGGAGCCCGCCGCTGACCGGGCGCAGCTCGACGGTCAACCGCGGGGACTCCGGCATCCGCAGCAGCCGGAGGTTCTTCTTCTGGCCGAGCAGCGCCAGGGCGTCCTCGGTGAACGACGGGGCGACGACGACCTCGGTGAAGACCTCGGAGATCTGCTCGGCGAGGGTCAGGTCGATCTCGCGGTTGGCGGCGATCACGCCGCCGAAGGCCGACACCGGGTCACAGGCGTGCGCCTTGCGGTGTGCGGCGGCGATGTCGGCGCCCACGGCGATGCCGCACGGGTTGGCGTGCTTGATGATCGCCACGCAGGGGTCTCGGTGGTCGTGCGCGGCCCGCCAGGCGGCGTCGGTGTCGACGTAGTTGTTGTAGGACATCTGCTTGCCGTGCAGCTGCTCGGCGTCGGCGAGCCCGGGCTGGCCGCTGCGGTAGAGAGCGGCTCCCTGGTGCGGGTTCTCGCCGTAGCGCAGCACGTCGGTGCGCTCCCAGCTGCCGCCGACCCACTCGGGGAAGCCGCTCTCGTCGTCCGGGGAGAGCACGTTGCCCATCCAGGAGGCGACGGCGACGTCGTAGGCGGCGGTGTGCCGGAAGGCCTCGGCGGCCAGCTGCTGGCGCTGCGCCAGGCTGAAGCCACCGGCGCCGACCGCTTCGACGACCTCCGCGTAGCGGCCCGGGTCGACGACGACGGCCACCGACGGGTGGTTCTTCGCCGCGGCCCGCACCATCGCCGGCCCGCCGATGTCGATCTGCTCGATGCACTCGTCCGGGGAGGCACCGGAGGCGACCGTGTCGCTGAACGGGTAGAGGTTCACCACGACCAGGTCGAACGCGGCGATCCCCAGCTCCTCGAGCTGGGCCAGGTGCGCGGGCTTGCGGCGGTCGGCCAGGATGCCGGCGTGCACCGCCGGGTGCAGCGTCTTGACCCGGCCGTCGAGGCACTCGGGGAAGCCGGTGACCTGCTCGACGGGGGTGACCGGCAGCCCGGCGGCGGCGATCCGCGCCGCGGTGGCGCCGGTGCTGACCAGCTCGACACCGGCGTCGACCAGGCCGCGGGCGAGCTCGTCGACGCCGGTCTTGTCGTAGACGCCCAGCAGCGCGCGGCGGACGGGGGTGCGCTCGGTCATCGGGTGCTCTCCTCGGTCGGGACGGCGGGAGTGGGGCTGCCAGGAGTCGGCAGGGCGGGCACCGGCGCGCCGGTGGCCAGCGCGGCCACGGTGCGCACCAGGAGCTCCCGCTCGACGGTCTTGATGCGTTCGTGCAGGCTCGCCTCGTCGTCGCCGGCGTGCACCGGGACGGGGAGCTGGGTGAGCACCGGGCCGGTGTCCAGGCCGGCGTCGACCAGGTGCACGGTCGCACCGGTGGTGGCGACGCCGGCGGCCAGCGCGTCGCGGACGGCGTGCGCGCCGGGGAAGGCCGGCAGCAGCGCCGGGTGGGTGTTGACCACCCGGCCGGCGAGGGGGGCGAGCACGGCCGGGCCCAGCAGCTTCATGAACCCGGCGGAGACCACCCAGTCGGGCCGGCGGGCGACCAGTTCGGCGGCCAGCGCCCGGTCCCAGGACGCCCGGTCGGGGTGGTCGCGCACCGCGACGACGAAGGTGTCGATCCCCCGGTCGGCGGCGAGGGCCAGCCCGCCGGCGTCCGGCCGGTCCGCGCCCACGGCGACGACCTCGGCGGGGTAGCCGGGCTCATCGGTGGCGGCCAGCAGGGCGGCGCACAACGAGCCGGCTCCGGAGAGCAGGACGACCACGCGCGCCCGGGCACCTGGCGTCCCCGGGACGGCGGATGCGTCGGCGGGCACGTCCGCAGACCCTAGTGGCCGGGTCCGGAGCCGGGTGCCGACGGGTGGGTGACGACGGGCGGTCAGGACCGGGCGCGCCAGCGGGCGACGGCGGCGCCGGGGACGGCGGCGATCCCCGCCTGCGCGGCGACGGCCAGCCCGGTGGCCAGCGCGGGCGCGCCGACCTCGGCCAGGACGGCGTCCCCGAGCGCACCGCCGGCGACGAGCACCCACAGCCCGGTGACCAGCCCGACGCCCGCGGCCGCGAGGACGCCCCACAGCGCCGCGGTGACGGCGCCGCCGTCGTCCGCAGCCATCCGCCGGCCCAGCGCGACGCCGGCCACCAGCCCGGCGAGCGCCGGCAGCGCCTGGGACAGGAACGCGATCAGCGGCACGGCCTGGGTGTCGGGCAGGGCGGCGAGCAGCGGCAGCGCGGGCACCGGCCCGAGCGTCACGCTGCCGACCGACACGAAGGTGCCCGCGCCGACGACGAAGCCGGGACCCGCGGCGAGCCCGGCGACCGCGGCCAGGGCGTTGGGCAGCAGCAGCAGGCTCAGCCCCACCAGCCCCGCAGCCCCGGCGCCGGCGCCCCCCAGCCCGGTGACCATGGCGGCGGCGCCGTCGACGTCGGAGCCCAGCGCGACGGCGAGGACGGCGGCGCACCCGGCGGCCAGCGCCAGCGTGCCGGCGGCCACGCCGCGCAGGACGGCGCGACCGGGCCCGGGGAACCGGTCCAGCAGCTCACCGCCGAGCGGGGAGTCCCGGAACGCCCCGGCGCCGCCGGCGAGCAGCGCCAGCAGCACCGCCCCGGCGAGCGGCCGGACCAGCCCCACCTCGGCGTCGAGCGTGGTGACCAGCGTGGTGACCAGCGCCGTCGTCGCCGTGTGCACCGCGACGACGACCGCCACCACCCCGGCGACCGGCCCAGGCGAGTCCAGCTCGCGGACCGCGACCACCGAACCCGCCGCCCGGGCCAGCCCCCAGGCGATGCCCGCGGTGACCAGCAGCGGGGCGATCCGGAGAGGGCCGGAGGGGAGCTCGACCGCGGCACCGTGCGCCAGCAGCCAGAGCTGCCCGGCCACCCGCGCCGACGAGCCCGCCGGCAGCCCGCCGTCGGGGTCGAGGGCCTGCACGACCAGCATGGCGAGCCAGAGCCCGAGCAGCCCGGTGACCGGCACCGCGAGGGCGGTGGCCACCGCGAGCCAGCCGGTGGCGGGGCCGCGGCGTCCACCGGTGCCGCGTGACCCGAGGGGCAGGCGGGACAGCAGGGACGTCACCTCCCCACTCTCGCAAGCGACGTCACCGGATCGGCGGTGCACGCGCCGGGCCCGGCGATCTCACACGCCGGTGTCACCGCACGGGGTTCAGGCGCCCCCGGCGGCGGTGCTGCCGCCGGGCTGCCCCGGCTCCTGCCCGGCCGGCCGGTCCGGACCCGGCGTCCAGGAGGGCGGGCCCTGGTACCCACCGGCCGGTGGCGGCCCCCAGCCGGCCTCGGGAGCCGGCGGCCCGTACGGCGGGGGTGCGCCGGGAGCCCACCCGCGGTACTGCGGCGCGGCGTCGTACGGGGACGGCGCGTACCCCGGCGGCCAGCCGGTCGGTGGGCCCCAGCCGGGGGCGCCGGGTGGCGGCTGCGGCACGCCGGTCCACCCGGTCGGGGCGGCACCCGCCGCACGCAGCTCGGGGACCAGCCGGGAGATCGTGACCGCCAGCAGCGCTGTCGCGGTGAGGAAGGCGAGCAGCCCCATCAGCGTGAAACCGACGTCGAACGTGGTCAGCCACTCGGTCAGGGTGGTCAGGAAGACGAGCGCGGCCAGCCCGGCCGGGACGACGGCCCGCGGGAAGGGCACCCGCACCTCCCGGAAGGCCGGCAGCACGCTCCACACCGCCGCGACCACCAGCAGCACGAACGCGGCGGTCAGCCACACCGACCGGAACCCGTTGACCGAGGTGGCGGGGGCCCTGTAGCCGAAGCCGAGGTCGTACGCCGGGACGCTGAACCAGGGCACGCTGAGGAAGACCAGGTAGAGCAGCGCCCCGGCCGGGACGGCCAGGTCGGCCCACCCCAGCACCCGCAGCCCGGGCCGGCGGCGAGGCGCCGGGGCAGGGGCCGCCGGCCCGTCCGCCGGCTGCTCGGGACCACGGGACGTCATCGCTGCGAGCTCCTCGGGGGCGGGACGGGGTGCTGCGGGGGCCTCCGCATCGTCCCCCACCGCCGAACGCCGCTGCCCGGCACCTCCGCGGAGGTGCCGGGCAGCGCAGCTCTCCCGGCCCCGTCCCGGGTCCCACCCTGAGCGTGCGAAGGGTGGGGAGGACGGGGTCCCACCCTGAGCGTGCGAAGGGTGGGGAGGACGGGGTCCTTTCTCAGCCGCCGACGATCTCGCGCATCAGCACCGCGGTCTCCGACGGGGTCTTCCCCACCCGGACGCCGGCGGCCTCGAGGGCCTCCTGCTTGGCCTGGGCGGTGCCGGCCGAGCCGGAGACGATGGCGCCGGCGTGGCCCATGGTCTTGCCCTCGGGCGCGGTGAAGCCGGCGACGTAGCCGACGACCGGCTTGGTCACGTTGGCCTTGATGAAGTCCGCGGCCCGCTCCTCGGCGTCGCCGCCGATCTCGCCGATCATCACGATCGCCTCGGTCTCCGGGTCGTCCTGGAACGCCTGGAGGCAGTCGATGTGGGTGGTGCCGATGACCGGGTCACCGCCGATGCCGACGGCGGTCGAGAAGCCGATGTCGCGCAGCTCGTACATCATCTGGTAGGTCAGCGTGCCGCTCTTGCTGACCAGGCCGATCTTGCCGGCCTTGGTGATGTTGGCGGGGATGATCCCGGCGTTGGACCGCCCGGGGCTGATCAGGCCGGGGCAGTTCGGGCCGATGATCCGGGTGGTGCCGCCCTGGGCGTGCGCCCAGAAGTAGGTCGAGTCGTGCACCGGGATGCCCTCGGTGATCACGACGGCGAGCCCGATCTGGGCGTCGACGGCCTCGATGACGGCGCCCTTCGCCCCGGCCGGCGGCACGAAGATGACGCTGACGTCGGCGCCGGTCTCCTTCATCGCGTCGGCGACGGAGCCGAAGACCGGCACGCTGGCGCCGTCGAAGTCGACGGACTCGCCGGCCTTCTTCGGGTTGACGCCACCGACGATGGCGGTGCCGGAGGCGAGCATGCGCTGGGTGTGCTTGCGCCCCTCGGACCCGGTCATGCCCTGGACGATGACCTTGCTGTTCTCGGTGAGGAAGATCGACATCTCGGTAGTCCTGTTCAGGCCGGGGGCGATTAGAGGGCGGCGAGCTCGGCGGCCCGGCGGGCGGCGCCGTCCATCGTGTCCACCACGGTCACCAGCGGGTGGTTGGCGTCGGCGAGGATCCGCCGGCCCTCCTCCACGTTGTTGCCGTCGAGCCGGACGACCAGCGGCTTGCTGGCCTCGTCGCCGAGCTGGCCCAGCGCCGCGACGATGCCGTTGGCGACGGCGTCGCAGGCGGTGATCCCGCCGAAGACGTTGACGAAGACGCTCTTCACGGCCGGGTCGGAGAGGATGATCCCCAGGCCGTTGGCCATGACCTCGGCCGAGGCGCCACCGCCGATGTCGAGGAAGTTGGCCGGCCGGACGCCGCCGAACTCCTCACCGGCGTAGGCGACGACGTCCAGGGTGCTCATGACCAGGCCGGCGCCGTTGCCGATGATGCCGACCTCGCCCTCGAGCTTGACGTAGTTGAGGTCCTTGGCCTTGGCCGCGGCCTCCAGCGGGTCGGCGGAGGCGGCGTCGGCGAGGTCCTCGTGCTCGGCGTGCCGGAAGCCGGCGTTCTCGTCCAGGGTCACCTTGGCGTCGAGGGCGAGGACGGTGCCGTCGGGCGCCTTGGCCAGCGGGTTGATCTCGACCAGGGTGGCGTCCTCCTTGCTGAAGACGTCCCACAGCTGCACGGCGATGGCGATGACCTGGTCGCGCACCTCGGCCGGGAAGCCGGCGGCGTCGACGATCTCGGCGGCCTTCTGCGCGTCGACGCCCACGGAGGCGTCGACGGGGACGCGGGCCAGCGCCTCGGGGCGCTCGACGGCGAGCTGCTCGATCTCCATGCCGCCCTCCTTCGAGGCCATCGCCAGGAAGGTGCGGTTGGACCGGTCGAGCAGGTAGGAGAAGTAGTACTCCTCGGCGATGTCGCTGGCCTGGGCCACCATCACGCGGTGGGTGATGTGCCCCTTGATGTCCAGCCCGAGGATGTCCTGGGCGCGCGCCTTGGCGGTCTCGGGGTCGTCGGCGAGCTTCACGCCGCCCGCCTTGCCCCGGCCACCGACCTTCACCTGCGCCTTGACCACGACCGGCGCCGCGATCTCGCGGGCGATCGCCTCGGCCTGCTCAGGTGTCTCGGCTACGCCGCCGGGGAGCACGGGGACGCCGTGCGCGGCCAACAGGTCACGGGCCTGGTACTCGAAGAGATCCACGATCAGGCACCGTAGACCGCCGTCCCGGCGACCGCTCACGCACCCGGCCGTGAGTGCGGCGAGTCACCCCGATCGGGGTGGCGGCGGTCAGGCGCCGGCGGGGGCCCCGACGTGCGCACGCACCCAGCCGACGATCTCCTCGGTGCTGGCGCCGGGGGTGAACACCCGCGCCACGCCCAGGCGTTCCAGCTCGGGGAGGTCGGCCTCGGGGATGATCCCGCCGCCGAACACGACGACGTCGTCGACCCCGCGCTCGCGGAGCAGCTCGGCGAGCCGGGCGAAGAGGGGGAGGTGCGCGCCGGAGAGGACCGAGAGGCCGACGGCGTCGGCGTCCTCCTGGACGACGGTGTCCACGATCTGCTCCGGGGTCTGGTGCAACCCGGTGTAGACGACCTCCATGCCGGCGTCACGCAGGGCGCGCGCGACCACCTTGGCACCCCGGTCGTGCCCGTCCAGGCCGGGTTTGGCGATCACCACCCGGATGCGCTCGGTCGTCACGCCGTGGACCCTAGGCCCTGAGCGTGTCCTGCGTCACTCTCCGGCGGTCACCGTCGTGCCGGTCCGCCAGCGCCAGGCGAGCACGGTCAGCCCGGCGAAGCCCAGGCCGACGACCAGCAGGGCCATGCCGGGCACGGTCCACTCGACCTCCGGGCTCCGGGCGGCGTCCCGCATCCCGGCCAGCGCGGTGGCCAGCACGAACACCGACAGCGCCAGCAGCCCGCCGACCGCACCGAGCCGGGGGCGGAGCGACGGCGCGGTCACCGAGCACAGCAGCAGGGCCCCGGCGAGCAGCAGCCCGCCGAGCAGCGCGAGCCCGGGACGTTCCAGCAGCGCCTGCGGCCCCTCGACGGTCACCACCGTCTCCAGGCCGGTCACCGGGTCGGTCACCACCCGGTCCGGGACGTCGGCGGCCGGCAGCGCCAGGCACAGCACTGCGGCGACGCCGAGCAGCACGGCCACCCCCGCCAGCACCGGCCGCAGCGGGTCCAGCGCCCCGGCGTCCTCCATCACGGTGCGCCCCCAGGCCACGAGGGCGACCCCGCCGGCGAGCACCGTCAGGCCCAGGGCGACGACGCCGAGCAGCCACCCCGCGCCGGTCTCGACGGAGCTGGTGAGCACCCGCTCCCCGGCCAGCACCTCCACCGCCGGGCGGGCGGTGGAGCCGTGCCCCTGGTGCAGCTCGATCAGCAGCCGGCCGATCGCGAGCGCGCCGCTCACCGCGGCGTAGGCCAGACCCAGCCGCGGCACCCGGCCCCGCGCCAGCAGCACCCCGACCAGCAGGGCCGCCAGCGGGGCGAGCAGGGCCACCAGGGCGTCGAGCGGGCCGGTGACGACGTCGATCGTCGTGCCGCCGACCGTCAGGTAGGTGGGGAACACGGCGACGGCGCCGATCAGGCCGGCGAGCGCCAGCAGCACCCCGGTCGCGCGGGCGGCCGCGGGGACGGCCCCGACGACGACCGGGTCACCGGCGGCGCGTTCGGCCGGCCGGCGGGCGGGCCGGGCGGCGCCGGTGGCGGCCCGACGGGCGTTCGGTCGGCCGGCCGTGGAACGGGCGGGCGCACGGTCGCGGGCGGGCACGGTTCCCCCTCGGAGGTCACTCGGACGGTCGTGTCGCATGGCAGTTGTGTGACGTTCGGCACGTGGGGGCATTACGGTCCCCGAACCGAGCACACCACGGGTGCACGCGGCGCCCCCGGCGCCGGGCCGGACGGGCGGAGGGAGACCAGGTGCACACCACCGACCCGCCCTCTCCCCCAGAGTGGCACGCCCGTGCGACCGAGCCCGGCAACGACGTCCCGGACCCGGCGGCGCCGGCCCGCTCGGCGCTGCGCTCGCTGGTCAGCCCGACCGCGCTCACCGGCGGCCTCACCGAACTGGCGTGGGTGGGCGCGCACGCGCTGCTCTACCCCCTCGGCGCCCGCACCGAACCCGTGCGGGCCGACGGCCGCTACCGTCCGGGGGCCCAGCCTCCCGGGGTGCGGGCCCTGTTCGCCGACGACCCGCTCGCAGCCCGGATCCCCGTCGTGCTGGTGCACGGCCTGGTCGACAACCGGTCGGTCTTCGCGGTGATGCGGCGGAGCCTGCGCCGGCGCGGCTTCGCCTCCGTCTGCTCGTGGAACTACAGCCCCCTCGTCCGCGACGTGGCCGGCGCCGCGGAGGCGCTCGGCCGGCACATCGAGCGGGTGTGCAGCGAGACCGGTCACGAACGGGTGCACGTGGTCGGGCACAGCCTGGGCGGGCTCATCGCGCGCTACCTGGTGCAACGGCTCGAGGGCGACGAGCGGGTCGAGTCCCTGGTCACCCTGGGCACCCCGCACGGGGGCTCCCGGTGGGCGCACGTGCTGCCGACCCCGCTGATCCGCCAGCTGCGGCCGGGATCGGCGCTGCTGCAGGAGCTGGCCCGGCCCGCTCCCGGCTGCCGCACCCCGGTGACGGCCGTCTACAGCGACCTCGACCAGGTCGTCGTCCCGTCGTCGGCCGGCCGGTGCGAGCACCCCGACCTCCAGGTGCGCAACGTGCTGGTCCGCGGCGTGGGGCACATGTCCCTGCCGATCCACCGCGGCGTCGTCGACGAGGTCGCCGCGACCCTGGCCGGGCACCGGGGCACCACCCCCGCCGGCTCCCCCATCGCTGCCTGACGCCGCACTCGTGGGCCCGGTGGGGCGTGTGTCGTCACTCAGCGCCCAGCGATGCGACACGTGCCGTCAGGTCGTTGTTCGGGTTCACCACCGTCGTTAGCGTCCGGAATGACATCGATGGGATTTCCGGAGACGTCATCGCACAGCGCGTGTGCAGCCCGGCCGCCCTCCCCGGCGACCGCGGCCCGCCAGGCTCCCGGCTCCCCCCGGGAGCCGCCCCCGGAAGGTGCCCGTTGACCCGACTGCGCGAGCTCGTGGGCCGGACCAGGTCGGCGTCCGACGCCGACCTGGACACCGACGGCGCCTGGGTCGGCGACTGGACGCCCGGGCCGGACTGGGACGACCGCTGGGCCGAGCTCGACGACGAGCTGGCCGAGGGCGACCTCCAGGACGACGACGGCCAGGACCACGACCTCCCGGACGACGCCGGCCGCGACGACGCCGGCGAGGACGACGCCGGGGACCGCGATCCGACGCCCTCCCGCCGGTTCTCCGTGCCCCGCCTCCGCGGCCCCCGCATCCCCGCCGTCACCCGCCGCCCGCCGGGCCGTCGCGCACCGGTGCTGCTCGCCGTCGCCGTCGCCGG
Source organism: Modestobacter roseus (assembly GCF_007994135.1). Taxonomy (NCBI): domain Bacteria; kingdom Bacillati; phylum Actinomycetota; class Actinomycetes; order Geodermatophilales; family Geodermatophilaceae; genus Modestobacter; species Modestobacter roseus. The sequence continues at coordinate 2,981,991 of NZ_VLKF01000001.1, forward strand.
TGCGCTGGGTGCGGCGTTGCTGGGTGGGACCACCGACACCACGCCGCTGGCCTCCGGCCAGGACTACGGGCTGGGCGTCGACGAGGCCAGCTTCGCCGGCGGGGTCGACGTCGCCGGCGCCCGCGGGGAGATCAGCCAGGCCGAGGCCGCCGCACGCCTGGGCGAGATCGCGGCGTCCCGCGCAGCCCGCGAGCCCGACTTCGTCGTCCCCACCACCGGTCGGCTCACCACCTGCTACTGCATGCGCTGGGGCACCATGCACTGGGGCCTGGACCTGGCCGCGCCGCTGGGCACGCCCATCTACTCGGCCGCCGACGGAGTGGTGCTCCGCGCCGGCCCGGCCTCGGGCTACGGCAACGCCCTGTACATCCAGGACGCCGACGGCAACGTGCACATCTACGGCCACATGCGCTACTACGACGTCGAGGCCGGTGACGTCGTCTCCGCCGGTGAGCAGATCGCGAAGGTCGGCAACCAGGGGCAGTCGACCGGCCCGCACCTGCACTACGAGATCCACGTCGGCGGCATGAACGGCAAGCCCACCGACCCGGAGGCCTGGCTGGCCGAGCGGGGGCTCTCGGTCCGCTGACCGCGCGCCCGGGCTCAGCCGCCCGGCAGGCGGAGCAGGACCCACTGGTAGCGGCCGTCCGGCCGGTCGCCGGCCGGCCACGTCTCCGACCGCGCCACCTCGCCGTGCCGCCCCAGCAGCTCGACCATCCGCGCGGGCGACCGGAGGCTGAAGAAGCGCGGCGGGTAGAACGAGTCTAGGGTCAGCGGCCCCTCCACGTCGGCGCCGCACCAGGTGCCGACCGCGAGTAGGGCACCGGGGCGCAGCACCCGGCGGATCTCGGCCAGCGCCTGGTCGAGCTCGGCATCGGGCACGTGCAGCAACGTGCTCATCGTCCACCCCGCGTCGCAGGTCGCGTCCGCGAAGGGCAGGGCACGCACCGGGGCGACGTGCGCATCGACCCCTGCCGCCCGGCACAGCGCGACGTGCGCGGCGGAGAGGTCGACGCCGGAGACGTCCAGACCCGCGCCGGTGAACGCGACCGCGTCGAGGCCCGGGCCGGTGCCCACCTCGAGCACCCGTCGCCTGCCCTCGGCGAGGAGCAGGTCGGTGAACTCCTGCCGCCGGCGCACGCGCTCGGGGTCGATCGGCCGGGTGCTCCGCCCGGCGGCGTCCCGGTCGTACCAGGCGGCGAGGTCGGCCTCCCGGCCACCACCCGCCACCTGACCCACGACGGCTCGCCGGCTACAGCTTGACGAGCGGGGCGTAGCGCAGCACCAGGCGCTTGGTGCCGCCGGAGCCGAAGTCGACCGTCGCCTGCGCCTTGTCGCCGGCGCCGTTGACCTCGACCACGGTGCCCAGCCCGAAGGCGTCGTGGCTGACCCGGTCGCCGACGTCGACGCTGATCACGGCGCGGTTGCCCGCCCCGCCGCGCAGCCCGCCGGTGGACAGGCCGGTGGCGGCGACCCGCTGCTGCGCCGAGGACAGCGGCACGGTGGGTGTCGGCTGCAGGTTGGCCCACTGCACGGTGTCGCCGGGCAGCTCGTCGAGGAACCGGGACGGCGGGTTGTAGGCCGGCTGACCCCAGTTGGTGCGCACGGTGGCCCGGGAGAGGAACAGCCGCTGCTGCGCCCGGGTGATGCCCACGTAGGCCAGCCGCCGCTCCTCCTCCAGCTCCTTGGGGTCGCCGAGCGCCCGCAGGTGCGGGAAGACGCCGTCCTCCAGGCCGGTGAGGAACACGACCGGGAACTCCAGTCCCTTGGCCGTGTGCAGGGTCATCAGGGTGACCACGCCCGCGTCGTCCCCGGTGACGGGGATCTGGTCGGCGTCGGCCACCAGGGAGACCTGCTCCAGGAAGTCGGTGACCGTGCCGCCCGGCGAGGCGGCCTCGAACTCGGCGGCCACCGAGATGAGCTCGTTGAGGTTGTCGACCCGCCCCTCGTCCTGCGGGTCGGTGCTGGCCGAGAGCTCGGCGAGGTACCCGGTGCGGTCGAGGATGCTCTCCAGCAGCGCGGCCGGCCCCGACCCGGTCTCGACCAGGTTCTCGAACTCCTCCAGCAGCGCGACGAACTCCTGCAGCGCCTTGAGGGAGCGGGGGGCGAGCGTGGTGATCTCGGCGCAGCGGCGCAGCGCGGTGCCGAAGGCGATCCGCTCACGGTCGGCGAACTGCTCGACGCTGGACTCGGCCTTGTCGCCGATCCCCCGCTTGGGCACGTTGATGATCCGGCGCAGGCTGACGACGTCGGCCGGGTTGGCGACGAGCTTGAGGTAGGCCAGCGCGTCGCGGACCTCCTTGCGCTCGTAGAAGCGCACCCCGCCGACGACCTTGTAGGGCATGCCGACCCGGATGAACACCTCCTCGAACACCCGGGAGGCGTTGTTGGTGCGGTAGAAGACCGCGATGTCGGCCGGCCGGGCCTTGCCCTCGTCGGTGAGCGCGTCGATCTGCTCGGCGACCCAGGCGGCCTCGTCGTGCTCGTTCTCGGCGACGTAGCCGGAGATCAGCTCGCCGTCGCCGGCGTCGGACCACAGGTTCTTCGGCCGGCGGGCGGTGTTCTTGGCGATGACGGTGTTGGCGGCCCGGAGGATCCGCTGCGTGGAGCGGTAGTTCTGCTCCAGCACGATCGTCGTCGCGTCGGGGTAGTCGCGTTCGAACTCGTCGATGTTGCGGATCGTGGCGCCGCGGAAGGCGTAGATCGACTGGTCGGCGTCGCCGACGACACACAGCTCGGCCTGGGGCACCGGCCCGCCGGGCCCACCGGCGAGCTCCCGCACGAGCATGTACTGGGCGTGGTTGGTGTCCTGGTACTCGTCGACCAGCACGTGCCGGAACCGGCGCCGGTAGTGCTCGGCGACGTCCGGGAACGCCTGCAGCAGGTGCACCGTCGTCATGATCAGGTCGTCGAAGTCCATCGCGTGGGCCTCGCGCAGGCGCCGCTGGTAGAGCGTGTACGCCTCCTTGAGCACCTTCTCCGGCGCCGTCTGGGGGCTGAAGGACTCCTCGTCGACCAGCTCGTTCTTCAGGTTCGACACCTGGTTGGACAGGCTGCGCCCGGGATACCGCTTGGCGTCCAGGTCGAGGTCGCGGGCGACCATCGTCATCAGGCGCACCGAGTCGCCCTGGTCGTAGATGGTGAAGGAGCTCTTCATCCCGAGCTTCGCGGCCTCGGCGCGCAGGATGCGCACGCACATCGAGTGGAAGGTCGACACCCACATCGCCCGCGCGCGGGGCCCGACGAGCGCGGCGACGCGCTCCTTCATCTCCCCGGCGGCCTTGTTCGTGAAGGTGATCGCCATGATCTCGCCGGGCTGCACCCCACGGGCGCCGAGCAGGTAGGCGATCCGGTGGGTGAGCACCCGTGTCTTGCCCGAGCCCGCCCCGGCCACGATGAGCAGCGGGCTGCCCTCGTGGACGACGGCGTCGCGCTGCGGCCCGTTCAGGCCGGCGAGCATCCGGTCGAGCTCCCGACCGGGCTGGCCGGGGGTGGAGCGGGCGAGCGCGGCGGTGCCGGGGAGGGAGATCTGCGGGCTGCTCATGACGTGGCCACTCTAGGCCGGGACACCGACATCGCCGGGGCCCGCGTGTCGGCCGCGGACGGCGTCGCTGGCCGCGCGCTCCCAGGTGTGGCAGACTCCACGACGTGCTGACGCATCGCGAGTTTTACTACGGCCACCGGGTTCCGGTGTCCGTACTCGCTGGCTGATCAGCCACCGCACACGACGCCCCGGGCCCAAGGCCCCGGGGCGTTTTCCGTCTCTCCCGGGTCCGACGGCCTCCCGCCCGCCCCGGAGGACCCCATGACCACCAGCCTCTCCCCCAGCGCCACCGCCCCGCCCGACGCCGACCCGGCCGCGCGGATCGACGCGCTGCGCGCCGAGATCGACGCCTGCGACGCCCAGATCATCGAGCTGGTCCAGCGCCGGCTGTCGGTGGCGCAGGAGATCGGCGCGCTCCGCACCGCCTCCGGTGGCATGCGGCTGTCGCTCTCCCGCGAGCAGCGGGTGCTCTCCCGCTTCCGCACCGCGCTGGGCCCGGACGGTGCCGCGCTCGGCATGATGCTGCTCCGCCAGGGCCGCGGCCGGCTGTGACGGCGGGCGGTCCGGGACGGCCTCAGGGCGGGCCCGGGACCCGGCGGCCTAGGCTGCCGCGCGTGATGCCGCTGCCCACCGCCCCCGCCGAGCACGTCGAGCGCGCCCTGTGCGTGCTGGCCCACCCCGACGACGTCGACTTCGGCAGCGCCGGGACCGTCGCCACCTGGACCGCGGCCGGCACCGAGGTGACGTACCTGATGGTCACCGACGGCGACGCCGGCGGGTTCGACGACACCCCCCGGGAGCGGATGGGCCCGCTGCGCCGCGAGGAGCAGACCGCGGCCGCCGCCGCGGTCGGGGTGACCGACGTCCGCTTCCTCGGCTACCCCGACGGGCGGTTGGAGCCCTCCCTCGACCTGCGCCGGGACATCAGCCGGGTGATCCGCCAGGTGCGTCCCCAGCGGGTGCTCACGAGTTCCCCCGAGCGGTTCTGGGAGCGGATCGGCGCCAGCCACCCGGACCACATGATCGTCGGCGAGTCGACGCTGCGCGCCGTCTACCCCGACGCCCGCAACCCCTTCGCCTTCCCCGAGCTGCTGGCCGACGAGGGCCTGGAGGCCTGGACGGTGTCGGAGGTGTGGCTGGGCGGCGGCCCCCGCTCGGACCACGCCGTCGACGTCACCGACGTGCTGGACCGCAAGCTCGCCGCGCTGCGGTCGCACGTCAGCCAGGTGTCCCACTGGCCCGAGGGTCAGCTGGCGGAGTTCCTCACCGGCTGGATGCAGCAGAACGCGCGCACGCACGGCCTGCCCGCCGGCCGTGTCGCCGAGGCGTTCCAGGTCGTGCACACCGCCTAGAGCAAGCGGTTGGTCGCCGCCCAGCGGGTGAGCTCGTTGCGGTTGGACAGCTGCAGCTTGCGCAGCACGTTGGAGGCGTGCGACTCGACGGTCTTGACCGAGATGAACAGCCGCTGGCCGATCTCCCGGTAGGTGTAGCCCCGCGCCAGCAGCTGCATCACCTCCCGCTCCCGGGCCGAGAGCAGATCCAGCCCGGGGTCGACGGCGGGGTCCCCGCCCGGGCCGCCGGTGGCGGGCGGGGCGGCACCGCCGGCGGCGAAGGCGTCGAGCACGAAGCCGGCCAGCCGCGGGCTGAACACCACGTCGTCCTCGGCCACCCGGCGCACGGCGTCCCGCAGCTCCGCCCCCGAGATCGTCTTGGTGACGTAGCCGCGGGCGCCGGCCCGGATGACCGCGATGACGTCCTCGGCGGCGTCGGAGACCGACAGCGCCAGCCAGCGGGTCTGCGGCAGCTCGGTGCGCAGCGCCTCGAGCACCGCCTGGCCGTTCCCCCCCGGCAGGTGGACGTCGAGCAGGACGACGTCGGGTGCTGCGGCGCGGACGCCGGCGATCGCGGTGGCGACGTCGGCGGCCTCGCCCACCACCTCGACGTCGTCGCCCAGCTCGGAGCGGACCCCGGCCCGGACCATCGCGTGGTCGTCGACGAGGAAGACCCGGATCGGCGCGCTCATCCCGGCACCCCCGCCGTCCGCGGGAGACACAGCTCCACCTCGGTCCCCTCTCCTGGTGCCGAACGCACCGTCGCCGTTCCGTCGAGCCGGGTCAGCCGGCCCACCACCGAGTCGCGCAGTCCGCGGCGGTCCGCGGGGACCGTGGCGGGGTCGAAGCCGGTGCCGCGGTCCCGGACGAACACCGTCACCGCCGTCGGCGTCACCTCGGTGTAGAGCGACACCCGGGGAGCGCCCGAGTGCTTGGCGGCGTTGACCACCGCCTCCTTGGCGGCCTGGCCCAGCGTGGCGACGGCGTCGTCCACCGGCAGGTCGCCGACCACCACCGGGTCGACGGCGACGGCGTGGTCGGCCTCCACCTCGGCGACGAGCCGGGCGATCAGCCCGGCCCACGTGCCGCCGGTGACCACCGTGGGCTCGTACAGCCAGGCCCGCAGCTCCCGCTCCTGGCTGCGGGCCAGCCGGCCGACCGCGGTGGGGTCGTCGGCGTGCCGCTGGATGAGCGCGAGGGTCTGCAGCACCGAGTCGTGCAGGTGCGCGGCGACGGCGGCACGCTCCTCCGAGCGGATGCGGGCCGCGCGCTCGGCCGCCCGCTGGTCGAGCAGCCGGCGCCACAGCGGAGCGGTCGCCAGTGCCAGCCCGACGAGGATCACCACGGTGGCGGTGAATCCGTTGCGGGCGTTGGCGAGCTGGCCGGTGGTGACCAGCAGGAGCACCACCCCGACCACCCCGACGGCGACCCCGGCGGCCAGCCCCCAGCGGCTGGTGCTGCGGGACAGCGCGCCGTCGACGTCGGTCTGCCGCCAGATCACCGCCAGGCCGATCCCGGCGAGCACGAGCGGCAGGACGACGTCGTAGCCGCCGAAGGTGAGCAGCTGGGAGACCGTCCCGAACGCGGCGAAGGAGAGCAGCGCCAGCAGGATCAGCTGGCGGCGGCCGGGCCGCTGACCGAGCACGGCGGCCGCGGGGTCCTCGGCCGACGGGTCGGCGACCGGCATCGTCAGCCACAGCAGGGCGTAGGCGACGACGCCGACGCCGGTGAAGGCCAGCCCGACCACGACCACCCGGACGACCAGCGGGTCCAGGCGCAGGTGCGCCGCCGTCCCCGCGGCGACCCCGGCGAGCAGCCGGCCGGAGGCCGGGCGCGCCAGCGGGGGCCGTGCGCCGCGGCCCAGCCGGGGCTCGGCACCCGGCGAGGCGCTCGGCGCGGTGCTCGGCGCGGTGCTCGGCGCGGTGCTGGTGGTCACCCGACGATCGTGTCACCGTCCGCCCCGTCGGCACACCGGTGATCACCCGGAGTGCGGGGACGGCCCGGACACGAGGTGCCCGGTGGGGATCAGGGTCGGCCCAGGGGGTTCCCGGATACCCCGGCGCGGCCGGAGCGGCCAGGCTGGTGCCATGACCTCAGCAGTCCCGCCCTCGGCGCCACCGCCCGCCGCCGATCCGCCCCCGGCTCCTGGCACCCGGGTTCCTGGCCCCCGCCGCCGACCCCGCCCGGGCCGGCGCCCCGCCCGCAGCTGCGCCGCAGCCGCACCGACAAGGTGATCGGCGGCGTCGCCGGCGGTCTGGCCGACTACACCGGCGTCGACGCCCTGCTCTGGCGGGTCGGCGCGATCGCGCTCACCCTGGCCGGCGGCAGCGGCATCGTGATCTACGTGCTGCTGTGGCTCCTCATGCCGGCGGCGCCCGCCGGCCAGCCCGGTGACCCGGCCGCGGCCCCGCAACGGCCGTCCGGCCCGCGCTCGCCGGTGCCCGGCGTGACCGTCGCGGCGCTGCTGATCGTCCTCGGGCTGGGCGTGCTGGTCACCCAGTTCACCGACCTGGACGTCGGCGCCCGGGGCTTCCTCGGCAGCGCCCTCCTGGTCGTGGGCGTCGGGCTCGTCGTCGGCGCGGTGACCGGGGTCGGACGCGGCGCCAAGGGGGGCCTCATCACCCTGGGGTTGCTGCTGTCGGCCGCGCTGCTGGCGGTGGCGACCGTCCAGCTGCCCAACGGGGAGGTGGGAGACCGCACCTACCGGCCGACCACCGCCGCCGCCGTGCAGTCGCAGTACGAGCACGGTGCCGGGAACCTCACGCTCGACCTCACCGAGATCGACCTCGCAGACGCCGACGGCCCCGTCCGCACGGGCGTGGACGCCGGGGTGGGCGACATCAACGTGCTGGTGCCGTTCTCGGCCGACGTCCAGGTGAGCGTGGACAGCGGCATCGGTGAGGTGGACCTGTTCGGCGACGTCGTCGACACCGGCTACTTCCCGGGGACCGGCGCGGACTGGAGTGACGACGACGAACCCGAGATCGTCCTCACGATCACCAACGGCATCGGGGACGTGGAGGTGTCCCGTGGCTGAGCACGACTCCCTCGGCCGGCAGCAGACCGAGGTCTTCCCCAGTGGGTCCTCGCCGACCGACCCGCCGCGCCGGCGGGACGTGGACACCACCGCCCTCGTCGCCGGGGTGTTCTTCATCGGTCTGGCCGTGCTGCTGATGACCGGGATCGACCTGCCGCTGGGCTGGTTCAACGACGGCTTCGCCTGGGTGCTGCTGATCGGCGCCGGGCTGGCGCTGCTGGTCAACGAACTGCGCCGAGCCCGCCGCCGACGTTGATCCGGGGCCCGGGGAGAGCGCCTGCTCCCCCGGGCCAGGTCAGCGGCTGATCACCGCGAGGGCGATCGTCGCCGCGTAGATGAGCGGCAGCAGGATCCCCTCGAAGCCGATGCCCTTCCGGTCCCGCATCACCAGTCCGGCGGTGAGCACGGTGGTGAGCAGGACCGTCCCGCCGAGCAGGACCAGGCTGACCGGCCCGGCGTCCCGGTAGATCGGCCCGTCCAGGTAGAAGGCGTCGGCCACGGCGATCATGAGGGTGTCGAAGGTGTTGCCGCCGATGATGTTGCCGACACCGAGGCTCAGCGCGCCCATCCGCACGGCGGTCAGCAGCACGACCAGCTCGGGCAGCGAGGTGACCGCCGTGGTGAGCGTGAACCCGACGATGCCGCTGGACAGCCCGGTGGCCTGCGCGACACCCAGGCCGGCCTGGCCGATCACCCAGCCGGCGACCCCGACCACCAGACCGAGCGACGCCAGCAGGGCCCACAGCCGCCGGGTGGAGCGGTCGCTCCCCTCCTCCTCCGGGTCCTGCTCCACGGTGGCCGAGGTGTGCGTCGGGATCCACATCGGGTGGTCGTCCATGCGCCGCAGCAGCACCAGGCCGTAGGCGTAGAGCACCGGGATCAGCAGGGTGAGCGGGTGGATCCAGCCCCACCGCAGGTCGGGGGTCGCGTAGGCCATCACCGGCACCGACAGCAGCGCCACGAGGATCAGCGACTGCAGCACGTTCTGCAGCGAGGCGGCGGAGTGCTCCAGGTTGGCGCGGCGATACACCAGGTCGGCGATCGCCAGCCAGACCGTCTGGATCGCGACACCGCCGATCGGGTTGGCCAGGCCGAACCCGGGATCCCCCTCCAGGGCGCCGGTCGCGGTGGCGACGATCCCCGGCAGGGAGGTGACCGCACCCAGCAGCAGCGCACCGCCGAGCGCGTCGCCCAGGCCGGTCCGATCGGCGAGCTCGTCGGCGACGCGGGTCAGCCGGACGCCGGCGAAGACGATCACCAGGGCCATGGCGGCGAGCGCGAGCGCGCTGGGCAGCAACGGCCACGTTCCGGCGATCACGCAGGGACCTCCTGAGGACGACGATCAAGACCGTCGACCACCTCACCACGGGAGACGGTCACCCGCAGGTCGGGTGACCGTCCGCCCGCTACTCCCACTCGATCGTGCCCGGGGGCTTGCTCGTGACGTCGAGCACGACCCGGTTCACCTCGGCGACCTCGTTGGTGATCCGGGTGGAGATCTTCGCCAGCACGTCGTAGGGCAACCGGGTCCAGTCCGCGGTCATGGCGTCCTCGCTGGACACCGGGCGCAGCACCACCGGGTGGCCGTAGGTGCGCCCGTCGCCCTGCACGCCCACCGAGCGGACGTCGGCCAGCAGCACCACCGGGCACTGCCAGATCTCGGTGTCCAGCGATGCTGCGGTCAGCTCCTCGCGGGCGATCGCGTCGGCCTGGCGCAGCACGTCCAGCCGCTCCCGGGTGACCTCGCCGATGATCCGGATGCCCAGCCCCGGGCCGGGGAACGGCTGGCGCTGCACCAGGGTGTCGGGCAGGCCCAACTGGCGACCGACCTCGCGCACCTCGTCCTTGAACAGCGTGCGCAGCGGCTCGACCAGGGTGAAGGTGAGGTCCTCGGGCAGCCCGCCGACGTTGTGGTGGCTCTTGATGTTCGCCGTACCGGTGCCGCCTCCGGACTCCACGACGTCGGGGTAGAGCGTGCCCTGCACGAGGAAGTCGACGGTCTCGCCGTGCTCCTTGGCGTCGGCGATCACGTCGAGGGCGGCCTGCTCGAAGACCCGGATGAACTCCCGGCCGATGATCTTCCGCTTGGTCTCCGGGTCGCTCACCCCGGCCAGCGCGGTGAGGAACTGCTCGCTGGCGTCGACGACCCGCAGGTCGGCGCCGGTGACCGCGACGAAGTCCCGCTCGATCTGCTCGGTCTCGCCCTCGCGCATCAGGCCGTGGTCGACGTAGACGCAGGTCAGCCGGTCGCCGATGGCCCGCTGGACCAGCGCCGCCGCCACCGCGGAGTCGACCCCGCCGGAGAGCCCGCAGATGGCCCGCCGGTCGCCGATCTGCTCGCGGATCAGCGCGACCTGCTCGTCGACGACGTTGGCCATCGTCCAGCTGGGCGTGAGGCCGGCGATGTCGAACAGGAAGTGCTCGAGCACCGTCTGCCCGTGGGCGGTGTGCTTCACCTCGGGGTGGAACTGCACGCCGGCCAGCCGCCGGTCGACGTCCTCGAACGCCGCGACCGGGGCGCCGCTCGAGGTGGCGGTGACGGTGAACCCGGGCGGAGCCGCGCTGACCGCGTCGCCGTGGCTCATCCAGACCGACTGCTCGTTCGGCACGGCGCCGAAGAGCCGGCCGGGCGTGGTGACCGTCAGGGGGGTGCCGCCGTACTCCCGGTCACCGGTGCGGGCGACGGTGCCGCCCAGGCTCGCCGCCATCGCCTGGAAGCCGTAGCAGATGCCGAAGGCCGGCACCCCGGCCTCGAAGACCGCCGGGTCGACCTGCGGCGCACCCTCGGCGTAGACGCTGGACGGGCCACCGGAGAGCACGATCGCCGCCGGCTTGCGGGCCAGCAGCTCCTCGACCGGGACGTCGGAGCCCACGAGCTCGGAGTAGACGCCGGCCTCACGGATCCGGCGCGCGATCAGCTGCGCGTACTGCGCGCCGAAGTCGATGACCAGGACGGTCGGGAAGTCCATGTGCGACGCACCGCTGCTCATCGTCGCCCTCAGCCGGCCAGGTGGCCGGCGGCGTCGTCGCGCCCGCCGCCGAGGACGAGGTCGACCCGCTGGAACTCCTTGAGGTCCCGGTAGCCGGTCTTGGCCATCGTCCGCCGCAGCGCGCCGAAGAGGTTGGTGCGCCCGTCGGCGGCCTCGGCCGGTCCGAGCAGCAGCTGCTCGAGCGTGCCGCGCGGCTCGGCCACGCCGGAGGTACCGCCCCGGGGCAGCCGCGGGTGCGCGGCCACCGAGTCCCACCACACGCCGCCGGCCGGCGCCTCGCTCGCCGCACGCAGCGGCTCGCCCAGCTGGACGGCGTCGGCGCCGCAGGCCAGCGCGCGGGCGATCGCCCCGCTGGTCTCGATCCGGCCGTTGGCGATCACGTGCACGTACCGGCCACCGGTCTCGTCCAGGTAGTCGCGGCGGGCCGCGGCGGCGTCGGCGATCGCGCTGGCCAGCGGCACCCGGATGCCCATGACGGCGTCGGCGGTGGACCAGCTGTCGGCACCCACGCCGACGATCACGCCGGCGGCGCCGGTGCGCATCAGGTGCAGCGCGGTCTGGTAGTCGGCCGCGCCGCCGACGATCACCGGGACGTCGAGGTCGGCGATGAAGTCCTTGAGGTTCAGCGCCTCCCCCGCCGTCGTCACGTGCTCGGCGGAGACGATCGTCCCCTGGATGACCAGCAGGTCCACCCCCGCGGCGAGGATCGCCGGCGCGAGCTGCAGCGTGTGCTGCGGCGAGACCCGCACCGCCGTCGTCACCCCGGAGTCACGCAGCTCCTTGACCCGGGCGGAGACCAGGTCGGGCTTCACCGGCTCGGCGTAGACCTCCTGCAGCAGCGCGGTCGGCGGCCCGCTGTCGGGGCCGGCGGCGTCCCGCAGCCGGCGGTAGACGTCGGTGGGGTCGTCGTAGCGGGTCCACAGCCCCTCCGCGTTGAGCACCCCGAGCCCGCCGGCCTGGCCGATGGCGATCGCGGTGGCCGGGCTGACCACGGCGTCGCTGGGGCTGGTGACCAGCGGCATCTCGAACCGGAAGGCGTCGATCTGCCAGGCGGTGGAGACGTCGTCGTGGTCGCGGGTGCGCCGCGAGGGGACGATCGACACCTCGTCCAGGTCGTAGCCCCGGCGGGCGAAGCGGTTCAGGCCGATCTCGACGTTGTCGCGTACTGGCATGGGGTCAGCGGCCTCGGTGGTTGGGGGCTACGGCGTTCTCACGGATGGCGCGGGTGCGCACCGTTCACCGGCCTCGGTAGTTGGGTGCTTCGACGGTCATCTGAATATCGTGCGGGTGGCTCTCGGTCAGGCCGGCGGAGGTGATCCGGGTCAGCTGGCCGTGCTCCTGCAGGTCGGCGATGGTGGCTGCACCGGCGTAGCCCATGCCGGCGCGGAGCCCGCCCACCAGCTGGTGGGCGACCCCGGACAGCGGTCCACGGTAGGGGACCTGGCCCTCGATGCCCTCGGGGACGAGCTTGTCGTCGGAGAGGACGTCGTCGGCGAAGTACCGGTCGCGGCTGAAGGACTGGTTGCCGCGCTTCTGCATCGCGCCCAGCGACCCCATGCCGCGGTAGGTCTTGTACTGCTTGCCGTTCATGAAGACCAGCTCGCCCGGTGCCTCCTCGACGCCGGCGAACAGGCCGCCGATCATCACGGTGTCGGCGCCGGCGACGAGCGCCTTGGCGATGTCGCCGGAGTACTGCAGGCCGCCGTCGGCGATGACCGGGACACCGGCCGGGCGCGCGGCGAGCGCGGCCTCGTAGATCGCGGTGACCTGCGGGACGCCCACGCCGGCCACCACCCGGGTCGTGCAGATCGAGCCGGGGCCGACGCCGACCTTGACCGCGTCCACGCCGGCGTCGATGAGCGCCTGGGCGCCGGCCCGGGTGGCGATGTTGCCGCCGACGACCTGCACGCCGTGCCCGACGTTCGCGAAGTCCTTCTTCACCCGGGCGACCATCTCCAGCACCGCGCGCTGGTGCCCGTGCGCGGTGTCGACGACGAGCACGTCGACCCCGGCGTCCACCAGCAGGCCGGCGCGCTTGTAGGCGTCCTCGCCGACGCCGAGCGCCGCGCCGACCGACAGCCGGCCGTCGACGTCCTTGGTCGCGTGGGGGTACTGGTCGCGCTTGACGAAGTCCTTGACGGTGATCAGCCCGCGCAGCCGGCCGGCGGCGTCGACCAGCGGCAGCTTCTCGATCTTGTGCTGCTTGAGCAGCGCCAGCGCCTCGTCCGGGTCGACGCCGACGGGCGCGGTGACCAGCGGCATCGGCGTCATCACGTCGCGGACGAGCCGGTGCTGGTCAGTCTCGAAGCGCATGTCCCGGTTGGTGACCATGCCGACCAGCACGCCGTCGGCGTCGACCACGGGGGCGCCGGAGATCCGGTACCGGCCCGAGAGGGCGTCGACCTCGGCCAGGGTGTTCTCCGGGAGGCAGGTGACCGGGTTGGTGACCATGCCGGCCTCGGAGCGCTTCACCAGGTCGACCTGGCCGGCCTGGTCCTCGGCGGCGAGGTTGCGGTGCAGGATGCCGATGCCCCCGGCGCGGGCCATGGCGATCGCCATCCGCGACTCGGTCACGGTGTCCATCGCGGAGGAGACCAGCGGGATGGCCAGCCGGATGCCGCGGGTCAGCCGGGTGCTGGTGTCGACGTCGGTGGGGACGATGTCCGAGGGCCCGGGGACGAGGAGGACGTCGTCGTAGGTCAGCCCCAGCGGAGCGAACTTGGCCGGCAGTTCGGGACGGTGCTCATCGGGCTGCACGTGTCGCCACCCTCTCGGAGTTGGTGGTGGAGCGCCGCCGACGGCGCAGGGGGACCACGTCGATCGTAGGCGGAGGCCCCAGGCACACCGATCCCCCGTTACCGTGGTCCGTCGGACGCCGCCCCCGCTGGTCACCAGCGGGTACCGGCCCGGCGACGGCAGCAGGTACCGGCGAGGAGGACACGTGGACGCGTGGGACGACGCAGCTGACGGGTTCGCCGACCGCGACCGTGACTTCAGCGGTGACTTCGGCGGGGAGTTCGGGCGCGACCCCGACGGCGGGCCGGGGCACCCGCCGCTGACCATGGAGGAGCGGGCGGGGGTGCTCGACGACCTCGCCGAGCTGGAGGTCTTCCGCACCCTGCTGGAGCCCACCGGCGTCAAGGGCATCGTGGTGGACTGCCCCGACTGCCAGGAGGAGCACCACGTCGACTGGGCGCTGATGCAGGCCAACCTCCGCCAGCTGCTCGACGAGGGGCAGACCGGCCGGCACGAGCCGCCCTTCGACCCGGACCCGGACGACTACGTCAGCTGGGACTACGCCAGCGGCTACGCCGACGGGATCGCGGCGCTCGCCGAGCGCGAGGAGCCGACCGGCCGCCACGGCACCGGCGGCCGGCACGCCCGCGAGGAATAGCGGGACGCAGCAGTGTGGTGACCGGGAGCCGGTCACCACACTGCTGCTACGGATCTCCGTCCGTCAGGACGTCGCTGGTCCGGTGGCGGGCCCGGAGGGTCCCCGCCGGAACGGCGGGAACGGCTCAGCGGCCGCAGGGGACGGCTCGTGGCCGCGGTGCGATCCGGAGGATCGCGATGTCACTCGTCAACTCATCATGCCGCGGCGGAAGCCGGTGGCCACCGCCTCGGCGCGGTCCTTGGCGCCCAGCTTGCGGAACAGCCGCCGGGCGTGGGTCTTGATGGTGTCCTCGGACAGGTAGAGCTCCCGGCCGATCTGGGCGTTGCTCTTGCCCTGGCTCATGCCGGTGAGCACCTGCATCTCCCGCATCGACAGCGCGACGGCGGGGGTCTCGGGGACCGTCGAGCGGACGGTCGTGGGGGCCAGCCCGGCCAGCGGGGTCGCCCCGCCCCAGGACGGCCCGGACGACGGGCCACCGGCGCCGGCCATCACCTGGTGCGCCGAGCGGGGCGCAGGGGCCAGCGACGGCGGGCGGCCGGGCTCGTTGCGCATGCCGGTCCGGGAGAGCCCCAGGCCGAGCTCCAGCGGGCTGGCGTCCCACCGGAGGTACCCGCGGGCACCGGCGGCCACCGCGGCCCGCACGGAGTCCGCGTCGTCGGGGGCGCCGAGCACCAGCACGCGCAGCGCGGGGTGCGAGCGCAGCACCTGGGTGGCGACCGAGAGGCCGCTGTCGGTGGCCCGCTGGGTGCCGACGAGCAGGACGTCGGGCAGCCGGTTGTCCAGCCGCGCCATCAGCGAGGCCGGGTCACCGACCGCCTCGACCCGGCTGACGAACGGCAGGGCGAGGAGCCGGGCGGCGACCTCGTCGCGCACCCGTCGGCGCTCGTCGAACACCCAGACCACGGCACCTGCGCTCCCGTTGCTGCGCATCCTGTCCTCGATCACCGCGTGCTCCCGTTCTGCGCCGGCGGGGAGCCGGTGCGTACCGGTCCGGGCGAGCGCCCGGCCGATGGTCGGGAACGGGGTGCGCCCCGCTCCCGGGGGCGCCGCCACCTCCGACCCCCGGACGGGTGTCGGGGTGTCCCCCACCCCGGTGGTCGGCACTCCCTGTCACCACCTTGATCGCCCGGGTGACGGGGCAACAGCGCCCGTCACCCCCGGGGGTGAGAGCCGGGCGGACGGCGGCCATCGGCGACGACGCGATGCACATCCCGGCAGATCTCGCACGACGAAACGTGATCAGCGGTGTTTGCCGCCTGCTGCGCGGGGGCACCCGCTGCTCCGTGACCGGGCAGACCCCCCGGTGCATCCGAGCCGAGGAGGTCCAATGGCCGACATCCGCCGACTGCCCAACCCCGTCGCCGAGGTCTGGGACTGGCAGTTGCACGGCGCCTGCCGGGGAGAGAGCACGTCGCTGTTCTTCCACCCGGACGGTGAGCGCGGCCCGGCGCGTGCGCGCCGTCAGGCCGCCGCCAAGGCCGTCTGCGGAACGTGCCCCGTGATCGACGCGTGCCTCAAGCACGCGCTCGCCGTCCGCGAGCCCTACGGGGTCTGGGGCGGCATGAGCGAGGAGGAGCGGGCCCGGCTGATCGCCGCCGAGCCCGCGGCCATCGCCGCCGGGGTCTGAGCACCGGGGTCTGCACCGCCGGGCGGGAGACCCCCCCGCCCACGAACGCCGAGAGGGCCGGTCCGACAGCACGTCGGACCGGCCCTCTCGGCGTTCACCGGGACCGCCGGCCGGGACTCGTCTCCCGGCCGGCGGCCCTTCGTCAGTGGCTGTGCCCGTGGCCGTGCGAGTGGCCGTGGGTGTGGTGGCCGCCGGCGGCGGCCTCCTCCTCGGCGGGCTTCTCCACGATCGCGGAGTCGGTGGTGAGCACCATCGCCGCGATGGAGGCGGCGTGACCCAGCGCGGCCTTGGTGACCTTGACCGGGTCGATGACGCCCTGGGCGGCCAGGTCGCCGTACTCGCCGGTCGCGGCGTTGAAGCCCTGACCGGCACCGGCCTCCCGCACCTTGCCGACGACGACAGGGCCCTCGAAGCCGGCGTTGGCGGCGATCAGCGACAGCGGGGCGTCGAGCGCCGTGCGCACCGACCGGGCGCCGGTGAGCTCGTCACCGTCGAGCTGCAGCCCGTCGATCGCGGTGGCGGCGTGCACCAGCGCGGAGCCACCACCGGGGACGACGCCCTCCTCCACCCCGGCGCGGGTGGCGGCGATGGCGTCCTCGATCCGGTGCTTCTTCTCCTTCATCTCGACCTCGGTGGCCGCACCGACCCGGATGACCGCGACGCCGCCGGCCAGCTTGGCCAGCCGCTCCTGGAGCTTCTCGCGGTCCCAGTCGGAGTCGGTCGCCTCGATCTCCTTGCGGATCTGGGCGACCCGGTCGGCGATGCCCTCGGAGGTGCCGCCGCCGTCGACCAGCGTGGTGTCGTCCTTGGTGACGGTGACCCGGCGGGCGGTGCCCAGCACCTCCAGGCCGACGCCGTCCAGGGACAGGCCGACGTCCTCGCTGACGACCTGGCCACCGGTGACGACGGCGAGGTCGGCCATGAACGCCTTGCGCCGGTCGCCGAAGAAGGGCGACTTCACCGCGACGACCTTGACGGTCTTGCGGATGGAGTTGACCACCAGGGTGGACAGCGCCTCGCCCTCGACGTCCTCGGCGACGATCAGCAGCGGGCGGCCGCCGGTCGAGAGCACCTTCTCCAGCAGCGGCAGCAGGTCGGCCAGCGCGCTGATCTTGCCCTGCACGAGGAGCACGAGGGCGTCCTCGAGGACGGCCTCCTGCTCCTCGGTGTCGGTGACGAAGTACGGCGACAGGTAGCCCTTGTCGAACTGGACGCCCTCGGTGACGTCGAGGTCGGTGGTCATGCCACTGGCCTCCTCGACGGTGATGACGCCGTCCTTGCCGACCCGCTCCATCGCCTCGCCGATCAGGTCGCCGACCGTGGCGTCCTGGGCGGAGATGGTGGCGACCTCGGCGATGGCGCCCCGGTCGTCGACCGGGATCGCGACCGCGTCCAGCGCCGCGTGCACGGCGTCGACGGCCGCGCGCATGCCGCGGCCCAGCGCCATCGGGTTGGCCCCGGCCGCGACGTTGCGCATGCCCTCGTGCACCAGCGCCTGGGCCAGCACGGTGGCGGTGGTGGTGCCGTCACCGGCGACGTCGTTGGTCTTGGTGGCGACGTTCTTCGCGAGCTGGGCGCCGAGGTTCTCGTAGGGGTCCTCGAGGTCGATCTCGCGGGCGATCGTGACGCCGTCGTTGGTGATCGTGGGGGCGCCGAAGCTCTTGTCGATCACCACGTTGCGGCCGCGGGGGCCGAGGGTGACCTTGACGGCGTCGGCGAGCTTGTCGACGCCGCGCTCGAGGGCGCGCCGGGCGTCCTCGTCGAACAGGATGATCTTGGCCATTGCCAGACCTCTCTCAGGGTGCTGCAGGGGAGAACCGGGCAGACGACGACCGCCCCGGGACCCGGTGTCTCGGGTCGCCGGGGCGGTGTCGTGCAGTGCGTGCGCGCTGTGGGTCAGTGCGCGGGGAGAGGTGAGGTCACTTCTCCACGACGGCGAGCAGGTCGCGCGCGGACAGCACGAGGTAGTCCTCGCCGCCGTAGCGCACCTCGGTGCCGCCGTACTTCGAGTAGATGACCACGTCGCCGACGTTCACGTCGAGCGGGACCCGGTTGCCGTTGTCGTCGACGCGGCCGGGGCCGACGGCGACGACGGTGCCCTCCTGGGGCTTCTCCTTGGCGGTGTCCGGGATGACCAGACCGGAGGCGGTGGTGGTCTCGGCCTCGTTGGCCTGGACGACCACGCGGTCCTCGAGCGGCTTGATGTTGACCTTGGTAGCGGTCGTCACGTCGTGACGCCCCCTTCGGTGTCGGACGGGTACTCGGGTAGGTGGTGCGGTGGTGCAGATGCTGTGGCACGGAGTCGCGGGAGCTGCCGTCGCGGGGGTCAGCCACCGGCCGTGTCGTTGGCACTCTACCCACGTGAGTGCCAGCCACTCAACCGGGTCGCCCGCCCGGGCGACAGGGCCGTGGGCCAGGCTGGTGGCCGTGTCCAGCACGCACCCGGCGGCCGAGTCCGGCGACCCGTCCGGCGATGAGGCCACCGAGACGGTGCGCCAGCTCCGCGACGTCGCCACCCCGGCCGGAGCCGCGGCCCTGGACCGGGCCGCCGCCCTGCTGGCCGAGGGGGTCGACGCCGTCGCCGCGCTGACCCGGTTGCGCGCCGAGGTGGGCGTGGACCTGGCCGGTCCGGCCTGGGGGTTCGCTCGCCAGCGTGCCCGCGCCCGGGCCGTCTTCGGCGCCGACGCCGACCGGCTGCTGTTCACCGGCGACACCCTGGAGCAGGCCGGCCGCCCGGTGCTGGCCACCCGGAGGGCGCACCGGCTGCTCGCCGGCGGGGCCACCGCCGTCGCCGACCTGGGCTGCGCCGCCGGCACCGACACGATCGCGCTGGCCCGGGCAGGCGCCCGGGTGGTCGCCGTCGACCGGGACCCGGTCGCCCGGGAGCTCACCGCGTTCAACACCGCGGCGCTGGGGCTGGCCGACCGCGTGCAGGTGCGTGCCGCCGACGTCGTCGACCTGGTGGCCGCGATCCCCGATGGCCCGGCGACCGGCGGACGGGTGGCCGGGTGCGCCGCCGCCTTGCTGGACCCGGCACGGCGGGCCGGCGGACGGCGGCTGCTGGACCCCGACCGCTGGTCACCCCCCTGGTCGACGGTGTCCCGGCTGCTCGACGTGCTGCCCACCTGCGTGGTGAAGGTGGCGCCGGGGCTCGACCACGACCGGGTGCCACCGGGGGTCGAGGCCGAGTGGGTCTCCGCCGGCGGGTCGATCGTCGAGGCGCTGCTGTGGGGCCGCGGGGTGTCGGCCGCGTGGCGTCGCGCCGCCCAGCTGCGGCCCGACGGCTCGGTGGCCGAGCTGACCGCCGACGCCGACCCCGGGCTCGCCCCGGTGGCCGGGGTGCGCGCCTGGCTGCACGAGCCGGACCCGGCGGTGATCCGCTCCGGCCTCGTCGCCCTGGTCGCCGAGCAGCTGGACGGCAGCCTCGTGGACCCGACGATCGCCTACCTCACCTCCGACGCGGCAGCCGACTCCCCCTGGGTGTCGTCGTACCGGGTGGCCGAGGTGCTCCCGTTCAACCTCAAGAAGCTCAGGGCCCTGCTGCGCGCCCGCGGCGTCGGCCGGGTCACGGTGAAGAAGCGCGGTTCGGCGATCGAGCCCGAGACGCTGGCGCGGCAGCTGCGCGGCCCGGGCAGCGGGACGGCGGTCGTCGTCGTCACCCGGGTGGCCGGCGCCCCCACCGTCCTGGTCTGCGAGCCGGCTCAGGCCCGGTAGGCCAGCCGCAGCCCGCGCCAGTGCCGGTCGCGCGCCAGGATCGGCCGCGGTGAACCGGGTGGTGTGCTGCAGCGGGTCCGAGCCGCGCACCGGCCGGCAGTCGGTGTCGAACAGGTCGCCCAGGCTGACCGCCCCGCCGGCGAGGGCCTCCTCGAAACCGGGCGGCGGCCAGCTGCCGCACGTTGTCGGCGATGACGGTGAGCCCTTGCCGGCCGCGCCGGAGCGGGCGGGCTCGATCCGGGCGTCGAGCGCCAGCACATGGGTGCGCTCGGCGAAGGCGGTGCCCTGGGCGGCGGTGGCGGCGATCTCCGGCAGCGCGCTGCGGGTGGCGGCCAGCTCCCCGCCGACCGAGGCGACCCAACCGACCAGCGAGTGGATGGCGGCCGGCGATTCGCGCACCGCCTCCTGCGAACCGGCCGAAGGTCTCGGCCTGACCGGCCACCGCGCCGGAGAGGACGTCGACGCTGACGTCGACCAGCTCGATCGCCAGCCGTCCGGCGTCGTCGGCGACGCGGGCCACCACCGGGAGACGGCGTCGGGAGCCGGGCGACGGTGCAGCCTCATCCGCTGGACCACGGCCACCACTCCCGCCCGGGCCCGCGGGCCCGTCCGACGCACTCAGCTGCGGGGAGCATCGGCGTCGGCCGCTGGTACGTGAGCCGGGTCGTGCACCGGGGTTCGGGCGGGTCAGCGGCTGACGACCTCGATCGGCAGCGAGCTGTCCGCGCCCAGGTCGACCTGCGAGGCGGTGACCCCGGCCTCGACGAGCCGGGAGCCGAGCGCGGCCACCATCGCGCCGTTGTCGGTGCACAGCCGGCGGCTGGGCACCCGCAGCACGATGCCCGCCGCGTCGCAGCGCTCCTGGGCCAGGGCGCGCAGCCGCGAGTTGGCCGCGACTCCCCCGCCGATGACCAGGTGGTCGACGCCGTGGTCCCGACAGGCCCGCACCGCCTTCGCGGTGAGCACGTCGACCACCGCCTCCTGGAAGGCGGCGGCGACGTCGGCCACCGGCACCGGCTCACCGGCGCGCTCGCGGGCCTCCACCCAGCGGGCGACCGCCGTCTTCAGGCCGGAGAAGGAGAAGTCGTAGGCGGCGTCCCGCTGGCCGGTGAGGCCCCGCGGGAACGCGATTGACGCCGGGTCGCCGTCCCGGGCCGCGCGGTCGATCGGCGGGCCGCCGGGGAAGGGCAGCCCGAGCACCCGGGCCACCTTGTCGAACGCCTCGCCGGCGGCATCGTCGATGGTGCGGCCCAGCTCCTGCACGTCCTGGGTCAGGTCGGGCACCAGCAGCAGCGAGCTGTGCCCGCCGGAGACCAGCATCGCCAGCGACGGCTCGGCCAGCCGGCCGTGCTCGAGCTCGTCGACGGCGACGTGCGCGGCGAGGTGGTTGACCCCGTAGAGCGGCACGTCCAGGGCGAGCGCGTAGGCCTTGGCGGCCGCGACCCCGACCAGCAGCGCGCCGGTCAGGCCCGGTCCCGCCGTCACCGCGACGGCGTCGACGTCGTCCAGGGAGACCCCGGCGTCGGCCAGCGCCCGGTGCACCGTGGGGACCATCGCCTCCAGGTGCGCGCGGGAGGCGATCTCCGGGACGACGCCGCCGAAGCGCTCGTGCTCGGCCATGCTCGTGGCCAGCGCATCGGACAGCAGCGTCTGCCCGCGCACCAGGCCGATCCCGGTCTCGTCGCACGAGGTCTCGAACCCCAGCACCAGCGGCTGGCTCATGACCGCACCTCCCTGCTCATGACGACGGCGTCGGCCCCGCTGAGCGGGTAGTAGTGCGGCCGCCGGCCGATCTCGGCGAAGCCGCGGCGGGCGTAGAAGGCCTGGGTGGCCGCGTCGTCGGCGCGCACCTCCAGCAGCACCGGGGTGGGGCGCCGGTCGGCCTCGGCCAGCAGGGTGTCCAGCAGCAGCGCCCCGATCCCCTCCCCCTGCCGCGCGCCGGTGACCCCGATCGTGGCGATGTGCGCCTCGTCGGCGTAGGCGATCAGCCCGGCGTACCCGACCACGCGGTCGTCGGGGTCGACGGCGACCAGGTAGCGGCGGGTGCCGGGGCGGGCGAGCTCGTCGCGGTACATCCACTCGGTCCAGGTGTCCGGGGCGAAGAGCTCCTCCTCCAGCTCCATCACCCGGGGCAGGTCGGCGACGGTCATGGCGCGCAGCCGCACGCTCACTGGCTCACCGGCTTCCGGGTCACCGACGGCACGGCGTCGGGACGGCGGAGGTACAGCGGCTCCAGCGGTGCCGGCGGCCGACCGAAGAGCGGGGCGGCGGCGCGCAGCAACCCGGCGGTGGTCACCTCGGCGGCGGCGACGTCGCGGCCCAGCCGCTCGGCGAAGCGGACGTCGCCCACCACCGGGTCGGTGACCGGGGCGTCCTCGGGCCGGTCCACCCCGGGACCCGCCGTCCGCGCACCCGTCGCGTCGTAGGTGGCCCAGTGGACCTCCTTGCGCCGGGCGTCGGTGACCACCGAGCGGGCGCCGTCGCCGACGGCGTCCAGCGAGCAGACCCCGTGCACCGGCAGGCCCCGTGCGTCGCCGAGCGCCGCGGCGGTGACCACGCCGACGCGCAGCCCGGTGAACGGGCCCGGCCCCAGGCCGACGACGACCGCGTCCAGCTCGCGCATCGCGACCCCGGCCTCGGCGAGCACCTCGCGGACGGCGGGGGTGAGCAGCTCGGCGTGCCGGTTGCCCGAGGCGACGGCGCGCTCGGCGAGCACGGTGACGCCGTCGTCCGCCGTCGACCGGGCCAGACCGACGACGAGGGTCGGGGTGGCGGTGTCGAGCGCGAGGACCAGCACGACCGACGAGCGTAGTTCGCCGCGGTCAGCGCTCGGTGAGCCGCTGCTCCCAGCCGGGGCCCACCGGCACCAGCCGGGCGGTGCGCACGTCGTCGTCCCGCCGGTCCAGCTCGACGACGAGGTGCTCGTCGGCCAGCTGCTCGACCAGGCCGTGGCCCCACTCGACGACGGTGACCGCCTCGTCGGTGGTGGCGTCCAGGTCCAGGTCGTCGACGTCGGCCATGCCGGACAGCCGGTAGGCGTCGACGTGCACCAGCGGCACCCGGCCGCCGCGGTGCACCCGGGCCAGCACGAACGTCGGGGAGGTCACCGGGCCGCGCACGCCCAGCCCAGCGCCGATGCCCTGGGTGAGCGCGGTCTTGCCCGCGCCCAGCGGCCCGGCGAGCACCACCAGGTCACCGGCGCGCAGCAGCCCGGCCAGCTCGCGGCCGAAGGCCTGGGTGTCGGCGACGGTGCGCAGCTCGTGCTGGCGGTTCACAGCGCGCCCGCCACGGCGCGCAGGTCGGCGGCGAGGGCGGCGCGCGGGGCGCCGTTCGGGCCGAACCGGATCGCCGCCGACGGGTGGTAGGTGACCCAGACCGCGCGCCCGTCGACGTCGTGCGCCCGGCCGCGCACCTGACCGAGCACGGTGCGCGGGCCGAGGAACCACTTCGCCGAGGAGAGCCCCAGCGCCACCACCACCCGGGCGTCGAGCAGCTCCAGCTGGCGGCGCAGCCAGCCGCTGCACCGGGCCACCTCCGGGGCCTTCGGGGTGCGGTTGCCCGGCGGCCGGCACTTGACGATGTTGAGCACCGCCACCTCGGCCCGGGCGAGCCCGGCCTCGCCGAGCAGCTGGTCCAGCAACGCACCGCTCCGGCCGACGAACGGCCGGCCGGTCTCGTCCTCGGTGGCGCCCGGGGCCTCCCCCACGATCACCAGCCGCGGGCGGCCGCCGGTGGGCACGTCCCCGACGACGACGTGCTGCCGGGTGGCGGCGAGCTCCGGGCAGGCCACGCACGAGCGGGCGACCCCGGCCAGCGCCGCCCAGTCGGCGGCCGCGGCTGCGGTGCGGGCCACCTCGTCGGCGCCCGCGTCCGGACGGTGCGGTCGAGGTTCGGGCGGTCGAGGTGCGGGCGGTCGGGGGGCGGCCACGCCCGCACCCTATGACCGGGCCGGAGCGGTCACCCGCGGCGGGACCCTCGCTCGGCGTCCACCCGGCGCAGCAGCTCGGTCAGCGCGTCGGTGACCTGCTCGGGGTGCTCGAGGAGCACCAGGTGTCCCGCGTCCGGGACGACGACGAAGTCCGCGCCGTGCTCGTCGTGCCCCAGCTCCTGCACGATCAGCTCGCTGTGCGCGGAGGGGATCATCCGGTCGGTGTCGCCGGTGAGCACCAGCACGGGCACCCGGCGCAGCGGCTCGATGGCCCCGCTCTGGTCCAGCCGCACCAGGGCCGGGTAGAACTCCGCGATCACGTCGACCGGGGTGCCGGCGATCATCGCGTCCACGTAGTGGCCCAGCTCCGGGGGGACGTCGGTGGAGGAGAACGACAGCGCACGGGTCGCCGCGGAGACGACGTCCTGGGCCAGCCGGCGGGTGTGCTCGGCGATGCCCGGGCGGCGGCGCGCGGTCCAGGCGGCCACGGGCAGCACCGCGGCCCGCACCCGGGTGAGCAGGTGCGGCAGCCCGAAGTCCAGCTGGCCGAGGTTGCCGCTGGAGGTGGACACCAGCGCGGCACCCACCACCCGGTCACCGAAGAGCTCCGGGCGGCGCCGGGCGAACGCCAGCACGGACATCCCGCCCATCGAGTGGCCGACGAGCACCACCGGCCCGCGCGGCACCCGGGCGGTGAGCACCGCCTCCAGGTCCGCGCCGAGCTGCTCGATGGTGGCGTGCGCGGCGTCGCCCCGGCCGGAGGAGCCGTGGCCGCGCTGGTCGTAGAAGACCAGCCGGGCGGCCGGCCGGTGCCCGTTGGCGGTGGCCAGCCGTGCGCCGAGGTCGCGGCGCTGGAACGTCCAGGAGTGCATCGACAGCGCGTAGCCGTGCACGAAGACCACGGTCAGCGGCGCGTCGAGCGGGCCGACCTCCTCCACTGCCAGCCGGCAGCCGTCGTCGGCCTCGACCGTCGTCGTCCGGTCGGCCTCCCGCCGGCCCAGCCCGAGGGGGTCCTCCTCGCGCAGCTGCTGCCAGGTCTCCTGCTCGACGTCGGGGACCTGACCGGCCAGCCGCTCGGCGCGCACCCGGGCCGTCGCGGCCCGGGCGGCCGTGATCCCCACGGCCGTGCCCGCGGCGGCCAGCCCCAGCACCGCACCGACCAGGCCGACCGTGCGGCCGTTGGGCAGGTGCGGGCGGTGTCGTTCGGCGGCGGGCATCAGACCGCCCCGGCCGTGCCGACGTACCGGCGGGTGAACCGGCCGCCGACCCGGGTGACCAGCTCGTAGTGGATGGTGTCCAGGGCGTCGGCCCAGTCCTGCGCCGTCGGCTCGCCACCGTCTCCCGGGCCCCACAGGACGACGTGGTCGCCGGGGGCCACCGGGTCGTCACCGACGTCGAGCACGAACTGGTCCATGCACACCCGGCCGGCGATGGTGCGGTGCGCGCCCGCGGCCAGCACCGGGGCGCGGTTGCCCGCGGCCCGCGGCACCCCGTCGGCGTACCCGACCGGGACCAGGGCGAGCGTCGTCTCCCCGGCGGTGGCGTAGGTGTGGCCGTAGGAGACGCCCGAGCCCGCGGGCACCCGCTTGGTCAGCGCGACCCGGGCGCGCACGGTCATCGCCGGGCGCAGCCCGTACT
Organism: Modestobacter roseus; assembly: GCF_007994135.1. NCBI lineage: Bacteria > Bacillati > Actinomycetota > Actinomycetes > Geodermatophilales > Geodermatophilaceae > Modestobacter > Modestobacter roseus. The sequence continues at coordinate 3,007,194 of NZ_VLKF01000001.1, forward strand.
GCGCCGGGTCGCCGCCCAGCGGGTCCAGCCCGTAGACCGCGACGCCGGGCCGGACCATGTCGAACCACGTCCCCGGCAGCGCGATGGTCGCCGCGGAGTTCGCCAGGTGCCGGCGGGCGTCGGTGAGACCGGCCGCCCGGGCGAGCGCCACGGCCTCCTCGAAGACCGCCACCTGCCGGCCGATCGTCGGGTGCGTCGGGGCGTCGGCGTAGGCCAGGTGGCTCCACAGGCCCGTGACGGCGAGCTCGCCGTCGACCTGCGCGCGCGCCGCGGCCGCCACCAGCCCGGGCCAGGCCTCGGGGGTGGCGCCCTCCCGGGACAGCCCGGTGTCGGCGAACAGCTGCACCCGGGCGGTGCGGCCGGCGGCCCGGGCGGCGTCGACCACCTCCGCCAGCGCCCACTCGGCGTTGACCGAGAGCTCGACGTCGGCGGCCAGCGCGGCGGCGTAGTCCTCCCCCGGCGCGTGCTGCCAGGACAGCAGCGGTGCGGTGACGCCGGCCGCGCGCAGCGCGAGCGCCTCCTCCAGCACCGTCACCCCGAGGGCGTCGGCCCCGCCGGCGAGCGCGGCGCGGGCGGCCGGGACCAGCCCGTGGCCGTACCCGTCGGCCTTCACCACGGCCATCAGCGGCCGGCCGACCCGCTCGCGCAGCACCGCGGTGTTCGCCGCGATCGCGTCCAGGTCGACCAGC